>MUCT01000041.1 GCA_002816585.1 SAR202 cluster bacterium Io17-Chloro-G6 | reverse complement strand
CTCACATACCACGACACTTTGACTCTCACACCGCGGCGTTTAGTGGTACAGTTTCTCTCCGCCCTGCCGGTACAATTTCTCTCCGCCCTTGACATATCGACTTACCCGTCTCACCATAAAAGGCGTCAGAACGGTAAATGCGCGGCGATCACATAGGAGCGGCATGTACCGCTCCTATGTGATTTTTGCTTCACCCGAGGAACATTGTTGCCCAAAGTTGGCCGTTATCCCTTTGTTTGGCAGGCACCGGACGAGTTCCCCATTTGCCATTTGGCCTTTGCCATTTGGCTTTTGAACGCTAGAATGGGAACGCGGTAGCCGGGCATTTGCGATTTTTTTGATATTGAACGAGGTCTGGAGGAGCGATGGAGTACGGACTTTTTTTGATGCCCTCTCATCCGCCGGAGCGGGATACCTTTCAAGCCCACAAATGGGACCTGGATTGTTTGGTCTTGGCCGACAACCTTGGATTCTCCGAGGCCTGGATCGGAGAACACTACACATCTCCGTGGGAGCCCATCCCATCGCCTGACCTGATGATCGCCCAGGCACTAATGCTGACCAAGAACATCCGTCTGGGCACCGGTGTGCATCTGCTGCCCTACCATCACCCAGCCGAACTGGCGTGCCGGGTGGCATACATGGACCACATGGCCCAGGGGCGATTCATGTTCGGGATCGGCTCTGGAGGACTGCCCACCGACTACACCATGTTCGACGTCGACGGGACGGGCGGTCAGCACCGGGAGATGACTCGGGAGTCCATCGACATCATCCTCAAGCTTTGGGAGTCGGATGAGCCCTTTGAATACAAGGGCGAGTTCTGGAACGTTAACCTGCCGGAGCCACAGTTCGGCACTCTGAAACACCACATCAAGCCTTTTCAGAAGCCCCACCCGCCCATCGGGGTAGCCTCGGTCAGCGTGGGTTCGGAGACTCTCAAAATCGCCGGCGAGCGCGGGTTCATACCAATGAGCCTGGCATTCAACAGTGACTACGTCATCAGCCATTGGAACGCCGTCATGGAGGGCGCCGGGCGCAGCGGCAAGAACCCCTCCAGAAAGGACTGGCGCATCACAAGGGACGTTTGGGTGGCCGATTCGGACGATGAAGCCTACGACCAAGCGGTGAACGGAATGTTGGGGCGCGTCTGGGGCGAGTATCTGCTGCCCCTCTTCGATGAATTCTCGTTGACCCACGTCATCAAGCACGATTCCAGCATCCCCGATTCCGCCGTCACGCCGGAGTATATGGCCGAGAACGTCTGGCTGATTGGCTCGCCCGACACCGTGGAGAATAAGATTCTCAGCCTCTACGAGATGTGTGGCGGTTTCGGCACACTGCTGTCACTGGTTTACGACAACATGGATAATCAAAAAGGCTGGGTGAAATCCATGAAGCTGCTGGCCCACGAAGTCATGCCCCGGCTCGCCGGCTTGGACCCGGACTAAGCCACCCACGATAATTATTTCTGGAGGAAACATGTTCGCCTTATTCGTAACCGCCAAGATCAAGCCCGGGCACCGCGCCGAATTCATCGAAGCCACAATGGGTGACGCCGTCGGGTCCAACAACGACGAGCCGGGTTGCCTGCAATTCGACGTTCATGCCGACCCCAATGACGAAAACACAGTCTATCTATATGAGGTGTACGAGGACCGTGCAGCCTGGGAAACCGCCCACCGCGCCGCTCCCCATTACACCAAATGGCGCGAGACAGTTTCACCCTGGTTCGACGGCGACCCCCAGCGCGTCGAATTGAATCCGATCTTCACAAAAGACAAAGGCAAGATTTAGCCTGCAAAGTCCACCGAAAGCGGCGATCACAAAAAGGGGTGTCCCAACCAAACAGGGGCGCCCCTTTTTGCTATTCGATTCTTAATGATTGGGAAAAGACGGCATGATCTTTTCACTGAGTAGCTTCAAAGACTTGGCGGTTTTATCCCGGGACACCAGTCCCCTGTTTGTGAGCATCAGATTCCTGATGCCGGCTTTCTCCATCTGCGCTACTTGTTCGGCCACCCGGTTGTGCCCCCCGACCAGAAGCTCCGATGCCTCTGGATCAGGGGACTCCCCGTAACCGGACCGGACCATCGGAGGGCTCTGGATCGAAATCTCCATCTCGGGAGGATTCCAAACCTCTCGGACATCCTGCAGATACCGGTAGGCGTCGTAATGGGCCGGCAGATAATCGTCCCAAGCTTCGTCGTTGGTCTCGGCGAGGTGCATCTCGCGCCACACCCAGATCTGATCCAGGCTTTGCTCCACCTCTTCTTCGCCAAACCCGGCTGCCGACATCGTGTCCTGGTATAGCCGAATCTTTTCTCCGGTTGCGTTGATCGAATTGCCCCGGATCAGCACCGGCCTGCCGATCTTGGCCATCTCGATCAAAGACGCGTCTCCAGTGCAGGCCCGGGCCAAGGGCGGATGCGGCCTCTGGTAAGGCCTGGGCCGAATCGAAGGGAATGACACCTGCCAATATTTGCCTTCGAAGTGCACATTGTCGGTGGTCCACGCTTTAACCAGAAGCTCCTCTGCCTCGTCCAACTGGGCAGCTCCAAGGCCGGGCGTGGTCCCGAACCCTACGTACTCGAAGGCGTTGTAGTTGGAGCCTCTGCCCGTCCCAACCACCAAGCGCCCCTGGCATAGGTTATCCAGCAGGGCCGTCTGGATGGCCACCCGCACAGGGTTGTGCAGCGGAAGTTCCAAGATCCCGAAACCCAGCATGATCTTCTTGGTCTTAACGGCAACCGCGCTGGCGAAGACCAACGGGTCGCCATACACGCACTCACCGGTGAAATAGTGCTCGGCGAACCAGATGGCGTCCAACCCCAGCTCCTCAACGAATTGAGCCTCGTCGAGACAATCAAGGATCTCCTGCTCGTCCCGGCTGTCATCAAACTTCATGGGATAAAAGAAGTGACCGAACCGCATATTTGGCTGACTCCATAACGCTGTTTCGCTGAGCAGGTCAGGCCCGTGCTTGGCGGATGCATTGTACTACTGAAATCACAATTCGGGATGCCAGCCCGGCGACGCCGGACCAGACGCAGACCTTCTGTGACCTGAATCGCACTCGCAATGCGGGCCAGTTCCTCACTGGAGCGCCCGAGCAGATCGCCGACGCGTTGCAGGATTGGCAGGAGGCAGGCGAGGACGGCTTTAACCTGATCTATTCGGTAACCCCCGGCACCTTCGTGGACTTCATAGACGCCGTGGTCCCCATCCTCCAAAAACGCGGCCTAATGCAAAAGGAATACACCCCCGGCCCACTGCGCCAAAAGATTTTTGGGGACCCCAAGCTGCCCGGTAGGCATCCGGCGGCGGGGTATAGGCGGGGGTGATGGTCCGCGCACAGCCCATCAATCCTGGGTTGGAAACTACCACACCCGCAGCGGAAGCGGAGCTATCCACGAAAAGTGTTTGGTAAGAATTGGCCAAAAGCGGTGGCCACATTCCAACTGGGTCGAACCGAGAACCCACTGATTAAGAGTCACTCAGAAATAGAGTTTAGGCGTGTTGAGCGATGTTACTCCGTTCACTAATCGAACCTAATAGCACTCACCAACACCGCTCAACACGCAACGAACGTGGACATTCTGCGCACACTGAGAGGCGCGCTGGAATCCTCTGTTACGGAATGTTGGCATGGAAGGGACGCCGGAATGCGAAAGGCTAAGGGGAGGTTGTAGGCGGGTTCTCCCTTAACTACTAGGCAGGCCCTACTTCGGCAAATCAAGTATCTCTGCCAACGATTTCCCACTTTTGAAGCTTCCAAAAATCGGATTATTTAGTGCTTGGTCGACTAATTCGGCTGCCCAGTCAAGCCAACCTTTAATCTGATCATAAGTTTTCATATCAACATTGACGTGATGCGATTCCGAGACGTGATGCGATACTGAATCCATAACCAATAGAGCACCCCAACTCATAATATATGTTGACATCGGCACCACAAACACACCTATAGCGGCGGGCTCGTCGTTCAATTCTCCTTGGCTGAAAACCACCTTGTCGCCGCCTCTTTTCACGTTAAACCCCAGTGGCCCTGCAGCGGGATTGGAGTGTTTAACTGAACACATAACTTCGTACATTTTGATCGCAGTCTTTTTCTGTGCATCGTGACCGTAAAATACTTTATCAATTTTGGACCTCACAGCCCAAGGGCTTCTAGCTGTGGTTGAGTGCTCTAACCATATTGTGGCCCGCCCAGCTTTTACAAAAATAAACATGAGGTCAAGTAAGAGCTCAAACTGTGAGGTTACAAGGATTAATGCTTCTCGAGGTAGGTTATTCTCTGCAAGAAGTATGCTCGCGGAGTGGATTTGACTAATCCTGTCAAATATCAGCATTGGTACAAAAACATTCTCGTGAATCTGGATGTCGACATCCTGGTTAAAACAACCAGCGATTGCCTCTTGTGCAGCCGAATAAGCTTCCTTTGCACGTTCAATCGATGTTTCGGGTTGGGTTGCTGTTTCGACCGAAACTTCTCGTGCCTCTTCACTCATAATCGTCAGAAGTCCCCTTCCTATAGTACTATTCTGCTATCACTTCCGAATAACCCGCAGTTTTTCGACGCTGAGTTCTGGTTATTACCGATTCTCCTCGTGAACTGTAATCATTACCGTTATTGTCACTTCAGGCAGACTGGGGGTCAACTGGGAGGTGTCAGACCGTCGAGATGAGAGAAGTTGGTAATATTAAAAAGGGCGGGTTCGAAAACCCGCCCAAATAGTCTCCAATCCTGAACCCCCTTACCCCTCCAGATGCACCGTGGCGCTTACCCTAGGCACATCGCTCACCACGCGGGTGGTGTGGCCGCTGCCGGTTAGGTCCTCGGCCAGGTTGACGTCGCCGGCTCCCAGACGGTGGACGGTGCCGTCCTTCAGGCCGATCTCCGCCTCGCCGGAGAGGGTGATAATGTACTGGCGGCGCGGCGCGATGTGCCAATCGCTGAAGTATCCCGGCGGGGAGGAACGAAACACGATCCCCTTGACGCCGTGCAGGGTGTTCCAGGCGGGATGTTCCGTTGGATCAATCTCCTCTATGTGAGATTGGCCGTCGTCGCCGGTATACAGTCTGATCGAACCCATGAGTCTGCCTCCCTATTTTTTGTGTCTTGGTGATGGCGTGGCGTCTACTCTAGCAAAAAATCCTTGATCGCCGTATAGGCCTCGTCGGGCATCTCCTCCGCTATGTAATGTCCGCAGGTAAGCGAGAGGCCCCGGACGTTGGTGGCGTACTCCTGCCAAACCTTCAGCACGTCCTGGGTCCGCCCCACGTAGCCCGTGGAACTCCACATGGCCAGCATGGGGCAGTTAACCTTCTGGTCGAAGTCGGCGTCATCGTGGACCAGGTCGATGCCGGTCCCGGCGCGGTAGTCCTCGCAGCAGGCATGGATCGTGCCGGGGTTGTTGAAGCAGCGCAGGTAGTCGGCCAACGCCTCGGGAGTGAACACTTTGTCGGAGTCCTTGACCCGGGAAAAGCCCCGGCCGGCGTAGAACTCGGGGTTGGCCCCGATCACCTTCTCCGGGAAATCAAAGGGCTGGATCAGGAAGAACCAATGGTAAGTGTTGGTGGCGAACTCCTTGTTTACAATCTGGAACATCTTGCGGGTTGGGATGATGTCCAACGTGGCCAGTTTGAGCACGCTCCGCGGGTGGTCTTTGGTCAGCCGGTGAGACACCCGTCCGCCCCGGTCGTGGCCCACCAAGAAGAAGGTGTCGAACCCAAGGTGCTTCATGACGTCCACCTGGTCTTGGGCCATGGTGCGCTTGGAATAGTTCATGTGCTCCGGGTCGCCCTCCACCTTGGCGCTGTCGCCGTAGCCGCGCAGGTCCGGGCACACCACGGTGAAGTCATCGGCCAGCCGCGGTGCGATCTTGTTCCACATGGCGTGGGTCTGGGGATAGCCGTGGAGCATCAGCAACGGGGGGCCGCTGCCGCCCTTCACCAAATTGATGGTGGTGCCGTTGGCTGCTATCTGCAGCTCTTCGAATCCTTGAAACATCGTTTCTTTCCCTTTTGCCATATTAATGATCGAATGGCTTTAGTAAATCTCACATGCTTACCCCGCAGGGGTTAAAGCGCGCTCAAGTACCCGCCGTAGCGCCGCAGTGAAGGCATCGATCTCAGCCTCGCCGATCTCCGTGGATACCGCGCCGACTAGATTGGAGGCCATCAGGATACCTTCGTTCAGTAATCCCAGGAACACCTGGTGCCGGAAGGCTGCGTCCTCGGTTGCAATGTCGCGGTAGCCGACCAATTCCTCGCCGGTGAAATGAATGCCAAACAACGACCCCAGGCCGGTAACTTGGACCGGTGTCTCCAACTCCGCGCCAACCTTGAGGATGCCGGCCCGCAGGTACTCCGTCAGCTCGGCCAGCTTTCGGTAAACCTCTGGCGTGAGTTGTTCCAGGGTTGCTGACCCAGCCAGCATGGCCACAGGGTTGGCGTTGAACGTTCCGGCGTGGGCCACCCTGGGCCCGCCGGACGCCGTCGGGTCGTATAGGTCCATGATGTCCTTGCGGCCACCAAAGGCTCCGATGGAAAAACCGCCGCCGATAATCTTGCCCAGCGACGTCATGTCGGGGGTGATTCCGTAGTACTCCTGGGCACCGCCCATGGAGGCGCGGTAGCTGATGACCTCATCGAAAATCAAGATGATCCCGTTGTCGGCGGTGAACTCCCGCAGCATGGCCAGGAATTCAGAGGTGGCGGGGAGCATTCCGACAGAGCCCAGCATGGGTTCGATGATCACCGCTGCCAGTTGGTCTTTGCTCTCTTCCAATATCTTGCGGGCGGTCTCTGTCTCATTGAAGGGCAGGACCACCACCTGGTCCAGTGTGCCTTCGCCCAAACCTTCGGTGGCGGCCAATGCATCGGGACGGCTCCGCTCACCAGCTTTGGCAGGATTCACCCGAACGCTGACGCTCACCTGGTCGTGACTGCCGTGATAGCCGCCCTCAACCTTGGCGATCTTGCTTTTGCCGGTGACGGCCCGCGCCGCCCGGATGGTGTTCAGCGTGGCCTCAGTGCCCGAGTTTGTGAATCGCACCAGATCGAAGCTGGGAATACGTTCGCAGAGCAATTTAGCCAATCGAATCTGGTGGGAGTTGGGGGCGTTGTACACCACGCCCTGCTCCATCTGGGCTTGCACGGCATCCACCACCGGCTTGGGCGAATGGCCCAAGATCAAGGTAGTCATCGTGCCGATGAAGTCCAATCGGTCAACGCCGTCGGAGTCGACGACATGGCAGCCGGAAGCGTGGTCCACGAAGACGGGGTAAGGCGCCCAGAAAATGGAGTTCCGGCTGTCGCCTCCGGGCAGGTAATTCTTGGCTTCTTCCCATAGCCCCTTGGATTTGGGTGTTGACTGGAGGTACCGCTCTAGCTCGCTGTTAGTCTCGGCCATCCGTGCCTCCTGCTTCCATGTGTTTCAAAACAAAAACTAACTAAAAACTAACTATGGAAAGATTATGAACCTTCTTATACGAGAAATCCCTTCCTCCTCGCAAGGGGGAAGGTTAGGATTGGGGCGTCCCTCCTCGGGCTAATGAATCTAGAGCCGGGACCCTAATTCCCGGTCGACGCCCCAACTGCTGTAGCCGGTGCAGCGCTCGGAAAGTAGAGCCTTCTCAACGAGGGGCTGCCCAGACTGATAAATACGGCCGCCACGAAGATTAAACCACCAACCACCATCACCGCTGATGCGCTAAATATGTCGGCGAAGGCCGCGTTGGCCATGTTGGTCACGGCCATGCTGCCGCCCACGTGGACCGAGTAGACACCTGCCACGCGGCCGCGAACATGGTCTTCTGTGAGGGTTTGTATGATTGTATGGCTGATGGTCATGAACCCAGCCTGGTTGGCGCCCATAGCCACGGTGGCGGCAATAGACACCGTGCTGCTGTCCGACCACGCCAATAACATCGGTCCCAGGGCGCTGGAAAATGCGAAGAACAAGAACAGCTTGCCCCTGACAGATTCGCTTCTGACCCCGGCTAGGAAGATGGAGGCCAGCAACGCCCCGCCACCGACGCCGGCGATCAGGAAGCTGACTCCCACCGAGCCCGCGCCTAATTTTTCCTCGGAAATTGCCGGAAGGATCGACTCGTACGACATGGTGAGGGCGCAGTGAGCCAAGACCAAGAGGACCATGGACATGATGATGGGGCGCTTGTATACGTAGACGAAACCCTCAAGAAGGTTGGCCAAGAATCCCTGGCTTTTATCGATGACTCCAGTGGACCTGGTGGTCACCCGGGAAACCTGCATGAATCCAAACAGGTAGAAAACGCTACATAGCCAGAAGGCCGCTTCAATATTGACGAAGCCCAGCAACGGGACGATGGCCAGAGCCCCGACCATCCGCGCTCCCTGTTGGGTGGCCTGGTTCAAGGCAATGGCGTTCAATAGGTGCTCTTTTGGGACCAAGTTGGGTATCAATGCGGTGGCCGTGGTCATTTGAGCCGCTCGCAGGGTGCCGTTGGCCAAGGCCAGGAACGTGAGAGTCCAAGGTCCCGCAAGCCCGTTCATGGCCAACAAAGCCAGCAGGATGTTGTTGCCCATGTTCAGGGCGAAAATCCAACGTACAAGCCTCTGCCGGTCGAACCGGTCAGCCAGGAACCCTGCTATGGGCGTGGAGATCACCCGGGGGGCGATGGCCGCAAAGGTGACTATTCCGACCCAAAGAGAGCCGTCGGTGATTTCGAAGGCCAGCCAGCCCCGGGCGATGATCAGCGCCCAGGCGGCGGAAGCTGAAAATGTGGTGGCGATCCATAGATTCCGGTAGTCCGGATATTGCAGGGCCAGGAGAAACCGGTCTCTGGTCGTTGCTAGTAGGAATCTCATATCAATCCTTGATATTTGCCAGCCTCGATGATTATAGCAGTACATTCAAGCCTGTTGGATAGGCGACAAGCAACCGATTGAGCTTTGACTGAGCCCAAGCGCTAATTTCGAATTATGCCTTGACTGAGCCTAAGGAGCTAATTACAATCGCCAAAGCCGCTCCAGCCACGTCATCTACACGCTCCGTTAGGATAGTTATGCCCTTCCAAGCCCCCGCCGAAGGCGTCCTTCTGCCGCCTTACCGCGTTCTGGACCTCACCGGCCCCGAAGGCGTTTTCTCCGGTAAATTGCTGGCCGACTACGGCGCGGAAGTGATCAAGGTGGAACCACCCGCGGGAGACCCCACCCGGCAAAGGCCACCGTTTATTGGAGACCAGCCGGGACCAGAGCATAGCGCCTATTTCCTGTTCTACAACACTAACAAACGCTCGGTCACTCTCGACCTGGAAAGTTCTCAGGGACAGGGTTTGTTCAAAAAGCTGGTTGCTTCCGCCGACGTGTTGATCGAGAGTTTCCCCGTTGGTTATATGAAGTCTCTGGGCCTGGACTTCGAAACCCTTCGTGCCGACAACCCCGGCTTGGTGATGGCATCGGTGACTCCCTTCGGACAGACCGGCCCATGGAAAGATTTTAAATCGACAGACTTGATATCGCTGGCCGCCAGCGGCTTCATGCAGATCACCGGCGACCCCGACGGCCCTCCCTTGCGCCAGGGGAATGAGCAGTCCCACTTTCCCGGCGCACAGCACGCCGCCACGGCGATTCTGGGCGCTTTGTTCTACCGGGACATGCAGGGCGGGACCGGGCAGTACATCGACGTCTCCATGCAGGAAGCGATGATTACCTATTACACCGACGCACATCCCGCCTTGGCTTGGATGCAGCGCGGAGAGAACGTAACCAGGGTGGGCACCAACTCGACCTTGGTGATCCCCCTGGGAGCATACCCCAGCCAGGACGGCTGGATCTCCGCGGGGATCATCACACCCCGGGAGTGGGAGAACCTGTCCAATTGGATGTACGAGGTCACCGGCAATGAAGAGATACTAAATGACGATTACAAGGGCGGGAATCAGGACCGCGCGCCCTACAATGACATCATCACTGCTCTGGTTATCGACTTCACGACCCGCTTCACCTCGGAAGAACTCTTCCACCAGGGCCAGGAGCGGAACCTGGTTTTCATACCGGTCAACACCGTTTCCGACCTGCTGGAAGACCCACAGCTTGAGGCCAGCAATTTCTGGTTCGATTTGGATCACCCCGAGGCCGGCAAACTGAAATATCCTCTGGGCGTGTTCGACAGCGAAGAGGTTTCGCCGGCGAATAAACCCGCTCCGCACCTGGGGCAAGACAACGACGCCGTGTACGGTGGAGACCTGGGCCTTAACGAGACCGAGTTGGCATCCCTCCGCGCGCAGGGAGTGATCTAGGGATGGTGTCTCAATGACCAACCAATCATCTCCCAGAAAACCTCTGGAGGGAATTCGCATTCTAGAACTGGGCCCGTACGTAGCCCTGCCCATGACTGGAAGAATACTGGCCTCTCTGGGCGCCGAGGTCATCAAGGTCGAGACCAACCAGGTCCTGGATGAGATGAACTTCATTCCCGCTTGGTCCCGAGGCGGCGGCCAGCCGGAATTTCAGCGGGCCAAGAAACGGATCACCATTGATGTCCGCACGAAAGACGGCCTGGAAGTGTTCAAAGAATTGGTCAAGGTCAGCGATGTGTTCATGACCAACTTCCGGCGCAACATCCTCGACCGCTGGGGCATCGACTTCCCGGAACTTCGGCGGCTGCGTCCCGACATCATCCTAATGTGGCAAACCGGCCTGGGCGGCATCGGCCCTTATTACACCTACAAGTCCTATGGAATCTTGGTGCAGCACATGGGCGGAGTCTCCCTCATGTCCGGCGAGGAAGGGGAGCCGCCGGCCACCATCAACACGTCCTACTCCGACTATCACACCGGCGTGTTCCAGCCCGTGGCCATCATGGGGGCGCTGCTGCGGCGCAATTTGACCGGCCAGCCCGCCACCATGGAATCGTCCATCTTCAAGTCGGGTGCGGTGACGGCTGGGCCGGCGATACTCGACTACCAGTCCACCGGTAGGATGCCCCGCCGCATGGGCAACCGAGACTCTTTCGCGGCGCCCCACGGTGTCTACCAGTGCCGGGGCGACGACCGCTGGTGCGCCATTGCAGTGCAGACCGAGGAGCATTGGACAGCCTTTTGCCTGGCCATCGGCAGCCCCGGCTGGTGCTCCGATGATTCCTTCTCATCTTTGGCATCCAGGCTAGACAATCAAGACCGGCTGGATGAGCTGGTCGGTCAATGGACAGCCGATAAGACGGCCGAGGATGTCATGGCGCGGCTCCAAGAGGCGGGTGTTCCCGCAAGCTTGGTGTCCCAGGGCCAAGACCTGTACGAGAGCGCCCACTTGAAGGCACGCGAGTTCTTCCGGCCAACGCCCTTCTACCTGGCCGACCGTGGCAAACCAGCCTCCGAATGGATTGGCGGAGAAGGCATCGCTGCCGCCAACCCGCCAAAGCTGTCCGAGTCACCCACGGAATTCGGGCACTACAGCAACATCGGTGAGGACAACGACTACGTCTTCAAAGAACTCTTGGGCATGTCCCAAGCCGATGTGAGCCGCCTCGGTGAGAACCAGTCCCTGTACTAAAGAAATTACCTGAAAGCTGAAAGCCGCGAGCCGACAGCTTCCAACGCGAGGAATCATGGCCGAGTACAGCAGCTACGAACACCTGCTCATCGAGATAAGCGACGCCATCGCTCTCGTGACCATCAACCGTCCCGAGGTCTACAACGCCACCGACTTCAAGCTGCACAACGAACTTAGCCGGGTCTGGCTGGACCTGGCTAAGGACGACGATGTCCGGGTGATAGTGATCACTGGGGCCGGGACTGCATTCTCGGCCGGCGGCGACTTTGATCTGATCGAAAAATCCATCGGCAACGCCCGGGTCATCGCAGGGACCATGGAAGAGGCCCGGGACATCGTCCATAACATGATCAACCTGGACAAGCCCGTGATTTCCGCCATCAACGGCGTGGCGGTCGGCGCGGGCTTGGCCGTTGCGCTCCTGGCCGACATCTCAATCGCGTCTGACAAGGCCCGGTTCACCGACGGTCACGTGCGGCTGGGGGTGGCCGCTGGAGATCATGCCGCGGTTATCTGGCCCATGCTCATCGGCATGGCCAAGGCCAAATACTATCTGCTCACCTGCGAGTTTATGGATGGAACAGAGGCCGAGCGCTTGGGCTTGGTCAGCCTGGTAGTACCCCATGAAGAGCTGATGGACAAGGCCATGGACGTGGCGCGGCGGCTGGCTTCGGGCTCCCAGCAGGCGCTCCATTTTACCAAGCGCTCGTTAAACCAGTGGCTGCGTCAAGCCGAGCACACCGCCTTCGACTACTCTCTTGCCCTGGAGATGCTGGGGTTCTTCGGAGAGGACGTCCAGGAAGGCCTGAACTCAGTGAGAGAGCGGCGCGATCCCAAATTCCCGTCGGCCCAATAGCAACGCATCAATGGGCCGCAATGAGCGTTGCACCCAATGTAAAATGCCCTGTGGTACCAATTGAATGGGGGCTCTAATTGAGCCTCCCGCTGTCACCCCGATCCTTCCGGGGAAGGAGAGGGGTCTCGTTGTTGTCGGTCAATTCCATAGGCCAGCTACAAAATTCTTCGGCGGACGCCTAAGAATGACAGCTTTGAGGCAAAGCCTAGCAAAGGGAACGGATGAATTATAGGAATTTGGGGAACACCGGCATGCAGGTATCTGAGATCGGCTTCGGTTGCGGAGACGTGGGAGGGCTAATGGTCCGGGGCGAGCATGCCGACCAAGTCCACGCCGTGGCCAGGGCCATGGAACTGGGGATCAACTACTTCGACACCGCAGCCCTCTACGGCAGAGGCCAGTCTGAAACGAACCTGGGTAGGGTGCTCAAAGAGCTTTCCACCGACGCCCTTTCAAACGAGGTCTACGTCGGCACCAAGTACAGCCTGGACGAGGCCGATCCCTCCGACCTCAAAGAAGGAGTCATTAAGTCCGTAGAAGCTAGTCTAAAACGGCTGGACCGGGAGCAAGTCGACCTGATCCAACTCCACGACCGCATCAGTTCTAATTCCGACCTGCAAAACCGGTTGATTACCGTGGCCGATGTGCTGGGCGAAGTGCGCGAAGGGCTTGAAGTGCTCAAGGCCCAGGGCAAGGTCCGATTCTACGGCATGACCGGCGTGGGCGAGACGGCAGGGATCAAAGAGTTGATTGCTTCGGGAATGGTCAACAGCGTCCAAACGGTATACAACCTGATCAACGCCAGCGCCGGCGCCGTGACCCCAACCGGGTTCGACATGCACGACTTCGACAACTTCATCGCCCTGGCCGCGGAAAAGCAGGTCGGCATCGTCGTCATCCGGGTGTTGGCAGCCGGCGCCCTTACCGGAATCGCCGAGCGTCATCCCGTGGCCGTGCCAACCGTTGCCCCCATCGGCTCCGGCAGAGATTTTCAGGAGGACGAATCCAGGGCGCGCCAGTTCGCATTTTTGGTTGCCGACGGTTTTGCTGACGACATGGTGGAGGCTTCAGTGCGCTTTGCCTTGAGCAATCGTGGTGTATCAACGGTACTGGTGGGCTATTCCAATCTGGACCACCTGGAAAAATCGGTCCAGTACGCAAACAAGGGCCCCCTGCCACCAGAGGCGCTGGCCCGCCTCCCCCAAGCCTGGGC
Source organism: SAR202 cluster bacterium Io17-Chloro-G6 (assembly GCA_002816585.1). The sequence goes on along the minus strand of MUCT01000041.1, from coordinate 99,673 downwards.
GAAATTCGTGAGTTAAACAAAAAGCCATCCAGTTGCTGGAGCTCAACGCGGGCGGGCCACCCAAAAAACCGATACCGACACACGTAGGGGCGGGTTTCCAACCCGCCCTGTCTTGCATTAAAGAGTTTCTGGACCACCACCAGATGCTCCCGCAACCACCCTGTAAACCCGAGGATTTTCCGGGTCCTCCGCCCATTTCAAAGGGTTTTCGACGATATATCTTCTGATGACATCCAGGTCATCTTCACTGCGTACCACGTGCTCATAATAGTTTCGTTGCCAAACTGGCTTTCCAGTCGTGCCGTTGAGTCGGTTAATACTCCGAGAGGAAAATGTTTTAAATCCTCGGATTATCTCTGGCAGCCCATGTCGAAATTTGGTTTCGGAAGAGGCGTGGGCGGGTTTAAAACCCGCCCCTACGGGCGGTGTTTCGTTATCCTTCAAACGGAGAATTCCGTGGATGTGGTTTGGCATCAGTACGAATGCATCTAGGATCACGTTGGAATAATGCTTTGGCAATCCAGACCATTGCCCGGCCACAATCAGACCGTTCTTGTTTGGCTGCATCATCCCATTCACTATCTTACCGAAGATGCACCGGCGCCCCGCCACGCACATGGTTACGAAATACGCGCCGTGCTGTGTGTAGTCATAACCAGGCAACCGAATCGATCCACGGTCATGTTTCTCAGGTTCGTACGTCATTACGGAGCCTACGGGGAAGTGAATGCCCGCAATGATGCTTCCAAACGCGAAATTACGCACCCACCAGATGTCAGTAACCAAAACGGTAGGGGGGTTTATAACCGGCCTTATACCCAGGAACTACATTCTGCTCTGCGATCATCACCGCCGGATCAACAACACCGCCAACACCACGATGGTCAGCACCGCCACCAGGTTCACCCTGGCGGTCAGCAACACGATCGACCTGGCCAGGCTCCGGGGCGGAGGCTGGCCGGCGGACCGGGCTTCTTCCAGGCGTTTCAAGATCATCGGCCCCAGCCAGAAATCGTGAAGCAGGCTCAAGACCACCACGAATAAGAACAGGACGCTCTTGGCCCGCAGTATGTTCATGAAACGGGTGTCGCTGGTGAAAAACACGTCTGGCCGTATCCCCCAATGGTCCCAGGCCAAGTAGGCGCCCGTCACGGCCAACACGATCATGGCTCCCCAAGCCACAGGCAGAAACCGGTTGGCCGCGTCCCGAAGCACCGCCATACCCGGCCCCGGCTGCCCTGACGCCATACCCCGCCGGGCCAATGGCAGCATGACCATCACCAAAAACAGCATCCCTCCCAGCCAGGTGACGGCGGAGATCACGTGAATAACTACGGCGGCTTGGTACATGTTTATCTCTGGCTTGCTACGGGTTTCAGTCTTACAGCCAAGGTATCTCTCCGGGCATGTAATGTGTCGCCCGGAACACCCTATTTGCGACCAAGTTTTCCGTGTCGGTGAAGAAATGCGGGTTGATGTACTCCCACACCACCTCGCCTTCCGGCGTAACCTGGAACATCCGCCCAAACATCCCCTCGGTGATCAGAGTATTTCCGTTGACCAAGCGCCGCGCTCCGGAGATGTAGGGGCTGAAGAAATTGTAGGCCGGGTTGTCCCGGTACTCCCATAGGATCTGGTTGGTGTTGGGATCGATTTCGATCACCCTGGACGAAGGCAATGGCTCCTGTCCGCGGTGGGAACCGTTGTCGAAGATCAAAATGTTGCCGATGGCCAGCATGCTCGGGTCGTGCTGTTGGGCCAGGGTCTCGTACCCCAACTTCCACACGATCTCGTTGCTCGCCTTGTCGATGATACCCACGGTTGAGATATTCCGAAAACTGAACATTACCCGTCCATCCGGCAGAGGGACCACCGTGTTTCCGTGGCTCCACTCATCCCGAAGGTCGTTGAACGTAATAACGTCGGTTTCCACGTCCAGGTGTTCCGCGGCATGCCATTCCCAGACCCGGTCTCCGGCGGCATCGACCTCGACGATCACGTCAGCCCACATGGCGCTGTCCGGTTCCGGTACACCGCCTTTCACCTTGGCGGCCAAGTCTCGCGGCATTTCCTCCACGGTGAGGTACACCGCGCCGCCGGACTCCGTTCGCCGGGCGTCATGATGATGCTCCCGGTCGTGGTGCTCCCAAACAATCTCGCCGGCTGGGGTTGCTTCCAGCATGACGCCGCCTTTGAACCGGTTCCACGCCAGGAATCGGTCCCAGGTGTCGTCGCGTACTTTCCCGCCGTAGAACAGGTTCCCGTTGGGCAGCAGGTAACCGTATAGTCCTGGAGGGTGCGGCATGGCCCAATGATGGACCTCTTCGCCTTCCAGGTTGATTAGGTACACGTCGCCCGAGGTTGCCCCTGAGGTTGCCATCGGAGAGTAGAGCACGTATCCAGGGCAGGCTTTGTCCCGGTCCAGTGCCGTCAGCCCGGTCTTGGACATGCGCCGGCGGGTCTGTTGGTCTATGGGCATCCTGAATCACCTCCCGATCGAGTTTATTGGGCGGTATAGCCGCCATCCACCGGCATGTTATGTCCGGTAACGAAGGATGCGGCGTCCGAGGACAGCCACATGACGGCTTCGGCGATCTCTTGTGGCTCACCCAGCCGTCCCACCGGGTGCCTTGAACTTACTTCGGCCTCGTAGCCGTCCACCGTGTCGAAGATGCCCTGGACCAGCGGCGTGTGGATGTAACCGGGGCAGACCGAGTTCACCCTGATTCCCTTGGAGGCGTATTCCAGGGCCGCCGCCTTGGTCAGCCCGGCCACACCGTGTTTGGCCGCGATGTAGGCCGCCGTGCCCCGGATGCCCACCAGCCCGGCCACAGAGGCGGTGTTGACGATAGCGCCGCCGCCCTGTTTCAACATCTGTGGAATCTCGGCCTTCATGCACAGCCAAACGCCCTTCAGGTTGACGCTCGTGACCCGGTCCCACTCTTCTTCCGGGTACTCGGCGGTTAGCCACCGTTCTCGGCCCGAGATGCCAGCATTGTTGAAGGCGCAGTCCAGACTGCCGAAGGACTCAACCGCGCGGTCAACCATGGCCTGAGTGTCCTCTGGCTTGGCCACGTCGGCGTGGACCAGGACTGCCTCTCCACCGAGCTCTTTGATCTGTTGTACTGTTTCCTCTCCGCCCTCGACGTTCACATCCGCCACCACCACCCGCGCCCCCTCCCGGGCGTAGGCCAAAGATGTGGCGCGGCCGATTCCGGAACCACCACCCGTTACCAGAGCTGTCTTTCCATCCAGATTTCCGGCCATGTTGTCTCACCTCTCGCCGTCAATATGTTGTCGGAATTATACCGACACCCGCCGCTTTGGCAACCGGTCGGCAACCTTCCCCGCCCACAGTCCAGCGTGTAGAATAACCCAACAATCTGTCACGACCCGGAAATGCTAAAGAAGGTTATATGCGAGAAGTTGCTCCCAACATGACCGACTACGAAACGGCCTACCAAAACGACCGGTTAGAAGTCCCCGAGTATTTTAACTTTGGGTTTGACGTGGTGGATAAATGGGCCGATGACCGCACCAAACTGGCCCTGATCTCAGTGGATCCTACCGGGGAAAACGTCCAGCACCATACATTCTGGGACCTGAAAGTTCTGTCAAACAAATACGCAAACGCCCTTCGCGCCAGGGGCATACAAAAGGGCGACCGGGTGTTCATCATGCTGCCCCGGATCCCCGAGTGGTACGTGGCAATGCTGGGCCTGATGAAGCTGGGCGCTCTGCCCATGCCCGGCACCACCCTGCTAACCCCCAAGGACATCGAGTACCGGATCAACACCGCCGAGGCCGTGATGGCCATCACCGATGAAGAGAACGCCGCCAAGGTAGAGGAAGCGGCCGGCGGCTGCCCGACCCTGCAACACATGGTGCTGGTGAACGGGGAGAAACGCGGCTGGGTGTCCTACACTCAGGAGATGGCCGGCGGCTCGGCGGTCTTGGAGAATGTTGAACGCACCCGCAGCGACGACCCGCTGCTGATCTACTTCACCTCCGGCACCGTGGGCTACCCCAAGATGGTTCTCCATACCCAGGCATCCTACGCCATCGGCCACGTGATCTCCGCCAAATACTGGCACGACCTGAAAGACACCGACCTGATGTGGACTCTGTCTGACACGGGTTGGGCCAAAGCCGCCTACGGCAAACTGTTCGGTCAATGGACCCTGGGAGCCGCGGTTATGCAGCACGACGCCCGGGGCCGCTTTGATGCTCAGTTGACACTTAGCCTACTCGAGAAGCACGGCGTGACCTCGTTCTGCGCCCCGCCTACCGCCTACCGCATGATGGTTTTGGAGGACCTGACCAAATACCGGATGGACAACCTACGGCACTGCACCGGCGCGGGAGAGCCCCTGAACCCAGAGGTCATGAAGCAGTGGGAAGAGGGCACCGGCATGGTGATCTACGACGGCTACGGCCAGACTGAGACAGTATTGTTAGTCGGTAATTTCCGCTGCAACGAGGTCCGGCCCGGGTCCATGGGCTTGCCCTCGCCAGGTTTCACCATTGGAGTGGTCGACGAGCAGGGCGATGAGGTGCCGGCCGGGGAAGAGGGTCAGATAGCGGTTAAGATAAAACCCGAGCGGCCCGTGGGGCTGTTCCAAGAATACTGGCGGGACAGCGAAGCAATGGAGCGTTCGTTCCTGGGCGACTGGTACCTGACCGGGGACAAGGCGTACAAAGACGAAGACGGTTATTACTGGTTCGTGGGCCGCGCCGACGACGTGATCATCTCCGCCGGATACCGGATAGGCCCATTCGAAGTGGAGAGCGCTCTGATCGAGCACCCCGCCGTAGCTGAGTCGGCCGTCGTGGCCAGTCCCGACCCAGTGCGGGGCGACATCGTCAAAGCGTTTGTGATTTTAGCTCCCGATTACGTGCCGTCCGACGAATTGGTGGTCAGTCTGCAAGACCACGTCCGCACCACCACCGCGCCCTACAAATACCCCCGGTCAGTGGAGTTTGTCACAGAGCTCCCCAAGACCGTCAGCGGCAAGATACGCCGGGTGGAGCTGCGCGAAGGAGAATTGGCCCGCGCCCGCCAGAAATCGGCCGATTAGGCGTATGCGAAGCTAAAATCCCCCTTAGTCCCCCTTTCAAAAGGGGGGATCAAGGTCTCCCCCTTTCGTAAAGGGGGACTAAGGGGGATTTTAGCGTGCCCAGGGAAATTCAATTAACCGGGTGGAACATGCCCAATTTCAGCGAACAACTCAAGAACGAGGCCCAGCCAATCTGGCGGCGCATCTTCGACCATCCTTTTCTCAAAGAGATCAAGGACGGTTCGCTGCCCGTGGAGACTTTCGGCTACTACCTGGCCCAGGACTATCTGTACCTGGAGGGGTTTGGACGGACGGTGGCCATGGCCTTGGCCAAAGCGCCCGACTCCCAGACTCTTCAAGACCTGGCACACCGAGTCATGACCCCGGTAGAACGGCCCCTGCACCACAAACTGCTGGCCGAAGCCGGGCTCACCCTGGCCGACGCCCAGAACGCGGTGCGCTCTCCGGCCAACACGGCCTACGTCGACCACATGCTCCAGACGGCGTCGCTGCACGGCCTTGGCCCCACCGCCGCCGCCCTGCTGCCTTGCCCGTGGACCTACCATCTGCTGAAGGACGAAGTAGGCCAATCCGAGCACCCGCTGTACGGACAGTGGACTCGCTTTTACGTGGAAGGTTTCCTGGAGGGCAGCGTGGAAGCCTGGCGGGGCTTCGTTGACCAGATGGCGGCGGAGGCCGGTCCCACCGAACTGGAGGCCATGCGCCAGGCGTTCATGACCAGCAGCCGCTACGAATACATGTTCTGGGAGGCTGCATACAACCGCCAACAGTGGCCGGTGTAACGATAATCAGCGATATTGATAAGAGGTGGCCCCGATGACGACTCAGAGGTATGCGACTTATAGACCCATCCATAAAGCGATGCGCCACGTGCTGTTCGACACGTCCCAGAAGGTGGGATTGGCTGATTTTGGCGACGATGCCGATGTTAGCGAAACCCTAGAAGCGGTGGACCAAATGATCTCGATGCTCCACGAGCACCGTGAGAATGAGGACAAATATGTCCACCCGCCCGCGGAGGCCCGGATTCCGGGTATCACCGCAAAGCTCGTAGATGACCATAACGAGGATATAAGGCTATCCGACGAAGTCCAAGGGATAGCAGGGCAGATTCGCAGTGCCAGCGGGGCCGGGCGCGTTGCACTGGGCATCACGCTCCACGAAAGGCTGAACGACTACATCGGCATCTATCTCGGGCATCTTTACCGGGAGGAGACGACGATGCAGCAGTCGCTGTGGGACAAATTCACAGACGAGGAACTTCTGGCTATCGACATGGAGATTGTCGCCAATCTGAAGCCGCCGGTGATGGCGGTTTTCCTACCGCAGATGTGTTCCAGCTACAGCACTGAAGAGATAGCGCCCATCCTGGGCCGCATCAAAGACAACGCTCCCCCTGAGTTCGCACAGTTCGCCCTGCAAACAGCGGAACAAAACCTGCCGCCCCGCTCCTGAGAAAAGGTGAAGGCCATGCTCGGCTAGCCTGCATTGCCGGACAATTGATCGGATGAAAAAACCACGGCGCACTATAAATTGGGTCCGCCGTGTTTTTTTGTAGGAGAGATGGCTGAGCCGTGGGGAGATATGGGCCTAGGACGCGGCGGGTTCCAGGAATTTTTCCTCCATCCGGTCCAGGGATTCCCGGCACATCGATAGTACGCTTCGCCGTTGACTGTCATCCATCTTGGAAAAACAGTGGTCCATCATCTTGGGCATGGCATCGTGCATCATCCGTTCCATTTCTTCAGGCTTCATCATTTCGAAGGAGCCCTCCATCATGGTCGGCATCATGTTGGCCATGCCGCCCGGTCCCATCTTTTCAAACATCAAGGGCATCATTTCTTTCATCATGGCGGCGATGCCCTCGGGGCTTTTGCGCCCCATCCACCGCTTCATCATTGCATGTTCGAATAACATAGCCTTCCTCCAAAAGCGCCAACGTAAACATCAAGCGAAACATCGGGGTTGAGCCACAGCCTACATGGCCGGGCAGGACAGTTATTAGGCAGGCCGTTAGAAACGCCGAATCGCAGAAGACCCCGTAATGGATTATTGCTTCCTGGGACGGATCGACTCCACGGGGGATGGAGAGGTGTGATAGGTATAGTAGCGGACCCCAGCGCAGGGCACGAAATGGAACCAGTGGACCAACTCCGGCTCAGCTTCCGAGTGCTCGACAAGCTCCTCCAATTCTTTAACAAGATGATCGGGGACGTGACGAACCTCCGTTTCGGGATCCAAGACCCCCTCAGGGACTTTTGTGGGTAACGTAATTGTCACCATTTCACCGCCTCCTTCCGGGCTTGGGCAGACCTGGCGTGATATGTAGTCATCAGCCCGCTGCCCAAGCACTCCAAGTCATCGTCATTATCTCCCGGGTCTCCGCATGGCGGCAGGGCCATCCGGCCCGGCGAGACAAGCCAAAGGGCCCCAATAAAGGGCATGGGGTATACTTGGCGTCAGATCATGAACCCTCTGAGAATCCTAATTTAGAGGAGGCCCACTGTGCCCAAAGCAGCAATAAACGGAATAGACCTTTACTACGAATCCCACGGCGACGACTCGGCCCCGGCGATAATCTTCGCCCACGGGCGCGGCGGCAACCACATGAGTTGGTGGCAGCAGGTGGCCGCATTCTCCAGCGAATACCGTTGCATCACATTTGACCATCGGGGTTGGGGAGCCTCCATCGCCGAGCACGGTTCGCCACTGCGGGAGAACTTCGTCGCCGACGTGACCGCCTTGTTGGACTACTTGAAGGTAGAGAAGGCCTTCTTGGTGGCCCAGTCCATGGGCGGGTTTTGCAGTCTTGGATTCGCGTTGGCTCACCCTGAACGGACCTTGGGATTGGTGTTGGGCGACACAACCGGCGGAGTAGCCACAGAGGGCGTTTTGGCAGCTTTGAAAAACACCAACCCGCCACCGGATGGACCCGAACGATCCCTGTCGGCCAGTTTCATCGAAGAGAACCCAGCCCTCACATTTCTCTATCAGCAGATCGGCGGACTGAACCCGCCCCGAGGCGAGGACGGGGTCATCTCCGGCTTCCGACGCGATGACGGCCCCCAGGCCGCGGACTTCGCTGATTGGCGCATACCGACCCTGCTAATCGTAGGCAAAGAAGACGCCATATTCCCGCCCGAGGTGATCGCCGAGGTTCAGAAAGTGATTCCCGGTTCCCGCATGGAAATAGTTCCAGGCGCCGCCCACTCGGCCCACTTCGAGCAAGCGTCTATATTCAACCGGTATCTAACCGAGTTGTTCTCCGGAGTCCGTTCCGGCAGCGCGGCTGGTGCTGCGGCCGATTAGAGTCTCTAGAGGTGAAAAAAGGGCCGCTTCCGTATCGTGGGAGCGGCCCTTTTTATACCTGATGCTTGTTCCGCGTTTTACGGTGCAGTCGAACCCGGTCCCCAGTTGTTGGGGATGTTGATCAGTGCCGACTCCAGGTTGCCCACGTCGCTCTGGCCGCAGAAGTCCATGGCCCGGCCAACCTCTTCCCGCAGCAATTCTAGCACGTTGTGGACACCGTCTTCGCCCTCGGTCGCCAGACCCCAGAACAACGGCCGGCCGATTCCAACGGCTTTGGCGCCCAACGCAAGGGCCTTGATCACGTCGCTGCCGCGGCGAACGCCTGAGTCCACGTATACTTCGCAATTGCCGTTTACCGCTTCGACAATCTCCGGAACCATTTCGATGGCGCCCATGGTCTGGTCGAGTTGCCGGCCGCCGTGGGTGGAAACTAGGATGCCTTCAACTCCGCTTTCCGCGGCTATCTTGGCATCCTCTCCGACCCGGACTCCTTTCAGGATCAGGGGCAGCGATGTCAGGCTTCGGAGCCATTCCAGGTCATTCCAGGTGATGGGGTCGGCACGGGACACGTCCCAGCCTGGAGTGTCGTCGGTGCCGCTGATTTCCGAGTGGGATAAGCCTGAGTCGCGGAAGTTGCCCAACTCCAGTTTTCGCTCGAACCTATTACGGAGGTCGCGTTCCTTGGGACTCGGCGCCGGGGTATCGATCGTCAACACAATGGCCTTGAACCCTGCCTCCTCGGCCCGGTGCACCAGCATCTCGGTCAGTGCTTTGCCCCGGTGATACAACTGGAACCAGAGCGGTCCGGTGGCGGCTTCGGCCACTTCTTCCATGCTGCAGTTGGACGCGGTGCTTAGCATCATCAGGGTGTTTGACCTGCCGGCGGCCCTGGCGGTAGCCACTTCGGCGTCGGGATGGGCGATCCCGTGACTGCCGGCGGGACAGACAAAAACCGGCATGCTAAGGTCCTCCCCCAGCATGGTGGTAGAGATTTTCCGTTCCTCCACGCTGCGCATGAAACGCGGTCGCAGGGTCAATTGGTCAAAGCCGCTCCGGTTGCGCCGGGTCGTGAACTCGTCCATTGCACCTGCGTCGATGAAATCCCAGTTGTCGTGGGGCAGAACTAGTTTGGCCCTGGCTTCATAATCGTAGAGACTGATCGGGTCGTTTGCCATCGGGTCCTCCTAAAATCTTCGGCCTAGAATTTCCGGTCGGAAGCCCTCACCCGGCGCGCCGCCGGCCGCACGCACCACAAAGGCAGATATCACAGCGAGGTCAAAATCGAACTTACTCTAACGCGAACCGAAGGTGGTGGCAAGGTTTGGAGGATGTGATTTTCGACAATAGGGGGGAGGTCTACTAGTTTTTGACGGTATTAGCGCATTACGCTATTATTGAATCAATATGATTAGGTCGTTCCGCGGTGCGGAGGCCGAACGCGTTTTTCGGCGGGAGAGGTCCCGGAGACTCCCTTCTGATATTCAGCGGAGCGCACAGCGAAAGTTAGCGATCCTCGACGCGGCTGAATCTTTGGAAGACCTGCGTTCTCCTCCCGGCAACCGCCTGGAGCAGCTCTCCGGAACCAGAAGCGGCCAATATAGTATCCGTGTCAACGACCAATGGCGGATCTGTTTTCGCTGGACGGATGGCGACGCCGATGCAGTGGAGATTACCGACTATTACTAGGAGTAGAACATGACCTCCGAAAAATTGCCGCCGGTGCATCCCGGAGAAATATTGTTGGAAGAGTTTATGCGCCCATCAGAGATTACCCAATACCGGTTGTCCAAGGACATTGGCGTGCACCCCCGGCGCATCAACCAGATCGTCCACGGCAAGCGGGCGGTTTCGGCCGATACGGCTCTTCGGCTTTCCCGGTATTTCGGGACATCCGAGCGGTTCTGGATGAACCTGCAAAGTAAGTACGACTTGGAAATTGAGAAAGACCGTCTAGGAGACCGATTGGAGACCGAAGTAAAGGAATTGGCGAAGCCAGAGTGACGATGGGCCTGCCCCCATCCTAACCATCCCTCCTTCCGCGGAAGGACGAAAGGTAAGGGACTAAACAACGAGAGGGGCGGACAATGTCTGCCCCTCTTTTGCATGCTATCGACCGGAGGTATCTGTCTCCCGCAGGGGTCTGCCGCGCTAGGGCGCTCAGTCCTCTTGGCCGGCGGTGATGGGGATCACGCCGGGCAGCCACCACTGCTCCCAGCTTTCGTCCACCTTGTTCTGGAAGTGTTTGATGTCTTCCGGAGTGAAGTGGGCGAAGCGGCCCTGGCGCATCAGGTAGTCTTCCACGGGCTTCCGCTTGCGGATTCCCTTGGCGATGGCCCGGCTGGGGCCGTTCAGCATCAACTCGCCGTCAATTATTTCATACTGGACCCAGATCCCGACCTCGATGGCCAGCATGCCAAGTTCGTGGGAGTACTTGGGGTCGTAGTCCCAGCCTTTGGGACAGGGGTCGATGCTGTGGATGAAGGTGGGACCGCCGATGGTCAGGGCGCGGCGGATCTTGTTGTTGAAGTCCAACCCGTAGGACCCGCAGGCCGTGGCTACATACTTAACATTGGGATGGCCAACGGCAAGCATGGGGGCCATGTTCTTCTTCCACCGGTTGTTCATGATCCGGGTCTCTTTACCGGGAGGGCTGAACGTGGTGTTGGCGCCCCAAGGAGTGCTGCCCGATGCCTGGATATCGGTGTTGGCGTAGGACTCGTTGTCGTAGCACAGAACCAGCAGGTTGTATTCATCGTGCTGCAGGGCCGCTGATATGGCGGAGAGCCCCATGTCCATACCGCCACCGTCGCCGCAGAAGGCAATTACGTTGATGGGTTCTTGTTGCATCTTGCCCTTGCGCATCATGGCTGAGAGGCCCGCCGCGGTCCCGGTGGCGGCGGAGCCGGAAGAACCAAGCTGAGTGTGCATCCAGGGCACCACCCATGGCGTGCTGTAATAGGTGGTGTTGGCCACGTACATGCAGCCGGTGCTGCCTAGCACGATTGTCCGGGGGCCGGCGGCCTTGATCATAAGCCGCATCACTAGGGCCGATTCGCAGCCTTGACAGGTCCGGTGACCGGAGGAGTACAACTCCTCCAATGGAATATTTTTTACTCCCCTAACTGCGGGAAGTTCTTGCACTGTGGCCATTTCGTTACTCCCTTACCGCTACCCAGGTGGTTTCTTGTTCGATTTTACCAGTGTCGATAGCCTTTTGGGTTGTTTCAACCATTTCTTCTATGTCAAGAACCTTGACCTCTCGTCCGCCCAGCCCGGCGATGAAGTTCAACATCAAGGGGCGTTCTTTCAAGGGGTAAAGGGCCGAACGCAGCTCTTGGAACAGAACCCCGCCGTAGGACGGTGATCCGTAAGAATAGTCACGGTCGATGACCGCCACCGCCTTGGCTCCGCCCAGCGCCTTCTGTATCTCTTCAGTGGCGAAGGGCCGGAAGAATTTAACCCGCAGGAATCCGACCTTCTTGCCGGCCTCGCGCATCCGGCGGACCGCCACCCGGGCCGGCATGGAAAGCGTGCCCATCCCCACCAGTATAATCTCTGCGTCTTCGCACATAAACTCTTCAATGAACGGGCTGGGGTCTCCTCGTCCGAAGATCTCTTTGAATTCCTCGTGGGCCTCCATGATCACACCTGACGTCCGCCGCATGGCTTCGTCGGTTTGACGCCGGATCTCCATCAGCCAGTCCTCGTTCACCTGGGGGGCTACGGTGATCGGGTTGTCCGGGTGTAATTGCTTCGTGCCCCGCTGGTAATCCGGCAGGAATTTTTTCACTAAGTCTTGGGCGGGCACCTGCACTATAGCCTGCGAATGTGTCAGAAAGGAACCGTCGCAGCTAAGTGCGAAGGGCAACAGTACCCGGGGGTCCTCGGCCACCTTCCACGCCATCAGCGCCATGTCCAGCGCCTCTTGAGCGGTGGCAACCCAATAGAGATGCCAGCCCAGGTCTCGGACCGCTAGCGCGTCGTTGTGCTCAACTCCGAAGGCGCCGGGATCGTCCAGCGCACGGTTGCCCACCATGGCCACCACAGGCATCCGAAGCCCTGCGGTGACTGTGATGGCCTCGAAGGCGTAGAACCAACCCACGCCGCTGGAACCGGAGAAGGTCCGTGCACCTACGGCTGAGGCGTGTTTCACGATCTCAAACTGGGAATGCTCACTCTCGGCGACGATGAAATCGCAATCGAAAGCGCCGTCGGCCTTGAGACGGGACACGTATTGCATCACCGTGTCGTAGGGCCGAATGGGATAGGCGGTGATAACGTCAACATCGGCAAGGGCGCAGGCGATGCCCACAGCCTCGCTGCCGCTGATCAACTCCTCTGTGGACTCTTGAAAGAGCCCTGCCTGTACGGTGGCCATTAAACTTCCTCCGTCTCTGCGATATCCTCAGCGTACTGACCGATGTGGTGGAAGCCATGGGTCCTGGTGTCGGACTTTTGGTTCTCCACCAAGACTGTCATCCACTTGTTATAGCCGTCTTTGTCGGCCGTCCATGCGTCCCATTGACTGTCGTTGCCGTTGAATTCGGACTCGCTAACCATGGTTACGCAGTCGGGCACGGGGCACACCGCCTCGCAGACCCCGCAGCCACAGCATGATTCCATGTTGGCGTCATACAGGCCGTCGGAGGTCACGTCGAAGCAGGTGTCGGGACATTGCAGCCAGCAGAGGGTGCACTTGATGCAGGTGTCGAAGTTGATCACAGGCCGCATGGAGCGGGTGCTCCACTTCTTGAAAACCTCGCTGCGGCCCGGGGTGTAGCCCTCGTCGCCGCCTCTGAAACCGCTCCCCGGCGCGATTCCGCGGATCACTAGGCCCTCTTCCATGCTCTTCCAACCGGGCAGATCAAAGGAGAAGGGTACTTCGGTGTTGCCCTCGCCCGGTTCCACGGGACGGCCGATGGTCCTGTCGTGAGCCCGCTGGACCGACGCTACTTTGGCGTCGTTGCCTGTCTGCTCCTTGACAGATCCGAGCATGGCTTCCAGGCTGACCAAGTCGGGGCAGACCTTGCACAGCGCTCCAAGGGCGCGCATGTCGGTGTGGTCGTCTTTGTAAACCCAGAGACCAGAGAAACTAACGGTGCTGGGGATGATCGCCAGGTTGTATGGTGTTTCTTTCTGGTGGATATCTTCTATCAGGGAGTCAGCATTCTGACGCGAGGTCACAATCAGCGTGCCGCCCGGTTTGGTCAACTCGTTTATGGGCTGAAGACCGTACCAGGCCCAAGACTCAATTCCCTTGCACATCGTGTCGTCGACGTTAATCGTGACATCCACGGCGTTGGCTTCGTAAACGGCCAAGCTCTCCTCAAGTTCCAGGGGCGTATCGGCCACAATGGCGAATTGCTTGGCCGGGATGCCGTTCCGTTCGGGAGAGTCTCCGTAGCGGCCGAAGGCCGTGCCAATCTTGCCGTCTTTGCGGGCGGCGAAAACGATGTTTCGGACGATGTTCCGGGCCAGAGTTCTTTGGAATATGCCCCGGTACACCACCTCCACAGCTAGGGTGGCCATAAGTTTCCTCCTCAGATTTTGGTTGTCTGGCGCGTTTTATCTACTGGTCATAGCCGATGACGCCGGAACGCTCGTTTGAGCGGCGTCCAAACGTTTTGGTGCCCTTATCTATCGACGGAGGCGCTAGGGAAGACCGCATACGGCTCCACCGCGGTCAGATGGTGTTCCATGGCCTCCAGAGCTCCCCGGTGATCTCCGGACCGGACCGTCTCTAGAATCCGGTGATGGGATGCAAGGGAGCGTTCGGGCCTACCCGGTTGCTGCAGAGACTGGTCCCGAGACTGCCGCAAGACATCCTCCACCGCGCTCACCACTTTGACGAGAGCGGTGTTGTGGGTGGCGGTCGCCAAAGCAAAATGGAATTCCGTGTCGGCGTCCACCCCGGTCTCGCCCTCTATGATCTGATGTTTCTGTTCTTCCAATATGGCAGCCAGGCGTTCCACATCCTCTGGAGTCGCTCTCTGGGCAGCCAAAGCTGCGAGTTGGGGTTCAAGTAGGTGGCGGACTTCAAAGATATCCCGGAGTTGGCCCTCGCCCGCCCCCATTCCCTCGCCCAGGTTGGAGGTCATCAAGGTAGCTACGGCGTCCAAGCTCTGGGTGTTGATGAAGGTGCCGGAACCGTGTTTGCTCACCACCAAGCCCTGAAGCTCCAGAGTCCGAATGGCCTCCCTAACGGAACTGCGGCTCACCTTTAGCTGCTCGGCCAGCACACGTTCCGCTGGGAGCTTGGCGCCGTGCTCCAGGCTCCCCTCCTGTATCAACGCATGGAACCGCTGTACGATGGATTCATGGCGCCGCTGGCCCTGGAGGTTATGTAATTCGGGCTGCATTAGCATCCGTTATAAGTGGTCTGACCAATTGGGGTTCGGCCAAATTATACTCTCCCGCCAGGCGTTGTCAAGGCGTGGACCGGTTGGCCGCATTACATCGCAATTTACTCCAGACGGCCCCGTGATCCGGCGGTGGTCAGCTAACAATAAGAACATAATTAGCCCGCCTCGCGGCCTGACTGATTGCACAGTCTGGGAGTATAATTGCCGCGTGGCAACCCGGCCCCGGCCCCTGGGGCTTTGTCGAGGTAAGCTCAATTTGGAAGATGTGATCGTGGTGGGAGCCGGTCCCGCTGGCAATAATGCCGCCCTGTCTTTGGCCTGCCAGGGCTATGGCGTTACGGTCATCGACTCGAGGGAAAATATCGGCGATAAACTGTGCACGGGTCTGGTCGGCGAGGAATGTTTCCGCCGTTACCCCATCGATCCAGCGCTGGTCTACCGAGAGATCAACTCGGCCCGGGTAGTATCTCCTTCTTCTGAAAGTCTCAGATTTGAAACCCCACACCCTGTAGCCCGCGTGATCAACCGAGTGGACTATGTATCCTCGTTTGCCGACCGGGCAAGAGTAGCCGGAGCCCAATATCTGCTCGGCCGGCGGGTGGTTCGGGTGGACCAACTTGAGGACCGTGTCATGGTGGCTACCGATGATGGCATATCGGAAGCTAGGGCTTTGGTCTTAGCCGCGGGATTCGGCAGCCAGCTGAACCGGCAATTGGGATTGGGCGAAGCTTCAGATTACGTAGTCGGCATCCAGGCCTTGGTTGAAACCGACGGCTTGGACGAAGTTGAAGTATTTTTGGGCCGCAAAGTGGCGCCAGGGTTTTTTGCTTGGCTGGTCCCGACTCAACCGGGATACGCATTGGCCGGCCTGTTGGTGCGCAAGGATGCGACGCAACGGTTCGTGGAATTTATCTCCGCACGGAAGGCCGACGGAAGAATCAAGGAACTTGTATCCAAAGTCACCCGTTGGGGGATTCCTCTTCGGCCGTTGCGCAAAACCTATACCGATCGGGTAATAGTGGTGGGCGACGCCGCCGGTCAGGTAAAGCCGACCACCGGCGGAGGAATCTTTTACTCACTCTTGGCCAGCGAGATCGCCTCAGGGGCGCTGGACCAAGCCCTGCGCGACGACAAGCTGTCCGCTACTCATTTGGGAAGGTATCAGAAAGAGTGGAAGAACCTGCTATCCAATGAACTGGAAGTGGGTTATTCGGCCCGTCGAGCGTTTGAATTCTTGGGTGACGGGCAGATCAACTCCCTCGTGCACCAAGCCGGCAAGAACGGCTTCGTAGCTGAGTTGGCCAATTCCCCGGGTGTCTCTTTCGACTGGCATAGCTCGATGATTGGGAAGATCATGGTCCACCCAACCTTGGGCGGAGCGCTAAGACTGGTGAACCCGCTGTTGGCGCGAATGGCAAGGGCGCCTGTGCCGGCGGAGGTATTCTCATCTGAAGCGGCGCTGGCCGAGCCGGTATCCCCGGTCTAGTCCTTACCGGGTGCCCTGCTCCCATTGGAATCGGAAGCTCGAAACAAGGCACTGGACCGCCGGTTAGTCCCTCGGCCTCGAGAGAAGAAGGTGGACCATATGAATCCTCGGCTCCGTATTGTCCGTCTCTTCTTCGTTTCATTGTCGTTGATCCTGCTGTTCACCGGCCTGCTGGGCCCCTTTTTAGCCCATGCCCAGAGCCCTCAAGGCCCCCATGCCTTGGTCATGACGGTCGATGGAATAATCAACCCGGTCAAGGAGCGTTTCATCTCCCGGGCCATTGAACAAGCCCAAGAAGACGGCGCCACGCTCCTGATAATTCAAATTGACACTCCCGGCGGACTGCTTAGCTCCACTAGAGAAATTGTTAAATTGCTCCTGGAGTCGCCAGTGCCAGTGGCGGTCTTCGTCTCGCCGAGTGGAGCAAGAGCCGGCTCTGCAGGAACCTTTATCACGGCGGCGGGCAACTTCGCCGTCATGGCGCCTGGTACTAATATCGGTGCGGCCACTCCCGTTTCCAGCACCGGCCAAGACCTGGATGAAACCCTGGCCAGCAAGGTAGAGAACGACGCCGCGGCTCTGATCAGAAGCATCGCCCAAGAGCGGGGCCGCAATCAAGACAAGTTGGAAGAGACGGTCCGTTCTGCAGCCTCCTACTCGGCACTGGAGGCCTTGGCCGACAATGTGGTGGACCTCATCGCCGAGGACTTGGACGATCTTTTAGCGAAAATCGACGGCTTGAGCGCGGAAACCTCAGCGGGAACGGTCGTTATGGAGACCAAAGACTTGGAGATTAAGTCCTTCGGTAAGAATGTCCTAGAGCATTTCTTGGAGTTCATTTCCGACCCTAACGTGTCTTTTATCTTGCTGACCGTGGGCGGCCTTGGCATCGTGGTGGAGTTGTTCAACCCGGGCCTCATCGCTCCAGGGGTGGTGGGGGTGATCTGCCTGCTGCTGGCGTTCTTGGCATTGGGCAACCTGCCGGTAAACTGGGCCGGTGTGGTTTTCGTTCTATTAGCTGTCGCGCTGATAGTCCTGGAGGTTGCCGTGGCTGGATTCGGTATCTTGGGCGCCGGCGCTATTGTAAGTCTTATTGTTGGTGGTCTGCTTCTGTTCACCCAGTTCGGCGCTGCCTCTCCTACTCTGCCCTCAATCTCGGTGAGCAGGTGGCTGTTGGCGGGCACCGTCGGTGTTATCGCCCTTTCATTAGGGTATGTGGTGAAGTCGGCCTATGAGTCACGGAAACAGGGACCTCCGGAGAAGGCGGTGGACTTGACCGGCAGCCGGGGAACGGTCACCGGCGAACTTTCCCCCAGAGGCATAGTCCTAGTGGGAAACGAAACCTGGACAGCCATAAGCGAAGATGATACTGTGATTCCAGTTGGCGAACCGGTCGAAGTCAGAAGTGTGGACGGGCTGATCTTGACTGTGTTTCGACAGAATGATCCCGATAGCACAGAAATCTCGTAATCCATTCGGGGAACTCGTCACACCGTTCAGAGCACGGTATTACGGTATATAGGGAGGACGATATGGCCGCTGGATTGATAATGGTACAGCAATATCAACGGATGGTCGTGCAAAAGTTCGGCACCTTCACCGGCACCCGCCGGTCTGGCTTGCATTTCCTGATCCCCTTTGTTTTCCACGGTACCAAGGTTGACTTGAGAGAGCGGGTGACCAGGGTTCCAACCCAGAAATATATCACCGCAGACAACGTGGTCGTGGACATGGACTTCGTCATCTACTACCGGGTGATGGATGAGTATGCCGAACGGGCAGTGCTGGAGGTCCAGAATTTTGAGTTGGCCGTCGTAAATCTCGCTTTCGCCACCTTGCGGGCTGTGATCGGCGCCACGACCCTGTCCGATGCCTTGTCGGAAAGAGAGCGCATGAGAGACGCTCTCCAGGTGCGGATGGACGAGGTCACGGAAAGGTGGGGCGTCAAGATTTCCCAAGTGGAGATCAACGAGATCGACCCGCCCCCGGGCGTGAAGGCGGCCATGGAAAGGGAAAAATCGGCCGAAGCGATCAAGACCGCCGAGATCACCGAATCCGAGGGCACTAGGCAATCGCAGATCAACCGGGCCGAGGGCGAAAGGCAGGCGGCGATTCTATCGGCCGAGGGCTCGCGCCAATCGGAGATCCTAAAGGCAGAGGGCGACCAGCAGGCGGCTGTGCTCAGGGCATCAGGATTCAGCGAGGCCCTGGAACGCATCAACGCCGTTGCCTCCACCGCAGACGGGCGCACGATGAGTCTCCAATATTTCGAGACCCTGAAATCCCTGGGAGACAGTCCGTCTACAAAATGGATATTCCCCATGGAATTTACGTCCATGTTGGGCAATTTCATGGGTATGGGCAGCAACCAGAGCAACGGAGGCGTCAAGGCGGACTAATTCCCAAATTCCCACGGTATTTTGATCTGGAAAAAAGAAGGCCATCTTTCCTCCGGCAGGACCGGTTGGAAGGATGGCCTTCTTGAATTGTCTATGCGGACTTGGGTTGTATCAGCCCGTAATTACCGTCGCCCCGCAGATACAGTACGCTGTGCTTGTCTGATTCACGGTCCAAGAACATGTAGAAAGAGTGGCCTAGGAACTGCATTTGAATGGCGGCCTCATCCACGGCCATGGGCTCCATTTCAAACTCTTTCACGCGGACTACTTGGCCATCGGCGGATCTACTGTCCAGCCCTTCTAGGCCATCCACCGGTGCTTCGTACGGTCCGTTTAGGTTTTCATACGATGCCTCTGTCTCCTGGTTGGCGGCGCGGCCACCCTGGCGACTGCGTGCGCTTCGGTACGCGTGGCTCTTGTAGCGCTTAACCTGCTGGTCCAGAGCCTGAGCCACCGAGTTCACCGCGGCAACGGCGCTGGCCGCCCTTCGCTGGGCCCGAAGCAGTGTCCCGCCAACATGGAGAGTTACCTGGGCGACGATCCGGTCACTATTCGCCCGGGTGGCCTCGTATGCCAGCTCCACTGATGCCCCCGATATTCCAGGGAGGTGGCGGTCGATCTGCCCCAGCTTGCTTTCTACATGCTGCCGGGTCTCGTCGGTAATCTCCAGGTTGCGTCCGTAAATGTGCAGGTCCACTTTCAACCTCCCCATGCGATTCTGGCGACTCAGGCCGGTACGGCCCTAGTCTGCCAACTTCTTCTTAATCCACCATATGGTTGCCTGCAGCGACGAGCAAGCCTCAATTCACCCCAAAATTGGGGGCCATCCGGCCCCCAACATCTGAAGACCGGTCACTGCGGATACTTAGCGGTAAAAAAAGAGGCCCATGGCCGGTTTCAGCAAACCAGCCACGGGCGCTGCATTGTCTAGGGGCACTGGCCCATGTCTAGGTCCGGTACCCCAGTTTAAATTGGTAGCTTAGGTAATACCAGCATGCCCTCCTCTGGGTCTCCCAAGACATCGGTATCCGCCTGGGCGTGCAACTGTCCAGTGTAGGCGTTGATTATGGCATCGCAGGTGTTCCGGTCCAGGTCGTCTGTGTGGTCCTCCATGCCTGAGACCAAGGGGGTCAGATGGCTAATCATGTAGCTCAGGCTGGCTGCGCTGTTCTTTGGCGGCAACTTATCTCCAAAGAGCAGCATCTTGGTGGCGTATGGATATACCTCAATGACGTTATATCCCTCGACCTTGAGATATTGGCTCAATCGTATCCCACGGTAGATCAGTTCCCTGATGATGGAACCCTTGTTTGTGTAGAAACAACTAATCCCCATCTTGGCCAATTCGAGCTCGAGCAAACGGCCTTTCCTGCCGGATATAGAGAATTGGCAATCGCAGGATTTGTCCAAGCAGCAAAACCCAGACGGCAGATTTAACGGCGCACCGATGGCGATCAAGTCTGGCCGGACCTTGCCCACCAGTTCAGTCAATTCGCTGTCTTTGTGGCAACTTCCCAGCTCGGTCAAACGGGAATCTGAGTCTAATATGGCTACCGCGGAGGGCTTTTTGCTAGAAGCCCTCAAATCAATACCTAGTACCGACATTTCGAGTCTCCACTTTTGTGGATTGGATCTATGAGTCTCCTCGTCTGGGTTCGGGAAGTTGGCGTCCGCAAGTTATGTCCAGTTGAGCCAACCGTCCGCCACAGCGAGGCAAGGGTGCGTTATTGGGAATTAAGCCAGTCCGATGAAAACAGAGAAGATTCCAGGTACTCCAGCGCCGCGGAGTAGGGATCAGTCTCTTTTGCCGCCACTTTTTCCAAAGTAGCGTTAAGGTCTGGGTCGTTTTCCACCTTGTCGCGGAGCCGCTTCGCCAACACCTCTTCCACCGCCTCCAAAAATTCTCGTTTGCGCCGCGTCTCCCGGCGGCCTTCTAGGCCGCCGCCGGTGGTGAGGAACTCCCGGTGGTCCTGCATTTTCAGCCAGAGGTCCTCAATGCCTTGACCGGTGTTGGCAGTGGTCAGCATTACCGGCGGGTTCCATTTGGGGCTGACCATGGCCATGTGGAGCATACCCGTGATGGCTGTCGCCATTTGGTTTGCGCCGTCACGGTCCGCCTTGTTTACCACGTAAACATCGGCGATCTCCATCACTCCCGCCTTCAGTGTTTGGATCGCGTCACCCGACTCGGGATTCAACGTGACCAGCACTGTATCCGCCACACTTATGATGCCCAGTTCAGTCTGCCCGACACCCACCGTCTCGACGAGTATCAGGTCGGTCCCGGCGGCATCCAGCGCCCGAACCATGCTTTTCACAATTCGAGGTAACCCGCCCCCTTGGCCTCGCGTAGCCACACTGCGGATAAAGACCCCGGAATCCAGATAATGGCGCTGCATCCGAATACGGTCACCCAATATGGCGCCGCCGCTAAATGGGCTGGTAGGATCGACGGCGATGATGCCCACTTTTGAGCCTGTCTCCCGTACCAGCTTCGTCAGTTGGTCGACAATGGTGCTCTTTCCCGAACCGGGAGGACCGGTGATTCCCACCGTGTAAGCCCTTCCGGTATGCCCGTCGACTGCCTTCATTGCCTCGGCGGCCGCCGGGTCCCCCCGCTCTAGCAGCGTGATTAACCTTGATAGCGCCCTTTGCTCGCCTGCCAGCAGTCTTTCGGCAATCTCTGACATCGGTTAGGCGGTCCGCCGGACGGTGCGAAAAACCAGGAAATCTAGTGCCGGACCGCCTCGGAATCTAGCATCTGCCAGGCACGGAGTCAAGGCTGAGTATTGGATAATCAATGGTGTGTAATATCGCATGTTGGAGCGGTGTTCAGAGCCGCCGATCTTTGTTTTTATTATCCTGTGGAACCAGATATTGCAACGGGCATCGCGACCCTGATTTGAGATGGATAATATAAGCATTCGCGTCGATGGTTAACCCTTGAGTTCTCCCGGCCAGCGGTGTCCGGCGCGATGCAACTATAGACACGATTGGGCAGGCGTAAGTAGGAAAGAGGGATGAGACAGTGTGGGAATCCGCTAGAGTTGAGCCGGACCGGCCTAATGATGGAACCGTTCTTGGTTCTCGAACCCCACAGCGTCGGCGGCGATCAACAAATCGGGGCGGTTGCCCCAGCGCTTGAGGAACCGCCCAAAGTTCTTCCTGCTTAGTTCGTCACGCTGGTTGTCGTCCAATTCCGTCCACTGGCGGTGTTCGTGGCGGACCAAGGGGAGGGAGGAGTCGGCCACTACCCGGAAACCCTTGTCCTTGAACTGGAAGCAATAGTCGATGTCCAAGTTCCGGTAGAACCGGAAGCACTCACGCATCAGCCCAACGGTGTTTACGGTTTCCCGGCGAAAAGCCATGCAATATGCCTGCATGGCGTCGGCGTCACCTTCATCAACTTCTTCGTGGAAGTGCTGCATGTCGGGGGTACTTAGTCCCCAGGGGCCAAAGATGCCCACCGTCGGGTCCTCAAGCTTCTGGGCGATAGGGTCCAGGATATTACCCGTGATCTCGGCGGAGCCGTCCACGACCACTATGTTGCGGCCACGGCTCTGTTTTAAGCCGATATTCTTGCTGGCGGCGTCGCCGATCACGTGGTCGCAATGGACCACCCGAAGCCCTGGATACTGACTTTGCAGCTCCTCCAATAGTTCTCCGGTACCGTCGGTTGATCCATTGTCGACTACGATCGCCTCCACGGAGTGGCTGCCGGAGTGGCGCAGCATGCCCTCCACACATCGCTGAACGTCGCCGGGGTACCCGTAAGCGTTCAGTATGAAGGTGAAATCCAATTCGGAGGGCTGGTCCAAGTAGGACTCCACCTCCCGGGAAGAAGACACCGAGGCCCATTTCTCTTGCCGCAATTCCAGGGGTGTCTTGGGCCGGGCTCGCGTGCCGCTAACCGTGTCTTGGACCAGGTATCCGTCTGAGGCAAGCTGCCCCCTCAGGGAATCCGCGGTGGAATAGTCGGACTGTCCCCGGTGGCCGCCCCGAACTTCCAGAGTAGCGGTGACTTCGGCCGTCACGGCGTTCTCGGCGGGGGCCTTGTCCAGGTCAAGGCCGAACATCTGGTCAAACTCCAGCAGCAAGTCCATCTTGGCGCGTCCTGGCAACTCGGACCGGACCATTTCCCAGGTCAAGGCCAGAGCGCCTGGAAGGTCCAAATCAGTCTCCACGGTATCCCAGAACCGCCGGCGGTATTCCTCGATTTCCGAAGAATGCCCATTGACCTCCGGTTCCTGACTCCAGAGCCACACCCGCTGCCGTAGACCGGTCAGGGCCTTTTCCGCTGCCTTCAGTGACGTGAAGGTGAAATTCATGCGGTGGCGGTAGAGGATGGTCATGCACAGGTACCGGAACGAAAGAGGCGAAAATCCCCGCTCAATCAATTCTTCAATGAGAAAAACGTTGCCCGCCGATTTGGCCATCTTGGCGCCGTCTGCCAACAGGTGCTGAGCGTGGATCCAGTAGTTAACGTGTTGATGACCGAAGGCGGCCTCGCTCTGGGCAATCTCGTCTTCATGGTGGGGGAATACGTTGTCGACGCCGCCGGTGTGGATATCGAAGCTCTCCCCCAAGTACTTGGAAGCCATGGCCGAACACTCGATGTGCCACCCGGGGAATCCTGGGCCCCAGGGGCTGTCCCATTTAACGTCTCGGCCCGGCTCGGCGGCCTTCCAAAGAGTGAAATCTCTGGGGTCGCGCTTCAGCGGGTCGGCTTCGGAACGGACGCCTTCCAGCAGATCGCCGCCAATGTTGTTGGAGAGTTTGCCGTAGCCCTCGAAGGAGGGAACATCGAAGTACAGGTTGCCGCCCTTCTCATAGGCGTGCCCGTTGGCCAGCAAGGTTTCATTGATCGAGATCATTTCCGGGATGTGATGACTGGCCCAGGGAAATTCCGTGGCCTCCATGATGTTGAGACGTGCTTCGTCGCGGAAGAATCGTCCGGCGTAGAGGTCGGCGATTTCCTGAATAGTCTTGCCTTCAGCCAGGGCGGCCATAATCATCTTGTCGCCGCCCGCCTCGGCCAATTCCTGGCGCATGTGGCCGACGTCGGTGATGTTTTTTATGTGCTTTACCTGCAGGCCACTGTGGATCAGCGATCGGCGGACCCAATCGGCCATGAGATAGGTGCGCAGGTTGCCGATGTGGGCATCGCGGTAGACGGTTGGGCCGCAGGTGTACATTTGGATGAGCCCCGGCGTGGTGGGATGGATTTCTTCCACCCGTTTTGCCAGGGTGTTGTAGATGTGGAGCAAAAGGACCTCTTCTACCTGAGGTTTCGCGCCTCAAGGCTACGCGATCGGACGCCGGGCCAGTTTAGCACGTTCCGGAGGCGGCTGCCACACTATGTTCATCTCGACTAGCCACCGTATTTTCAAACGGCCGGCAATTGTGGTCTTTTTAAGGGGATATCCCAGCCGGTCTTACGTCTGAAAAGATACTGAGTTTGAACCATCCGGGGAAGGCATCTACGTGGGCCGTCAAACCGTCCAATTCGATCCGGCCGTCATCCACGCAATCCGCCAAGGACGCCATACCCATCCAGACCTTGTGCATGGCTATGGTGTCGGCGTTCACGAAAAGGTCGACATCGAATCCCAAATCCTGCATGCACACCGAGGGTTCGGGGCGTTCCAATAACAGCCAGTAAGTTCCATTGCCGGCGCCGCGGAAGTCGATCTGCACCACCACCCGCTCCTCGGGAAGAAGCTCGGTATTAACCCGCCGGTGCATATCCCATACCAACAGAGCCGGGTCAACATCATCAACTCCGATGTTGTGGTTGACCCATTTCTGGCCCCATTCCCCAAGCCCCCGCACAACTTCAAATAGGTCGAAACCAGCCTCCGTAAGTTGATATTCCGCGCGTTTGCCGTTTCCCACCATCGTCCGCGTGAGCACTCCCACATCCTCGAGGCTCCTCAGCCGCTGAGTCAGCAGTGAACGAGGGATGTGGGCCATTCCAATTTCCAACTCGCTGAATTTCCCGCTGCCCATCAACAGTTCCCAGATTATCAGCGGCGTCCATCTTTCCGCGAAGATCTCTGAAGCCTTGGCGACTGGGCAGAACTGACCGTAAGTTTTCATTTCTTGACTCTCTTTTTACTGCAGAAATTGGACTGATTTTTGACAATTTGACGGTTTAATATTCCATCACGGCGAAGATGCCATGGGATTTCAGTCGATGAAACGGAGTAGCAATATACCATATCCGAATAGCTATAGCTCCAGAAATTGGACTGTATTGCAGCGGTCTGGCCGTAAACAATGTGTACCACTATAGGCCGCACGAGGCGCCGCAAAGGAATGATGGGAAGTAAAAGGAGAGAGAACGATGACCACCGCAACAAATCAAATAGAGAAATCGAGCATTAACTTGATGGCAATCATCGCCGAGTTGGGGCCAAAGTTCGCAAGTACAGCCGCCGAACATGACTCTGATGGCACGTTCGTTGCCGAGAACTACCAGGCGATGCGGGAGCACAAACTATTCTCGGCAGCTATACCGGTCGAATTCGGCGGCGCCGGCGCAACCCACGCAGAGATATGCCAGATTTTGCACGAACTGGGAAAGTACGACGGGGCCACGGCCTTGTCATTCTCTATGCACTCCCACCTGTTAGCAACGCTGAACTTCCGGGTCAGAAATAACATGGCCCCGTCGTCCGAGCCGGCATTGCGGAGAATCGCCGCCGAAGAACTTGTGCTCGTCAGCACAGGCGGCTCCGACTGGTTGGATGGCTCTGGCCAATTAACCAAGGTGGACGATGGGTACCGGATGACTGGACGCAAGATATTCGGCAGCGGCTCCCCCGCCGGAGACCTGTTACTGACCACCGGGATCTACCAGGACCCGGAGAACGGTCCCACCGTGTTGCACTTTGCCGTGAACATGCATGATGAGGGGGTGACCGTCCTCGGAGATTGGGACACCATGGGGATGCGGGGCACCGGCTCCAACAGCGTCCAGATCAACGATGTTTTCGTCCCGGAGGCGGGGATTTCTCTCAGCCGCCCTAAAGGTGTGTGGCACAGATTCTTCGATGTGATATCACCCCTCGCTCTGTCGATGATTATGTCAGTCTATTTGGGAATAGCCGAGTCCGCCAGGGACATTGCCCTGGAACAGGCCAAGAAGAAGCGGGATGACACCATGGTGCAAGATCAGGTCGGGGCCATGGACAATGAACTACTCATTGCCCAGACGTCTGTTGCGGAAATGGTTCGTATTGCCGACGAATACAACCCGCCCACGGTGGAGCAGTCGAACTTGATCGCGCGCTACAAGACTATTGCCACCAATGCTGTCATAGGCACCGTGGAAAAGGCGCTGGCAGCCGCTGGGGGACAGGGATATTTCCGTGGACTGGGTTTGGAGCAACGGTTCCGGGACATCCAGGCAGCCCAGTTCCACCCAATCCAGGAGAGAAGGCAGCACCGGTTCAGCGGCAGAATCGCCCTCGGTATGGAACCAGTGGAGTAGGCTCAAAAATCGAACGAGGAACTAATAAAAGAGGGCCGGTCTTTCTCAAACCGGCCCTCATGTTTCGTTACGTAATTGTCCCCTACCCTTGGTGTTGCACCACCGCTCCGGACAACTTGAGAGACTCGATCTGCTCCCCTGTGTAACCAGCCTCGGTGAGGATCTGGTCGGTTTCCGCGCCGAGCAGTGGAGATGGCCGGCCGACCCGCATGGGAGTCTCGGAAAGTTTGGCCACCGAACCCAGATGGTCCGCATTTCCGATGCCGGGATGGTCCCGGCTCACGATGAGGCCGGCCTTCCGGATATCGGCGTCATCCCGGAACTCTTCGACCATTCGATTGGCAATCACACTGACCCCGGTAGGGTTGATTACCTTCTCCCATTCCCCTCTGGTTTTGCCAGCCAATATTTTCGCCAGCGACTGAGTCAAGGCATCATCACTGCCATTGTCCAACTCCGCAAAGTCAGAAAGCGCGGCGAGGCGACCCCAGGCTCCATCGTCGGGACAATGGAAAAATAACCAGCCGTCTGTAGCCCGGTAAAGCCGGGACTTTGCGGAGAATCCCCTTACACCCAATCCCTCGGGTTCGTCCCGCTTGTACCCGTCGTAATCAAGGAAGTAGGGCGACTGAAGCAGACCCGCAGTCAACGCCAGGCCGCTGTCAACCGATTGGCCTTTGCCGGTGCGGTTGCGTTCGTGAATCGCCAGGGCCACCGCGTAGGCGCCCATCAGTCCGGTGCCGTAGTCATTCATGGGGTAGGGCAGCAACCTGGGAGCCGAGTCACGGCCGCCTCGGCGCACCTGGATGCCGCTGGTGGCCTGGGCCAATTGCTCCCATCCGGGCCGTTCGCTCCACGGACCGTCGTAACCGAAGGCGTTGAGCGAGGCGTGAATGATTTCTGGTTTGCGCTTGCGCATTTCTTCGTAGCTGATGCCAAGGCGGGCCAGGCTGCTCTTGCGGTTATTCTCCACAACTACATCGGCGGTTTCGAGCAGCTTATAGAAAACTTCAAGCCCTTCTGCCGTCTTGAGGTTGATCTGGATGCTGCTCTTGCCCCGGTTTACATCCGTGTTTCCAGCTATGTCATAGGGACGCGACGGGTCGTCGATCTTGATGATTTCCGCGCCGAATTCGCCCAGGGTCCGGCCACAGGTGGGTCCGGCGAGGACAATGCACAGGTCCAACACCCGGACGCCCTCCAAGACGCTCATGATGTTTTCGCTGCCGTCCTGGTATGTTACGGGCCGTCCCGGACCGTTATTTGCCTCGGCCAAGATCTCAGACGTGTGCTCTCCCAATGTGGGAGCGCGCCCCTGAATCGCCCCAGGTGTCCCGCGCAGACGGACCTGGACCCCGGGTTGTTTCATCTTTCCGTATTTGGCGTCGTCGACCTCGGTTACCATCTTGCCGGCGATAGCGTGCTCGTGGACCAGCCATTCATCGACGGTTTTACAGATTGTGCCCACACCCTTGGTCTCCGCGATGGCGTCCTCCCATTCTTTGGCGGTCCGCTCCAAATACATATTTTCGAACCGGTCCTTCCACATGGCCACCGTCTCCGGCGCAACCTCGGCGCCGTAGAGGTCCTCCAAGTCTTCGATCCACTCAGGACGACCAGCGGCAGTCATCAACTGGCCCACGAAGCGCTGATACATGCCATGGGACTGGAAGTAACGGCCATCGGCGCACTTGTATTGGTGAGACATCACGTTCCGCGGCAGGTCAAACAGATCGGGTGGGTTGATGTCATAAAGCTTGACCAGGTGTCTCCCGATGGCCGAGAACATGGCGCTGTGCATCGGCACTTCAATGCGCTGGCCTTTGCCGGTCCGGTCGCGGGCGACGATCGCCATGGCTACCGAGACGGATGCCACGATGGCGGCGAAGGTGCTGGCCGTGGGCAGGGGCAAGAACAACGGCTCGTCGGCGCCGTCGATATGTTGGTAGGTCCCGGTGGCAGCGGATACAATGCCCTCCCAACCGCGTTCGTTGCGGTAGGGACTGTCTTCGCCGAAGCCGGGGATGGAGCAGTAAAGCAATCGGGGGTTTTCTTTGGACAGGGCGTCATAGCCGATGCCCAAGCGGTCGGCCACTCCGGGCCGGTAATTCTCGATAACTATGTCGGCCTTCCTGGCCAGGCCCACGGCGGCGGTCTGTCCTTCGGGGGTCTTCAGGTCCAGCACCACTGAGCGTTTGCCCCGGTTCCAAGTAGCAAAGGCAGGCTCGCTGCGGGCAGGGTCGCCCCCGGGGCGTTCGACCTTGATTACGTCAGCCCCCTGGTCGCTTAACAGCATCCCCAACATCGGTCCCGGGATGTATTGTCCAAACTCCAGGACTTGAACGCCTTGTAATGCACCCTGTGCCAGGTTCCGCTCTGTGGTCGTCATAGCTATAAGCCCTCGATATCTAGGAATCTCTTACTGGGAAATGGCTGCCTAGGACGCTGGGAATCGTAGCAACGGACTTTTAGAGCGTCAACCGCTGCTCTATCACACCGGCTGGCGCTCAATCTTGACCGTCTGGCCGGTCTGGGCCGACTGGATGACCGCTGAATTAATCTCCGTTGACCTCAGACCGTCGACGCCGGTGGCCGCAGGCTCCCGGTCTTCTTTCAAAGCGGCGTGGAAATCACTCAACTCGGCGACGAAATTCGCCAGGTAATCGGACTCCCAACTCTCAGTTTGGTTGACCGTCTCGCTGACCACCTCCACATCGCCCATACGCGCCTCCCAGACGGTGGCCCGGCCGGTGAAGCGTCCGTCGGTGCCGTAGACGGTAAAGTCGTTCAAGGTGTCGGGCAGCATACGGCCGCAGCTAACATTGGCAATGGTCCCGTCCTCCAGGCGCAGGGACATACTGGCGATGTGCTCCAGGGGTTGGGCCGCGGTCTGTCCGTCGGTCATGGCGCTGACTTCGGTAATCTCCTGCTGCATTACGAATCGGACAAGATCGAACACGTGGACGCCGAGCCCCATGATCACCGAGCCTCCGCCCATCGCCGCCGGGTCTTCCCACCAGCCTCGAAGGCCGGTCCGGGGCAGGTGCTCCGGTTCTCCCCGCTCGCCGCGGCCCCAATGCCCCTGGACCAGACGGACACGGCCCAGCTTCCCCTCTGACACCAACTCCCTGGCCAAAAGATGGGCGGGGTGGAAACGCAATTCGAATCCGAGGCCAAGCGTTACACCCTTGGCCTGGCATATTTCGACCATGGTCAGCGCGTCAGCAACCGATGTCGCCATTGGTTTTTCCGAAAGCACGTGTTTCCCCGCCTTAGCGGCCTGTACTGTGTGTCCGGCGTGCAAGGCATTGGGAGATGCCACGAATACGGCGTCGATGCGGGTGTCAGCCAGCAGGTCGTCGATGTTGGAATACCCGACCTTGGCTCCGTGGGTTTCGGCAAAGGCGTCGGCGCGTCCTTGGTCGCGGCTCAACACCGCGATGAGATCGGCTTCCGGCGTAAGCCCAATGGCCGGCGCTACTTTTTGATGTGGGTGCATTCCCGCGCCGATGATTGCCCAACCTAGCGCCACCACGCGCCTCCTGAAAGCGGGTCTGGGTAACAAATACCCAGCCAGGATTGTGAAATGCAGACGGGCCACTATAATACCGCCAATGGAGCGGGGATTACAGCGGGCGTCTAGCGCCTGATTAGGAGAGGACGAGATGGACTCGGTAGTGGGAAAGGCCCGGTTGATCAAAACAGAATCGGCAAGGATCAGCGAATACCTGGGTACCCTGTCGACCGACGACTGGACAACCCAGAGCGCCTGTGAATCCTGGCAGGTCAGGGATGTGGTGGCTCACATGACTGGGGCCGTCGATAATTTTGGGTCCAACATAGCCAGGGGCGCCGCAGGAGATGCTTCCCCTCCAGAAGGATTTCCGCCGGCAGGTCAAGGCGATATGTCAGCCCGGTTGGCGGCCAACGCCCGGAGAGCCATAGATTTTCGGGATAGCCTGGGTGGCGATGTGTTGGGGGCCTTCAATGACCGACTGGTACAGTTTGATGACGTTTTGTCCCATTTGACGGAAGCCGACAAAGACAAACCGTGTTACCACGCCGCGGGAACCATCTCGGTGGAGACCTATTTGAACCTTCGCATCACCGAGCTGATAGTTCACGAGTGGGACATTCGGTCCAGGCTGGAGCCGGCAGCGGTCCTGTCCCCAGAAAGCGTTCCCGCAATCTTGGAGATGTTTCCGGTGTTCGTGGTCGGGCGGCTATTCAATCCGGCGCCCAGATTGTCGATCAGAGTCCGGTTCAGGTTCGACTTGACGGGCCCCGTGTCCGGCAGCTACGACATTGTTACCGGCGGAGGCGAAAAGGCAATCATGGAACCGGCAGGCGAGGAACAACCGCAGGTTACTTTCGGTTGCGACACCCAGACTTTCATTTTGCTGGTCTACGGCCGCATCACCTACGAGGAAGCGGTGGGCGCCAAGCAAATCACCGTCTCTGGGGACGGCAGCCTGGCTGCCCAATTCGGGAACTAAGCCCGCCCATTTTCCGTGCGTCCGGCTAGTCCAATTGGGTGGCGAACCGCTCCGGGGAGTATCCCTGAATCGAAAGCGCGGTTTCACCGCTGGTCATCAAGTCGGCGATCGCCTTGCCGATCCCGGGGGCCAGCAAGATTCCCTTCTTTCCCGCTCCCGTTGCCAGATAAACGTTCTCCCAACCGGGGGCCCTCCCCAATACCGGCAGCCAATCAGGTGTGACAGGCCGCAGGCAGGCTGTTTGCTTAACGATCTTGGCGTCAACCAGATCGGGAACCAACCGTACTACCCGCTGCCGGATCTCGCGGGCGACCTGATCGGAGGGCTCACGGTCGAAACCCTTCCAATCCTCGG
The DNA here is from genome assembly GCA_002816585.1 of SAR202 cluster bacterium Io17-Chloro-G6. The sequence goes on along the minus strand of MUCT01000041.1, from coordinate 68,694 downwards.
TGGTGCCGCACCAATTTAGGCCGTCCGGCTTGGGGTAGATGGCGCCACCACCACCGGAGATGTCGTGCTTGAACGGTTCTCCGTTCTTCTCCAGCCTGATTATCTCGCCCTTGAGGGGGTCGACCGGGATGTAGACGCCCAGCCAGGCCTCGGCCCGGCGCGACCACGGCCCCATGGCCATCACGACCTGGCCGCAGGATATCTCTCCATCCTCCAAGATCACCCGGTCCACCATTCCGCCTTTGCCCTCCAGACTCTGGACGTTTCCGGCACGGACCGTGGCGCCCATTTTCCCCGCCGCCACCGAGAAAGCTTCGGTCAGGCTGTGGCTGTCCACCGCGTCGTTGCCGTAGGCGTAGAGGCCGCCTAGAATGCCAGGGCTGATCCGGGGTTCCAACTTGGTAATCTCCTCCGGTTCCATCCAAGAGGCGTTGAAGCCATCTACTCCGTGGAAAAGCTCGGCCGTCGCCATCAAGCCAGCCACTTCCGGCTCTAGAATGGCCAAGTCGATCTTGGCGACCGTCCGGTGTTGGTAGTCGATACCTGATTGTTCTTTGAGGGTGTCGTACAGGCCCGTGTGAAGCTGGAAGCACTCCCAGGCAAAGGCGCCCAGGGGGCCTGGGATTCCGATGCCCGTGAGCGGGTTCAATCCACCGGCGGCGTATCCGGAGGCTTGATTCCCCACTCCTTCCCGTTCGATGATGGTCGATTTCACTCCTGATTGGGCCAGATAGTAGGCCACGGCGCAGCCCGCCGCGCCTCCCCCAATGATTACCACATCTACGGTGTCTGCCATGATTATTTCACCTGTGATCAGACGTGCAGTTTGGACTGCTGTTCTATGAAGGTCTAAAATGTACGGAGGTTCAGGAGGTTTTGATGCCCATCTATGAGTATTATTGCGCTAACTGTGGCCTTGACTACGAAGTGATGCGCTCAGTTTCCCAGTCTGACGAGCCGGCCGATTGCGCGAATTGCGGCAAGCCAGGTGAGCGCCAGCTCTCCAACTTTGCGTTCAAGTCCAATACCTTCACGTCCCCCAAGTTCAAGGCGTCATTGGAGAAGCCCATGCGCTCCAGAGACAGCCAACCCGCCAAGGACTCTGACTAGCGACCGGTGGATTGACGAACCCACCATGAACGGGCGAACACATTATTTCCCCTCATCCTGAGCTTGTTGAAGAACCATCCTCTCTCGAAGCCGCGGCCCGGGCCTCACCGCAGATGATGCAGGGACAGGCCGCCCGCAGCACCTTGTAGGTGTAGATTCCGGTGTAGTGGGTGTCGCTCCATAGGAACTGCACCCCATACTTTCCCACGGGCATCTGGTCCACCGCTTTCACGTCTTTGGGCACCGTATCCGGGTCCAAGGTGCGCTTTCCGCTCATCTCGTCCACGCAATTGGCGCAGGGACAGCGCAGGCGCAGGTAGCGGTGGGGGAATGGACTGCGGTGGGCGTCTTCCCATAAAAACACCACCGCGTCCTCTTCCAGATTTATGGCATCGGGCAGTATTACTTCTTCCATCTGATCATCTTTTGTCTATCTTACAGGCTGCAGGGCCGATTGATATTTTGTCCGCTGTTTAGGATTGGGACGGGGCCTGGACCTCCGCCAGCCGGGCGGGGCGGGGCATCTCGTCGGGGTCGGTGGGTATCTCGATGATGCTGGGCTTGCCGCAATTCAGGGCCTCAGCCAGGGCGTTGCCGATGTCCTCGGGCCTCTCAACATAGAACCCAACGCCGCCGAATATCTCGGCGTATTTGTCGAAACGTGGGTTGGTGGTGTCGGCGCCCACGTAACGTTCATTGAAGGCGTAGCGTTGGTAAGCCTTTTCCGAGCCCCAGATTCCGTTGTTCATGATGACGGTAACCAGCGGCAAATTATAGTGCACCGCAGTTGAGAATTCCTGGGCGTTGAACAAGAACCCGCCGTCGCCGTTGAAGTTGATCACGGGCCGGTCTGGGGCGGCGAACTTGGCGCCGATGGCCGCCGGGAAGCTGAACCCCAAGCCGCCAAGGTCAAGCGAGGTAATGAGGCTCCGGGGCTCGTAATAGTTCAGCCGGTCCTGCCCGTAGTTGGGGGCCAGCCCGGCGTCCAAGGCCACGATGGCGTTCCGGGGCATGACCTTCCGCAGTTCGGCGTAGGCTCGTTGAGGCTTGATCGGCATTCCGGAGAGCTTTTCCTCGTCCTGCAAGCGGCTGGCTCGGCGGGCGGTCCAATCGCCGATCTCCGAGACCCACTGCTGGTTGGGCCGGGGCTCCCGCTCCCGCACTTTTTCAAGCAGACCTTCCATCACCGCTTTGGCGTCGCCTTCGATGCCCACGGTCACGGGGTAGTTACGCCCAATCTCTTGAGGGTCGATCTCGATCTGGATGATCTTGGCGTCTGCGGGGATGAACCGGTTGTCGTAAAAAGTGGTCGACTGGCTGAGGCGAGTGCCCACAGCCAAGATGGTGTCGGCTTGGCGCACCGCTTCGATGCCTTCCAAAGAACCCAGCCGGCCCAGGTGGCCGAGGTAGCTGGGGTGGTCGTTGGGCACGGCGTCGGCCCGGCCGTAGGAGGTGACGATGGCCGCGCCGGTCAGTTCGGCCATACGGCACACCTCGTCGCCGGCATTGCTCCACTGCACGCCTCCGCCGGCCAGGATCACCGGGCGCTGAGTGGCCGACAGCACGGCGGCGGCCTTTTCGATCAAGCCTAAGTCACCCCGGGAGCGGGTCTGGCCGGGGCGGTACGCATCGGGCGTCAGAAGGTCCAACTCGATCTCGGCGCCAGGCAGCAGATCCCTGGGAATGTCGATCATCACCGGGCCCATCTTGCCGGATGTGGCGACCCGGAAGGCGTGGCGCAGGGCTTCGGGCAGCACCTCGATCTTGTTGATTGCAAAGGCGGCCTTGGTGATTGGCTTGAAGAGGGCTACCTGGTCGAACTCCTGGGTTGAGTCGCGGTTCTGGTGGCTGCGGGACGCAGAGGGGGCCAACACCACGACCGGGGAGTGGGCAACGTAGGCCGAGCCGATACCGTAGGTCAGGTTAAGCACTCCGGGACCGTTGGTTACCAGGCAGACGCTGGGAGAACCAGAGATGCGGCTGTACCCGTCGGCCATCAGCGCCGCGCCCTGTTCGTGGCGGACTCCAATGAACTTGAGGTCGTCCCGGTCATAGAGGGGGTCAAGAATGTCTAGGAAAGACGAACCAACGATGCCGAACATGTGGGAGACCCCTTCCTGCCGCAGCATCTCGATCACCGCTACGCCCGCATCCATCTTCTGAGCCAATCCAGGTTCCTCCAAATCTCCGGCGGTGTAATTAATTTCGCCTGTAGCGCGCCTTAGCGTGTCTGTGTGTTCGATGGCAGTTTACCATAGGCAGGAGCCATTCTTGGCCAAATTGACTGGACATCGCCCCAACCGTAGAATCTGGGGTGCGACTCGAAAACATTTCAATAATTCCTTTCCCCCTGGAGGGTGAAGGTCAGGATGGGAGCAGATGGCTTACGAACACATCTTGGTAGAGAACGAAGAAGGCGTGGCGGTGATTACCATGGACCGCCCCGAGGTCCTGAACGCAATGAACCACACGTTGACCTCGGAACTCCACGACGCGGTGATGGCGGCCAACGCCGATGAAAACATCGGCTGCATCGTGATTACCGGCACGGGCAATAAGGCCTTCTCCGCGGGAGGCGATATCCACGAGCAGCGGGAGGACGCCCGCAACAGGACCGAAGCGGAACGGGACGTCCGTTCGGCAGTGCACTCACAGTGTATGTATGACATCTCATCCTCGCCCAAGCCGGTCATCGGAATGATGAATGGGCTGGCCTACGGCGGCGGCTCGGTGCTGGCGTCCTGTCTCGATATCCGGGTCGGCTGCGAGAATACCAAATTCCGGTTTCTGGCCGTGGCTTATGGCCGCATCAACTGCACCTGGACCTTGACCAACCAGGTGGGCTGGCCCAAGGCCAAGGAGTTTCTGTTCACCGCAAGAGTGGTGGAGGCAGAGGAGGCCTTCCAGGTCGGCCTGCTGAACCACTTGGTGCCTGCGGACCAACTGCGGGCCAAGACCATGGAGATGGCAACCCTGATCGCCAAGAACAATCAGGCGTCGGTGAAGGGGGTCAAAGAGATCTTAATCAAGGACATGACCGCCGACCTGCACGGCATGTGGCAGAACGAGAAGGACTACACCAGCGTGGTCAAAGGCTTCGGAGTAGAGGAGGCATTCCCAGAGTTCATAGCCAGGAAGGGCCGGGGGTAGTATTGATGACATATTTTATCAATAGTAAAGTGTCGGCTCCCACAAGAGTAAAGAAACTCTTGTGTCCCAGGTTGTTCTTGCCTTAGATTACTTGACCAAGATTGTTTGCTCTCCGTCGCATAGGAACGGGAGATGACCTGAGGGGTGTTTTGGCAAGTAACGAAAACGAGGGTTTTCTTTACTACTCAGAATCTTAGGAGTTTGGTGGGTTACGACTTTCTGCGCCAGAGTGAAGCCTGACTAGCGGCGCTACCTTGCAAGCTTCGCTGATATCAGCATGACCAGATTATCGATTTGTTGTCGAGATCGAGGCCACTGAATTTGAATATGCACTACACTTTGGCCTTTTCGGCCCAGGAATACATGTGCACCGATGATTGTCTCTGGCTGATTGGGGATCTGCCTCGATACCATTGTGGAATCTGCCCCAATCCACGGAGGAGAGGTCATTGTCTGCCAATCACTAGGAGACAGTGGTATCAATAAAGAACTGTACTTCTTGGCGGCTGCATCCTCATCATCGAACGCAAACACCTGCGAAATCATATAAGAGGAACTAGACCCGGGCCCACTAGGTCCAGTTGCTTCGAGTACTGACTGATTCGAGCTTATTCTGCTCCTATTGAAGGTCCATTCTTCAGGTAAGTCTGAGGCAGAGAAGTTGGCATGTTCTGCTAGATGGACTGGCTGCACATTGGTTCGTTGTTCTTCTATACCACTCGCTAGTTTTCTCGCCCACTCCTCGGTCGCTTCGATCGAGCCTTGATACTCACTCTCGCTGCGCATGGAAACCGAAGCGGTAATGTTATTCATGCGGAACGTAACACTGAAAGCATTATTTTGCGCATGGACGTAAGCTTCACTGCCTATATCGATTTCCCTAACCGATGTTGTCTCCGAAGCATTCCGGAGGCTCCAGTCGAACCCGGCGGTTGCGCTTTCGATATCCGGTGCGACACTTATAGAGCTGTTGATCTCGCTGGGCCTGTCCCCTGTTTTAGTTAACGTAAGCCAGTGGGTATCACCCCTTTCTGGTGTAAATATCATATCTCGGCCGCCAAAGCCTACATATCTTTGGGCTTTGATTTGCCAACCCAAAGGGAAATCCCCGATATCGAAATTCAACTCAGCGGGGTCGTTTAGTATGAGACCATCGCTGTTTCCAGACCCATTGGCGGGTGCCTCTGTTGGAATCGGCACTGAGATGCCGCCGCCGGTTTGAGTCGGGAGAATATCTTCAGGGCTCTGAGAAGAGCATCCAAACAAGATCAAGGCAACCAAACCTATGTACAAGTACAGGCTTTTTATATTGCGCAACTGGCGTATGGTCTCCTCGAAGCGCAGAGTACAACGATTGAATGAGTTTACCAGCTATCCGGAATCGTCGCATTGCCTCTGCGGTTTAGTAAACGTGGGACGACAACCGTCGTTAAGAGATGGCCACCCCTTGCTGCCCTCTTTTCTTCCTAGAAATTAGTCATTTCCGTGTTCGATGGTAAAATTGGTCAAACCATTTATTCTGACTAATTAGTTCGGCGGCAGCCGGAGATTCGCACAACCGCCGTTATGGACGGCTGAGCTCAGGTATTTGCCACCGCCAGAAAAAACTACCCGCTGAGGGTCCCCTTGGTGCTGGGGATCTGGGAGGGGGCGCGGGGGTCCGGTTCCAGGGCGTCGCGCAGGGAACGGGCCAGGGCTTTACACAGCGCTTCGGCTTTGTGGTGCGGGCTGACCCCGGTCATGATCTTGGCGTGGAGGTTGATCTTCCCCTCCAGGGCGAATGACTCGAAGAAGTGTTTCACCAGTGAGCCGGGCAGGGTCTCCACCATGATTTCGTCCAGGGTCGTTTCGATCACCGCGTAACCACGGCCGCTGCAGTCCAGCGCCACCATGGCCAGGGTCTCATCCAAGGGCACCATGGCGTGGCCCATGCGGCGGATGCCCCGGGCATCGCCCAAGGCTTCGTTGAAGGCCCGTCCCAGGGTGATGGCCACGTCCTCCACCAGGTGGTGCCAACCCGTGTGGATGTCACCCTTGGCATGCAGTGTTATGTCAATCAATCCGTGCCGCGATATCTGGCTGATCATGTGGTCGAGGAATCCGTTGCCGGTATCCACGTCATAAACGCCCTGGCCGTCGAGGTCCAGCGTGAGATTTATCTCGGTCTCGCCGGTCTTTCGCTCAATAGTCGCGGTCCGGCTGGTTTTCTTGGCCAGCGCCGGTTTTCTAGGCGCCATCACTCTCTCCTCACGGTGTAGTCACACGATTCAGGCGCACAACTCCGCGAAAGCTTCAACCACGGCGTCGGTCTCATGGGGCAGACCGATGCTGGTCCGGATATAATCTTTCAACCGCCCGTTGCCCCAGTAACGCAGGAATATACCCCTGCTGCTTAGTCCGTCAAAAATTTCTTTGCCGCGGCCCTCGGGCACCTGGCAAAGTATGAAGTTGGCCTGGGACGGCAACGGAGTCAAACCAGGAATCTGCCGCAGAAGCTCGATCATCCGGTCGCGTTCAGTAACTATCTGTTCCACCCGCACCAATAGGCCGGGGGTGTCCTCCAACGAGGTGGTCAAAGCCACCTCGGCGGCCAGATTGACGCTGTAAGGCGGCTTCATCGCCATCATAGTGGCAGCCACCTCTGGGTCCATCGCGCCCACTCCGATCCGCAATCCGGCCAGTCCGGCCCATTTGCTGAACGTCCGCAGCACCACCAGGTTTCTATATTCGGACAGCATGGGAATGGCGGTTTCGCCGCAGAACTCGAAGTAGGCCTCGTCCATCACCACCAGTAGCCCCGTGTCCAGCAGAGCCCTGGTCTGGGCCTCGGGAACGAGGTTTCCGGTGGGGTTGTTGGGCGAGGTCAGGAATATTATCTTGCTCTTCGACGTGATGGCCGCTTTCATGGCTTCCAGGTCGATCTCGAAATTACCATCCCTTTCCACCGGGATGGCCCGGCCCCCGCAGATGCCCGCCGAGAACGAGTACATGCCGAAGGTTGGCGAGGGGGTGATGACATTGTCACCGACGCCCACATACATGCGGAGCAAGAGATCGATCAACTCATCACTGCCGTTGCCCGCCACGATCTGGTCTGGTTCCACTTTCAGATAACCGGCCAGCACCCGGCGCAGGTTGCGCTGTCCGGGGTCGGGATAGTAGTTGAAATTCTGGTAGCTGCCCAGGGCCTCGGCCACCTTGGGCGAGGGCCCATAGGGGTTTTCATTGCCGTTCAGGCGGATTATCTTCTCCGGAGGGATCCCGGCCCGCTCCGCCATGACCTCCATGGGGTCGACACCCTCGTAGGTCTCCAATGCCTGTATGTGGGGCAGCATGGATGGGATCGCTTGGGTTTCTTTACTCTGGGTCATCTCAAATGGCCTGGCCGATTTAATATTTAGACTTAAAGTTTAAGCGCCGTTGGCCAGCGAATCGAGCCGCACCTGAATGGCGCTGGCATGTCCGCTCAGCCCCTCGGCATCAGCTATGTGCACGGCAGCCTGGCCCAACTTTTGAAACTCGGTGGGACTGAGACCGACCACCGGCATGGTCCGCAGAAAGTGATGCACGCTCAGGGCAGATCCAAACCGGGCGGTGCCTCCGGTGGGCATAACGTGGCTGGGTCCGGCGATGTAGTCGCCCATGACCTCCGGGGAGAACTCCCCCAGGAACAATCCTCCGGCGTGCTTGATCTTGTCGACCCAAGACCAGGGATCGTCCACCAGCAAGCACAGGTGCTCCGGAGCGATGCGGTTCACCAGGTCAACAGCGTCCTCCAGTGAATCGACCAACACCACCCGGCCCTGCCGGTCGAGGGCCGCCTTGGCGATTTCGCCCCGGGGCTGGGAGGACAACATCCGGTCGACCTCCGCCTCCACCTGCGTGATCAAGTCCTGACTGTTGGTAATCAAGATGGCGGTGGCCAGAGGATCGTGCTCTGCTTGAGCTATGAGGTCGGCGGCGCAAAAGTTGGCGTTGGCGGTCTCGTCGGCCAGCACAATGGTCTCGGTGGGGCCGAAGACCCCGTCGATGTCGACCTGCCCCTGGACCAACTTCTTAGCGTAGGCCACGAAGACGTTGCCTGGACCGCAGATCTTGTCTACTTTGGGCACCGACTGGGTACCGTAGGCCATGGCCGCTATGGCCGGCACTCCGCCCACCTGATAGAGGGCGTCCACACCGGCGATCTCAGCGGCGGCGATCACTGCCGGGTTCAATGCTTCTCCGCGCTGGGGCGGCGTACAGAGGATAACCTCGCGGACACCAGCCACCCTGGCGGGAATAGCTGTCATCAAAACAGTCGAAGGGTAGGCGGCGCTGCCACCGGGAGCGTAGAGGCCGATCCGGTCCAGCGGCCGCACCAGCTCTCCCAAGCCCTGTTCACGGTCGACCCATTGGTTGGGCATGGTTGCCTGGTGGAATTCCCGCACCCGTTGGGCGGCAAGTTCCAGGGACTCCCGCAGTTCCTTGCTGACCGATGCCCTGGCCTGGGCCATCTGCTCTTCAGTCACCCGGAAATTTTCCAGGTCGGAATCATCCAGGAGTTTGGCGTAACGAAGCACCGCGGCGTCGCCCTCGCGGCGCACGTCGGCCAGCATCTGGAGAATCGACTGCTCCGCCGTCACTCCTTTACCGAAGGCTTCTTCGGTCCGGGCCAACACCGATTCGGGCAGCGAGTCCAGGTCCAGGGGGTCGATTCGGACCAAAACGTTCTCGGCGTTCTGGACTCCATGTATCACGTTAAGGGCCAAAGGGTTTCTCCATTGCTTTCTGTGTCAGTCTAGTCCGGAACGAATGCGCGGACCTGGGCGATGGTTGCGGCCATGGCGCGTTCCTGGTAGGCCGACACCTCGGCCTCCTGGACCTTCTCGTAGACCTGTTCCAGACTGCGCGGCATCCCTTCCAGGAATTGCTCCACGGTCCGCTGCACCCCCTCGTCATCGCGGTACATCCGGTTCAGGGCGCCTTTCAACCGGTCCCAGGTGAACTCCCAGACTGGGAACCGTCCGACCCGGTCCTTCCATTCAGTTAGCAGACCGTCTTCAAAGAAGGGCATGGATACGTCCTGATCGGAACAGGCCAACAACTCCTTGGGGTGGTTGTCTACGTTCAGATGAGGCAGGGCGTGGCGGTCCAAGTCCAGCTGCATTGCCCGGTCCCAGATGTTGGCTTCCACTTGGTTGTCGGTCAGCCGGCTATCTTCCAGTGATGTATCGAAATGGGGCCTAAACACGCTTGTGATCCAGATTTCGTCCGCCGCCAGGTGGCTGATGTACCCGGCCAAGAAGGCCTGAGAGGCGGGGGACATCGCTTCACTCAACTCGGGATGCATCTGGAACATGGTCCTGGTTCCGGTGCCGACTTCCTTCACCGAGAGGGGGGCAAAGTGAGTCAACTCCCTGGGCAGTTTGGTCATGGCGCGGATGTCAGGGGCGGTGGAACCCAAATAGTAACTACCCAGGTGGTCGAAGACGTAGTTGCGGTCCAATTGTTCGGCAACCTGGTCGGCCAGATATATGTGCATCGGCAGATTTGGCATTATCTCAAAAGGGTCTCGACCCATTTAGCTCTGGGCCGGTTTGCCCTCCCCGAAAATGGTCTTGTACGCCTGGGAGTGACCATCGAATAGGTAGCTCAATTGGGAGGCAGCCACGTCGATGGCCCCGCAGTCCCGGAGGTGGTCCACCGCTTCCAGCAGTTGACCTTTTTGGATCAGCAGGCTCACGTTGTACCAGTCCTCCTCTTGGATGTTATAGACTCTGGCGACCGTTGGACCCCGCAGGCCGGCCAAGTCGGGACGGGCCAGCACTGTCGAACTGACCTCCTCCGCCGACGACGCGCGCACATTGGCGGTGACACGGTAGAAGGGTTCGGCCCTCAAGTGACCGTCCATCAACTCAACGATGGAGCGGGCCAGTGCCAGCGCTTCTCCAGAAGCCGCAAGCAACACCGGATTGGCGATCAAGCAGGCTTGCGAGGCCAAGATCGTGCCCTCGTCCAGGGTCTTCAGTTGGTTCTCACGCAGGGTAACCCCGGTGGCCGTAATGTCGGCGATCAGATCGGCGTATCCGGCCGCAGGGGCCGCTTCCATGGCGCCACTGGCCGGGACCAGTGTGAAATAGTTGATGCCCCGCTCGTAGAGATAACCACGCAACAGCCGCGGGTACTTGGTGGCGATGCGCAGTTGCTTACCCTCTTGGCGGAACTCCAGGGCCAGGTCGGCCAGGTCGGAGAGGGACGTCACGTCCATCCAGGAATTGGGCACAGCCATCACGAACTCGCAACGGCCGTATTTTAGGTCTGCAATCAGCACCGCCGCCCGCGAGTCATCGTTGCGGTATTCCAGCACCCGGTCCAGGCCAGTCACGCCCAGTTCCGCGCTGCCTTCTTCCACTTTCTGGGTAACGTCGGCGGTACGCTGGAACAACACCTCCACGCCGGGAATGGCGGGGACGGAGCCAGTATAACGCCGGGCGTTGGGCCGGGAGACCGGCAGACCGCAGGCTTTCATGAAGCCAAGGGTAGAGTCGTATAACTCGCCGTCGCTGGGCAGGGCAATGCGCAGCGGGCCGTGTCCGTTGCTCTGGGTTTGTTCTTGATCAGTCAATGCGCTGGCCTAACTCGCGCCCAGGGCGATGAGGGCATCCAGGTTATAAGCAAAACCAAGGGCCGGGACCGCGCCGCCGCCGCCCAACGCCCGGGAAAGGGTATCGTACCGGCCACCGCCTCCCAGGGAGTCCGGCCAATCCGGGTGGCCTACTTCAAAGATAACCCCATTGTAGTACGCTAGCCCTCGGACCAGGCCAAAGTCCAATACGATCCGTCCCTTCGTGTCCGGCCCGTTGGACAGGAGGCGAACGACCTCTGACAGGCGGTCTGCGGCATCTTGATTGGCGCCAACCGATGCCAGGATTTTCCTAACCGACTCCAGCGCTTGGTCAGGCTCGCCCTTGATCACCGCCAGGTCGCTGGCCAGTTCCAGTCCCTGGAGTAGCCCGTCTTCGCTGCCGGCGCCTCGAATCTTGTTGAGCAATCGTTCCACCACGTCTTCTGGAGTGCGCTGGCCAAGCTGGTCAGCCGAATTCCATTGCAACAGCCCCAGGAGCACCGATCTTGCTTGCACATCATCCAGGCCTTGTACCGCCTGGCGCAGGGCTGCGTCTTCTGGGTCTAGGTGACCGTTTGCCCCTCCCACGAGGTGCAGGTACCTGCCTTCTTCCAGGAATCTGGGCACGGCGGAACGGCCCTCCCGAAGCCGCGGCATGCTCCGGATGATGAAGGACCGGACCCGTTCGGAAACGCCCAACGGGTCCAGAAGGCTGTCCAGTATGTCCAGGTCCGCCAGTTGCAAGCTCCAGCCCTCCAGTCCCAACTGGGCAGGCACGGCGACGGCGAGATTCAGGACTTCCACGTCGGCTGTGATCTCGGAAGAGCCGATGAATTCGCCACCCACCTGGGTGAACTGGCCGCTGGCTTCGGGGTGGGAGGTATCAAACCGGAATACCGGCCCGCAGTACTGCCAACGCGCCGGGAGGGAGATCTCGGCCGCGTTCTCCAAGTAGTGCCGCATGATTGGCGAGGTGAACTCCGGGCGCATGCTGACCGCACTACTGCCGGCATCAGTGAAACTATATAGCTGGGAGGCCAATTCCCCGCCCGATTTCCTCATGAATAGCTCCGTGGGCTCCAAGACGGGGGTCTCCAGCAGGCGGTACCCGTAACCAGTGAGAAGTTGGCGCAACCGGTCTTCCAACCCCAGCTTGTGGCGAAAGGGCTCTTCGGACAGGTCGCGCATCCCTTGGATGCGCGAGACCGTATCGTTGGATTGGGTCAGTTGGCGGTACATGAAAATAGCCGGAAAGTACCAAATAAATAAGAACGCCTCGGATGTTTTGAGACGCCTTGGGACTGGAAATATTGTACATCAGCCCAAACGTTACTTCCAAGGACGGGCGGCACGGAAAGGACAGCACTCCGGATACGGCGGTTCATGCCCAGATTAGGCTAGGGATGTGCGTTAAGCCCGCCGTCGACATATACCGGCTGCCCGGTGCAGTAATCGCAGGACTCGGAGCACATGAAGACCAACAGGGGGCCGATGTCGCTGGGATTGCCCTTGCGGCGGAGGGGGGTGTATCGGACAGCCAGCTCTTCCTGTTGTGCCTCCAGCGGTTGGCCCTCGGTGTCCATCAATCCGGTGCCGATAGTATTGATTCGAATGTTGAACCGGCTCCACTCCACCGCCAGGGACCGGGTCAGAGCCAAAACGGCAGCCTGACTGGCGGCGAAGGCCGAGCCGTTGATCATGCCCCTTTCAGCCAGCTCGGAGATCAGGTTGACCACCCGGCCGTATTCGTTCGTGGCCATGCGGGGCAGCACCTGTTGGGAGAGCAGAAAGGGCGCCTTGGCATTCCGGGTCTGGACGGCGTCCCATTCATTGACGCTAATCTCCTCCAAGGGTTGGGCATACATGCTACGGGCGTCGTTAACTAGAATGTCCACCTTGACGTGGTTCCGGTCGAATTGCTCCATGACATTCTTGGCGCTATCGGGAACATTGGCGTCCATCACCGCGCCGCTGGAGCCGGTTGGCAGGGAATTTAGGACCGCGTCCAACAGCGCCTGGGTGCGGGCAACGGCGAACAGACTAGCTCCGGCCTCAACCAAAGCCTGACCTAGAAAGGGGGCTTCGCTGCCGCCTGATGTTGCCAAAATGGCCGTCTTGCCGGAAAGGTCATATTCGGGTAGGACCGGCATCTACTTTCTCCTATCTCTGTGATCGCTAGGTATCTGTTGAAGCTTCTAAAAACGGTTTCAATATCCGGAAACACGACACAAACGCTCCTTCGACAAGCTCAGGATGAGCGGGAGAACACCGCTAACCGCTCATCCTGAGCTTGTCGAAGGAGCCCTGTAGCGACTTCTGTCTATGCTTCTAATGCTATGACCGGAGCGTGGCCAGTGGGCGTTACGCCACCGGCCAGGCCGCCACCGTCGGCGATGAACATCTCGCCAGTCATGTAATCCGAGGCCGGCGAGGCCAGGTAGACGGCTAGCGGGCCAAAATCCTCCGGTTTGCCCAGCTTGCCGGTCGGCAGGAACTCGCCTCCCCTGGGCAGGCTGGCGGACATGGTGTCGGTTGAACCCGTAGGCACGAAGCCAGGCACGATGGTGTTTGCGGTGATTCCGTAGCGGGCCAGGTTGAAGGAGAGCACTCGGCTGAGTTGGATCATACCGCCTTTGCTGCAACAATACATATAAATATCCCGTCCGCCACGCATACCGAACCCCGAAGCCACATTGATTATCTTGCCGTGGCCCTGGTCCACCATGGTCCGAGATACCTCCCGAGAGCAGTAGAACGCACCTGTGAGGTTCACCTTCATGATCCGGTCCCACTCTTCGTCAGTCAGGTCCCAGATGGGCTTTCGGACGTTGTCGGAGACGGCGCCGGCGTTGTTGAGCAACACGTCGATCTTGCCGAACTGCTGCAAGCAGGTTTTCATGAGGTTGGCCACTTGAGCGGAGTCGGTCACGTCTGCTGCCACGGAGGTTGCACTGACTCCCAAGCTGATTGCTTCGGCTGCGGCCTCTTCGATGGGGCCCGTGCGGCGCCCGGCGATCACTAGGTCCGCTCCGGCCCGGGCCATGGCCCTGACCATTGCCAGGCCAAGGCCGGTGCCTCCGCCGGTTATGACAACCGATTTTCCTTCCAAGCTAAGTGATTCCAGCATTTATCCCTCTTAAAGGTTCTTCGGGACGCGTCAGTGTGGACTGAGCGTGACATCTCCGGCGGTCAGGGTGAGAAGTGTGCCGTCATCCTGCCGCAGGAGCAGATTACCCAATTCATCGGTGCCCTCGGCCACGCCGCTGAAAGTGTCGTCTCCCCAGGTTGCAACCAGACGCCGGCCGGTGGTCTCCAGCAAATCTTGCCACTCGGCTATAGGGGACTTCCCCTGGCCCAACACCAGGTAAAGCGCGTCCAAGTCCATGAGGAACTGGCGGAGCAGGTCCTCCCGGGCCACCTCCCGCCCCACGGCGGCGTTGACGCTGGTAGCGAAGGAAGATATCTCTTCAGTTTCGTCGGTGTTCAGGCTCACGTTCATGCCTACGCCGAGCACAGCATACCATACGGCATCCCCCGCGATGACACTCTCGGCCAGGATGCCGGCAACTTTTCGTCCGCCGGTAAGCAAGTCGTTGGGCCATTTGATCTTGGGGTCCAGCCCGGTGATCTTGCGCACCGCCCTGGCGGCGGCGATCCCGCCGATGATGCTGATGAACGGAAGCTTTTCCAGGCTCGGACGGAACAAGACTGATACCAACAAGTTACCTGGCTGGGATACCCAACTGCGGTCCTGGCGCCCCCGGCCCGCGCTCTGCACCTCAGCTACCACGACAGCGCCCTCTTCGGCGTCGCTTTCTCCCAGCTTTGCGGCTTCGTCCATCGTGGAAGAAAGCTCCGGGTAATAAAGGAGCCGCCGCCCAACGATACGCGTGAACAACCCCTGTCTTATTGTGGCCGCAACCAGATTAGGAGGCATGTCAAACTCGAGTAAATGGAGTTATATGAAAACCCGGCTGCGGCGGCGGTTACCAGGCGTGTTCTATTTTGTCTTTTAGGATGTCCACCAACTCCGAAACTGGGACTCTGGTTTGGTGCATGGTGTCCCGGTCCCGGATCGTCACCTGGTTATCGTCGATGGTATCGAAATCGATGGTCACGCAGTAAGGAGTCCCAATCTCGTCCTGGCGGCGGTAACGGCGGCCGATGCTCTGGGCGTCGTCATACTGAGTCCTGAAGTGCTTGCGGAGGATGTCATAGACACGGCGGGCGGTGGGCAGCAGTCTCTCATTTCTGCTCAACGGCAGAGCGGCCACGGTGACCGGCGCCAGGTCCCGGTGGATGTGGGAGACCACGCGCACCGCGTCTCCGTCAGGCTCCTCGTCGTAGGCGTCCAACCAGAACGCCAAAGTGGCCCGGTCGACGCCACCGGATGGTTCGATCACGTAGGGCAGATACCGCTGCTCCTCTCGTTCTTCGGTGGATTCATCGAAGTAGGTCATATCCTGGCCGCTGGCTTCCTGGTGCTGGCGCAGATCGAAGTCCGTGCGGTCGGCGATCCCCTCCAGTTCCGCCCAGCCCCAGGGGAACCGGTATTCGATGTCGTAGCAGTCCTTGGCATAGTGGGCCAACTCGTCGCCGCCGTGCTTGCGCAGTCTCAGGTTCTCGGACCGGATGCCCAAGTCGACGTACCATTGGAAGCGGTCCTTGACCCACTTGTCTAGCCATTCTTCGTCGGTGCCAGGCTTCACGAAAAACTCCACTTCCATCTGCTCGAACTCTCTGGTGCGGAAGGTGAAGTTGCCTGGAGTAATCTCGTTCCGAAAGGACTTGCCGATCTGGCCGATGCCGAAGGGCAGCTTCTTGCGTGTCGAGTCGAGCACGTTCTTGAAATTGACGAAGATGCCCTGGGCAGTCTCTGGCCGCAAAAACACCTCGTTGGCTGTGTCTTCCACTGGCCCCATGAAGGTTTTGAACATGAGGTTGAAGCGGCGCGGTTCGCCCAGTTCTCCGCCGCAATTGGGGCAGCGCAATTCCTTGAGAGCGGCAGCGGCCTCCGAGGATTCTGGGTCCACGCCGGTCGCCTCTAATAGGTGGTCCTGGCGGAACCGGGAGTTGCATTCTCTGCACTCGACCAGGGGGTCGGAGAAATTCTCCACGTGGCCGCTGGCGACCCAGGTTTGAGGGTGCATCAGGATGGCGGCGTCGAGACCCACCATGTCGTCCCGCCCGGTGATAACCGTGCGCCACCAGGCCTCCTTGACGTTGCGCTTGAGTTCGACTCCCAAAGGACCGTAGTCCCAGGTGGAAGCCAGACCTCCGTAGATCTCCGAGCTTTGAAACATGAAACCCCGGCGCTTGGACAGAGACATCATCTTGTCCATGTCGGCGTAGGGCATATAGCGGGCCAAATGGGTACCTCCTAGCGGTTGGGGAAAGTGACCTATCCCAGTGAAAAGACCACACTCGAGGTTATCAAGTCCGGTATGGGATGTAAACGGGGCTGGAGGTCAAGTCTCTTGATCGATGTGGGGGCGGGTCATGAAGAAGCGCCACTCAGACCAGGCGCACAGCCGTTAGTCCAGGAAGTTGATGATATTCATGGACACGGGGGTTGTCCGTTCGAGGTGCAGCACAGCGCCTTTGATGGGCACAAGTTCAAGGGTGAAGGTGGTCTTGATACCCAAGGCCGTTTTCAAGGTGTCATTATCAGTGTCGTGCAGGCTGGTGTCGAGGTTGATCAATTCGATCTTATACACCTCGTTATTCTCCAGCAGATTGTCGGAATCAGAAGAGCCGACCGGCGTGACAGTGAGACCGGTGGTCGAAGAAAAGAGCTTGTGCTGGTTCTCGTCGGTGTACCTCACTGTAGTGGTGCCCGGGGTCAGGTCTACATCCGCGCCACCGGCCGTCTGGGCCACGTGGAACGAAATAGTCGTCATCGTGCCGGTGGCGGTGGCGGAATTGGCGGTTCCTATGATCGAGCCCTTGAGTTGCATCGAGGCGCGAGTCTGGGCCAGGCCCGCCGATATGGTCTCTCTAGCCTTGTCGCTGGCAAACATTCCGGTGGACAATGCCGCGAAGGCGAATACCGAGGAGACCACCACAAAGGCGATCAACACGATCGCGGTCTCCAGACCTGTTATGCCCTTTTCGCCGCTCAGGATTTTGGGGATCGATTTTAGGAACTGAAAAGATGATTGCATTTAGTGAATTTCCGTCTAAAATTTGGTATAGCTAGAGAGATGTAACCTGCGGGAACACTTATGGTCTCCGGTTTCAGCCCGGTTATTAAGTGCTTCGCGGGTCTGAACAACTGGTCTCATTTGGCCTGACCGCTGATTCCAATCAGGCCGTCAACTTGGGCCAACGGAGCTTCTGGACCGCCATTCCGGCTGGGTACTGGCGCGCAAAAGAAAAGCCCCGGATTCACCGGGGCTGTTTTTTGTCGGGAGGCCGGATGCGATGCTTCTAGGCTAATTAACGTGGGGCGGGGCTTCACCGATGATGGGCATCTTCTGGCGCACGGCCTCCGCCAGGTTGTCGGACCGCAGGTCTTCCAGCTTCAGGTATTGAGCGCCCATGGCCATCGCTATCGGCTGGATCATGCCCAATTTTATGAAGCCCGACTCGGTGTCCACCACCACGGAAGGGATCTTGTCATTGCCAATGATTCCCGCCGCGACTGAAGCTTCGTCCAGCGGGGAATCGGGCCCCTGGGCGACATTGCCCCGTCCATCGGACAGCAGGACCACCAAGGGCAGCACGTCCCGGTCCTTGATCCGCTCCGTCTCAATTACCTCCAGGACTTTGAACAGGCCGGCGCTCAGCGGGGTCCGGCCTCCGGTGGGCATCTCTTGGAGATGGACTTGGGCCAGGTCAACGCTGTTGGTTGGCGGTAGCAGCAGATCGGCCCGGGCGCCACGGAAAGAGATCAGCCCCACCCGGTCGCGCCGCTGGTAGGCGTCCAAGAGCAGAGACATGATGGCCCCTTTTACCGCCACCATCCGCCGCTGGGCGCCCATGGAACCGCTGGCGTCCACCACGAACAACACCAGACTGCCGGTCTTGCTCTCTCTGACCTTTTCGCGGATATCCCACGGCTCGACCAACACTGCGTTGGCAGACTCGGATGCTGCTCTCCGGCCCGCCTGTTGGGGGGCGGCGGCGCGCAGGGTGGCGTCCAATGCCAGGCCCGAAGCTTTGCCCTCGGGCTGGCGTGAACGCACGTAACGTCCCGCCGAGGAATCGGATATGGTGACGTTGCGGCGGCCGGAAGCGCGGCGGGAGCGCTTGTCGGGCGGCTTCAGATTCAAAGGCCGCACGGCGAAAGGGTCGCCAACTTCAAATCGTTGTTCTTGGCCTAAAAGGCCTGGGCCGGGGTCGTCGGGCGGGTCAGACTCAGTTACGGGGTCCGTTGATTCTAGATCGGACGGGCTTAAATCCGAGGGCTCAGAATCGCCCTCTCCTTGGTTCCCGTCTTGCGATTGGTCCTGTTGCTCTCTTTGGCTGTCCCGGCTTTGAAAATCGTCCACCAGGGAGTCCAGTTGATCGGTGGCCAGGTTGGGCTGCTGGAAGGGTTGCCGCCGTTGCCGGTGGAGTAGCGCCAGATTGGCCGCCTCGCGAACGTCCTCGGCGTTGACCTCGGTCCGGTCCTCGTAGGCGGCAATGGTGCTGGCGGTCTTGTACATGACGATGTCGCCGCGCATCCCGTCTACATCGTACTCGGAGCAGATGGAGGTGATGAGCGTCAAGATGTCGCCGCTCACCTGCACCTGGGGCAGTGTCTTCTGACTGCGCACCACTCGTTCTCTCTCTTCCTCCTCTGACTGCCGCCAACGCTCCATGAATCCTTGGGGGTCGGCCTCATAAGCGATGCGGCGCTTGACGACTTCCTGGCGTTCTTCCAGGGTGAACCGGCCGTCCACTTCCACGGCAAGGCCGAAGCGGTCCAGAAGTTGGGGCCGCAAGTCGCCTTCCTCCGGGTTCATGGTGCCCACCAATATGAACTCCGACCGGTGCGTGATCGAGATTCCTTCCCGCTCCACATAGTTGCGGCCCATGGCGGCGGCGTCCAGCAGGATGTCCACCAGGTGGTCGTTGAGCAGGTTGACCTCGTCGATATAGAGGATGCCCCGGTGGGTGGAGGCGATGAGGCCGGGCTCGAAGACCCGGTTGCCGGTCTTGATGGCCTCTTCGATGTCCAGAGAACCAACCAACCGGTCCTCGGTTGCGCCCACGGGCAGATCAACGATTGGTATCTGGCGGACCACCGTCTGTGTCCCATCATGATTAGGCTCGCAGCGGCCGCACAGACCCTGCCGTTCCTCCGGGCTGCAGTTGTATGGGCAGCCCTGGACCACGGTGACCTCGGGTAGCAGGGCCGCCAGAGAACGGACCGCGGTCGATTTGGCTGTGCCCTTCTTGCCCCGCACCAGCACGCCGCCAATCTTGGGGTTGACGGCGTTCAGCAGCAGCGCCCGTTTCATAGCTGTCTGACCGACGATGGCCGTAAACGGAAACCGGGACTCGGCGTTTGGAGTGTCGTTTTGTTGGGTCACCGTTCGATGCGCGCTCCACTCACCGGATCGAAGAGGTTGCCCGCCTTCTCGTCCCGCCGCTGGTACCAATACAATCCCGCGGTGACCCCACCAGCCATCAGAGCCCAAGTCAGGAACTTTCCATACATGGTCAGAGCCCGATACAAGTCCATGTCATCCCCCTCAATTTTCCAGCGAAATCCTACCGTGATCCGTTAGGTCATGTGCCGGCGGGTGAGCCCGGCGGTTTTGTTTAACCGGTCTTGCACACCAGGATTATAGCTCAATGGGCCATGGGCCCAACGGGCCACAGCCCTGAAACTCTCAAGGATTTAATTTTTCGTGATCTGACTGACCGGCCTTTCAAATGGACATGCCCTCGATAGAATTGCTAACCGTGGTCAACGGATTTATCGATTCTTGTACCAAATGCCCCTTCACAACGGCGGGATCAGCGATGGGTTGTGGGGTCTAGCAGGTCTCTAATCCCATCGCCCAGCAAGTTAAAGCCCAGCACCAACAGAAAGATCGCCGCGCCCGGGACCAGCAAGAGCAACGGCGTGGTCTGCATATAAGATCGTGAGTCGTTGAGCATGGCGCCCCATTCCGGAGTCGGTGGCTGAGCGCCCAGCCCCAGGAAGCTCAGCCCGGCGATCCCCAGGATGATCCAACCCATGTCCAAGGTTGCCAGAACCACGAACGGCCCGACGATATTGCGGGAGATGTGAACGACCACGATCCTCTTGTCACTCGAGCCAATGGCCCTGGCCGCCGTTACGTATTCCCGTTGCTTCGCCGACAGGACCATTCCACGAATGACACGGGCGTGGCTCGCCCACCAAACCACTGAGACGGCAATCATCACGTTGATCAAACTCGGTCCTAACACGCCGGCCACGGCTACTCCCAAGATCAAAGACGGGAAAGCCAACAACAGGTCCACCACCATCATCAATGCGGTATCGAGCCAGCCGCCATAGTAGCCCGATAAGGAGCCGACCAACGAGGCGATGGTCATGATGATCGCAAGGGACGCACCTGACATCAATAGCGTGGTGCGGGCCCCAAAAATGAGCCGGCTCAGCTCGTCCCGGCCCAGGTGGTCGGTGCCCAGAGGAGATCCAACGGAGGGCGACAGCAGGCGGTTCTGAAGATCCACGTCAGTGGGGTTTTGCAGAGGAAGCATTGGGGCCAGCACCGCCAAGAGAATGGTCCCGGCAACAATGGATAATCCCAAGACGGCACCAGGGTCTCGGCGCAAGTGACTGACGATCCCCGGCCGGCGCGATGTCCGGCGAGATACCACTTCCACTCGGGCCTCTCCTGATTTAGTTTTGCTACCGATCAAAATTCAGCCTTGGGTCCAGCCATCGATAGGAAACATCGACCGTTAGATTGACCAATAGAAAGATGAAGGCGACATATAGCACGAAACCCTGGACCACAGGGTAGTCGCGCTGGGATATCCCGGTTACAACAAATTGTCCGATGCCGGGCCACCCGAAGATCGTCTCAATGATGACGGCGCCGCCCAAGAGATAACCTGTGCTGGTTCCCAGCACGGTAACCACCGGCAATAGGGCGTTCTTCAGGCCGTGACGCCAAACGACAATTTTATCCGACAAACCCTTGGCCCGGGCAGTGCGCATGTAGTCTTGGCTCAGCACTTCAAGCACGCTGGCCCGCGTAAGCCGCATCAACTGGGCCATGGTTCCGAAGGACAGGGCGACCGCCGGCAGGATCAAGGTTTTGGGAGAGCCGTAGCCGATGGCCGGTAGCCAGTCCAGTTTGACCGCGAATAAGAGCATCAACGCAGGGGCCAACACGTAGCTGGGCACTGCCGCTCCCACCAAGGCCAGCAGCCGGCAAGCAGTATCCAGCCAGGTTCCCCGTCTTACCGCCGCCATCACCCCAAGGGGGATGCCCGCCGCCACCGCTAAGGCTAAGGCGGTGGCTGCTAACAAAAGCGTGGCGGGCAACCGGCGGAAGAGTTCATTTGCGATGGAGCCGCCGGAGCGATAAGACTCGCCTAGGTCCCCCTTAACAGCATTGGAAACCCACTTTCCATACCGCACCGGCAGTGGGTCGTTCAGTCCCAATTCCTGCCGCAATTCAGCCACCGCCTCGCGGGATGGCGTGACGCCGTCGTTTTGGCGGCGTAAGGTGATCTCAGCCGCGTCTCCTGGGGCAAAATTCAGCAGCATAAAACTGATTATTGAGATACCCAACAAGAGGAGCGGCAGGGTCATCAACTTTCGCGCCAGGTAGCTCTGCATGCTATTTCAGGCCGATCAGGTGGTCGATGAAATAGAGACGGGCGGCCTGGGGGCCAGACGTCCAGTCCACCGAGTTCGAGACCCCATACAGCCGGGTCGGGAACATCACCGGGATCAGAGCAACTTCCTCATCTCCGGCTTGTAGGGCGTCGCAAGCGATCTGCTGCCGCAGGGCGGGATCAGACGCGCTGGACAACTGGCCGATGAGTTCGTCCACCCTGGTGTTGCTGAAATTCCCCCGATTCTCGTCGCCGCCGGTCAGATATTGCCGGTTCAGCGCCCATCCGGGGTCTCCGGTGGTGGTGGTGCCGTTGCTATAACCGAACAGGTCGTACCCGCCCTGGCCGGCAAGGGTCCACTCCACGATCTGCACCTTGGCGCCCACGCCGATGTCCTTCAACATAGATTGGAACGCTTCGAGCATCGGAGGCAGTAGCGGCTGCTCGGGATAGGTCTGGAGTACCAACTCCAACTTCGTTCCATCTTTCTCCACTATGCCGTCCCCGTCTTCGTCCTTGTACCCAGCGTCGGCAAGCAGTTGGCGGGCTGCTTCAGGGTCGTAGGGAAATCCGCTCGAAGTTTGGCAAGAGATGAACCCTGGAGGGAAGATACTCTCCGCCGGAACCGCGTGGCCGTCGGCCACGCCCGACGACATTGCCTGCCGGTCAACCGCGATGGCTATGGCCCTGCGCACCAGAGGGTCTTGCATCGCTGGACTCTCATGGTTCACAAACATGAACAGCATCCCCGACGGGGCGGCGGTCCGCACATCAAGGGAGGAATCGTTGCCCACAACCACTGCGCCCTGGGGTGAGAGATTGACCGAGATATCGACGTCGCCGCTCTGCAGGGCGATGAGGCGGGTATCGCTTTGGGTGAAAGCCACGTACTCGACCCGGTCCAGAGCAGGCGTGCCCTGCCAGTAATCGGTGTGGGCGACCACCGTCATCTCTTGGTCGGCGGTGAAAGAGACCAGCTTGAATGGACCGGTCATGGCAGCGAATTCCGCAGAGTCATCCACGGAAGCAGGCACCGTGTCCGGGTCGGCGATGCTGGTGTTCTGATTGGTGAGCAATCCAGGAAGTACTGGATTGGGGGAATTCGTGTGCACGACGACCGTCAACGGGTTCTTCACCTCGACCCGGTCAACATCCAGCAGCACCCTGGTGCCAGGCCGGCGCAACAAAGCCAGATCAAGGGAGCCCTTGACCTTCGCGGCGTCCATCAAGGACCCGTTATGAAACTTGACTCCCTCGCGTAGGGATATCTCCCAAGCCGTGGGCTCAACTTGGACCGCGCCGGTCGCCAGCCATGGCTTAGTGTTGAGGCTTTCATCCTGTTTGAACAACGTCTCGGCGAGGCCCGTGGGGACCGCCAACCAGCCAGCCTGATAAGGGTCCGGCGGCTCGTCCAAGAAGGTCATGGCGACCTTCAAGACGCGGTCCTCTGCCGGGACGGTGGAGGCGCTGGACTCGCTGGCCGCGCCAGACGTGCTGGGCGTGGCAGTAGCTGAGGCGCCACACGCGGCTATAGCAAGGATCAAGATGCCGAAGGCCAGTCCCGAGAACCTTGTCCGCCAACTCATGTTGAAAGCACCTATTGTTCTAATTTGGGCAAAAAAAAACCCGACTTCGAAAGTCAGGTCATAGGCAAACAGTACGACTCACACCCTCAACTGCGAAGTGCATCAAGTCAATTCATAGGCAGGTCTCCTGGCTCCTGGATCAGGTCCGTACCCCCGCCTTCCCATCTCGGCTTATCGAAACAGTGACGATGTTACTTGGGGTGGACTCCACCAGTTACAGTGGCGCGACCGCGCCGGTATCTCACCGGCTTCCCTTTTCAATCCCGATTACTCGGGATCACCTATAGACAGCTTTTCGCTTGTTAATTGATCAACAACCATACCTAGTTGCTATCGCACGTGATACTACAACCATTCAGCGAGGTGCGTCAAGCGGATTCCATCGAAATTTTGCTGGTTGATTCAGGTAGCCCCTTTGAAGTGCCCAAATCAGCCGAGCGAATGGCCGTCAGGCAGGTTGTCGGGGCCTCCGAACGAACACGATGCCCTCGCGGCCCACATAGCGGTCCCGGAAATCTTCGAAGGCCTTTAGCTTTTCCGGCTGAAACTCCGTCCGCTTCTCTTCGTCGTCCAAATTTGGATTGGGAAAGTAGCTGCGGACCAACGTTTCCTCATAACCCGGGCCCGAGAATCGGACGTAGTAAGAGTGCATGTCGCCGTGGCTTTCGGCGTCGACGAACTGGATCCCGGTGACGTCTTCCAAAGCCAGGTGGAAGTGCCAGTTGTCGGCTTCAATCGTGACGTACTTGCCGTCAACATCCGGCTCCTTGATGCCTTTGGAGCTATTCTCGCTGGACACCTTGCTGCCGCCGATCACCCACGTCTTTTTATCGTCTTGGGTCAGTTCACGGAGTAGTTCCATCGTTATGTCCACAGGTGGCCTCCTGGTTTTTTTGGTTCCTTGATGGGCAATAACTATCCCCCCACGCCGGGGGAGAGTTAGAGTGGGAGCGCCTACTTTGGTTAAGTATAGGTCCACTGAGCCAGTCTGCTGAGCAACAAGGCGCCCCCATCTTAACCTTCCCCCGTGCGCGGGTTAAGGGACTTTTGCTATCTAGGTCTGCGATCCTTCCTGGCGGGCTTCTAAGTCAGCTTCCAGGTCCAGGAACATCTGTTGTAGTTTTTCTTTCATTTCCGGCGGCGGGTTCTCCCACATTCCGCGTTCGATGGCCTCCAGCAGCCTTTCTACGATGTCTCTCAGGGCCCAGGGGTTGCTCTGTTGGAAGAACTCCTGGGTCTCCGGGTCCAGCACGTATGACTCGGTCACGTTCTCGTACATCCAATCTTCGATGACCTGGGCG
Source organism: SAR202 cluster bacterium Io17-Chloro-G6 (assembly GCA_002816585.1). The sequence continues at coordinate 44,167 of MUCT01000041.1, read as the reverse complement.
GTGGCGTCGTAGCCGAACATGTAGTCCACGGTGGCCGATAGCTCGAAGGCTCCCTTGTAGCCGTGGCGCTTCATTGAGTCGATCCACTTGGGATTCACCACCCTGGTGCGGAATACCCGCCTGGCCTCGTCCTCCAATTTGCGGACCCGGGCCCGGGTGGGGTCCGAGCTGTCGCCAAAGAATTGCTGGGGGTTCTGGCCGGTCAGAGCGCGCACGGTGGCGATCATGCCGCCGTGGTACTGCATGTAGTCGTCGCTATCAAAGATGTCGTGTTCGCGGTTGTCCTGGTTCTTGGCCGCGACCACGATCTGACTGAACCGGCGCCGGAACTGGTCCCTGGCATGGACGCCGAAGTCCTGGCGCGTATAGGCGTAGCCGCCCCAGGCGGTGTAGACCTCGGCCAGATCCTGGACGTTCTCCCAGTTGCGCTCGTCGATCGCAGCTAGTATCCCTGCGCCGTAGGTCCCCGGCTTGCTGCCAAAGATACGGTACAGCGACGGGTTGCTTTCCGAGTCAGCAGTAGACGGACCGGCGGACTGTTCGTCGGCCAGTTCGCCAGCTCGGTCCTCCATGAGGTGCTTGACGATCATGTTGTCATCGGGCGATTCGTCCAACGACGCCACTAGCTGCACGGCCTCATCAATCAGGTCGATCAGGTTGGGGAAGGCGTCCCGGAAGAACCCGCTGATCCGCACCGTAACGTCTATGCGGGGCCGGCCCAACTCAGCAAGCGGTATCACTTCCAAACCGGTGACGCGCCGGCTCTCCTGCTGCCAGACCGGCTTCACTCCCAGCATACTGAACACCTGGGCGATGTCGTCTCCGTGGGTCCGCATGGCTGATGTGCCCCAGATGACTAGACCCACCATCTCGGGATAACCGCCCTCTTCCTGGAGGTATACCTGCAGCAGTGCGTCGGCCAGACCGACCCCCATGTCCCACGCGGTTGGCGACGGGATGGTTTTGGGGTCAACAGAGTAGAAATTGCGGCCGGTGGGCAGGATGTTGGACATGCCTCTGGTTGGCGCGCCGCTGGGTCCGGCGGGCACGAACTGGCCGTCCAATCCGCGGAGCAGGTTGGTTATCTCATCGGTGGTCCGCAGCAGGGCCGGATGCAGGGTATCGGCTACGTAGTTCAGAACGCGGCTGGTCTGGGCGTCGCTCGTGCCCAGAAGCTTATCGACAGTCCCGGCCACTCCTTGAGTCTTAAACCCACCGTCGTTTAGCAGCGTATAAGCCGAACGGGACAGGTCCTCCAGCCGTTCGAGCAGGTCGCCCTGGGTGCGGACGGGGGATTCATTACCGTTGGCGCCGTTGGCCAACGGCGCGGGAACGGGTTCGGGAGCGGGCAGGGCCGGTTCTTCCAACAGACTGGTATAGTCCAGACTCATGGCCTCGGCCAGCGACCGCCTCAGGCTGGGTATCCCTCCGGTATCCAACCTGGTCAAAGCGGATAGCAGGCCAGTCATTTGGTCGTTCGTGGGCACTTCGCCCAGGGTATGGAGCCCGTCTTTGATCTGGGCGTCTTTCAACTCGCAGAGATACCCATCGATATGCAGGATGAAATCGCCGAAGTTCTCGGGCAGCTCGTCCACGCCCAGGTCACGGTCCAGGTCGGCCTGTCGCACCATATCCCAGATCTGGCCCTCCAATAGCGGCAGCTTGGCCGGATCCAGGGTCTGGCATTGGTAATGCTCGTCCATCAGTTGTTCCAGCCGCGCAATGTCGCCGTAGCTATCGGCGGTGGTCATCGGTGGTATCAGGTGGTCAATGATGGTGGCGTGGGCGCGGCGCTTGGCCTGAGCGCCCTCGCCTGGATTGTTGATGATGAACGGATAGAATAGCGGCACGTCTTCCAACGCCACTTCCGGGTAGCAGGCGTCGGATAGACCGATCCCCTTGCCGGGCAGCCACTCCAAAGTGCCGTGCTTGCCCACGTGGACCATGGCGTCGGCTTTGAAAACGTCCCGGACCCACCGGTAGTAGGCGATGTAGTGGTGGGTGGGCGCCAAGTCGGGACTGTGGTAGATGGAGATCGGGTTATCTCCGAATCCCCGGGGCGGCTGCAGACCCACGAAAACGTTGCCCAGGTCGATTCCGGCGATCGCGAGATTGTCTCCGGTGCGGTAGACCTGCCCCGGTGGCTCGCCCCAGGCCTCAGTCAATTCGTCCTGGACCGGCTGGGGAATCCCGCTGAACCACTCCTGGTACTGGTTGGCGCTCACGTGCCCCACCGCCAGCCGGAGTTGCTCTTCGGTGAGGGTGTCGGTGTCGTTGCTGCAACGCTCGATGATCCGGTGCACCAACTCGTCGCCATCGGCTGGGATGTCCGTCACGTGATACCCGGCGTCTTTCATGGCGTTCAGCACGTTCACCACCGAGGCCGGAGTGTCCAAACCCACGGCGTTGCCGATCCTGGCGTCCTTGGTGGGATAGTTGCTGAGAATGATGGCGACACGCTTTTCCGAGTTGGGCTTTAGCCTCAGTCCGGCCCATTTTACAGTGAGCCGGGCCAGGAAGTCGATGCGGTCGCGACGCGGCAGGTACCTCTGCAGCCGGGCGTTTATCTTTGCGTTGCTTCCATTAGCTTCCGACGCGACCTCTTCTTTGAAAGAGATCGGCACGGTGATGATTCGCCCGTCAAACTCGGGCAGGGCCACGCTCATCGCCGTGTCGATGGGGCCCAGTCCCAGGGAACTCTCTTCCCAGTCGGCCTCGCTGCCGGTGCTGAATATGCCCTGGATTATCGGGACGTTCAGCCGGTCCAGATAGTCGACCTGTGGCCCGGCGGCGATTGTCGCCACGTCTTGGCTGATATCGGTCATGGACATACCCATGGTGTTGACGATGCAGTGGACCCGCGCTTCGCCATCAGGGCCGCAGAGTATCTCGGAGAACGTTCGGTTGACCTGCCCGTCGCCCTCTGGGTTGTGTTTCAGGCTGAACGAATACACCGGAAGAACATTCGCCTCCAACTCTTCCAAACGGCGGACCAGCGCATCGATCGTGGCCAGGTTACCGCTCATCCAGTGGGCCCGGTAGAAGAGAACCGCAATGTTGGGCCGGCCTGGTTTGAACCTGCGTCGGATGAAGTCGCCGGCATCCATGCCCTCTGCTTCGTCGGGGTGGTACACGCCCTCCCAGGGCACCTCGGCGGGCGCTTCGTGGCCGTAGTCAGAGCCCAGGTAGGAGTCGCTGAGGAAGAGGAACAGGTTCTGGAAGTTGGGCACACCGCCCCGGATCAGGTATGAGAAGACGGTGTCCAGTTCGGAGGGTGGGACGTTGCAGGCGGTGACGAGCTCTTGGTCCCACTCCTGGTGGCCGGGGCAGGCGATGAGCGGCACACCTCGTTCGTGGCAAAGCCGAACCAGGGGGTCGAAGGTCTCGGGCATCGCCCGTTTTCCCCCCAAAAGTCTGAGCACCACCACGTCGGCCTCGGCGGCGGCGGCCAGGATATCCTGCTGTTGGCCCCCATGGGACGAACCGGCCTGGGACGCATTGGCAGGATTGAAGGCCCTTAATTCGTGGAAATCATCCGGGAGGCCCTCCAGGGCGCGGTCTGCGGTGAGCAGGTCGGTGTCGGCCGTGGTGACGAAGAGGATCAAACTGGGACGGTTCCTCCCGGTCTCTCCCAATACCTGAGGAGGGCCGGTAAATATTATGCCCGGTCTTGCCTATTCGGAGGCAGGCCGGTGGAATACCATTATAGAAAGGTCGCTGAACTCAGTGGTGATGGCAGCACATTCAGCGATGCTGCCGCTCCAGGACTGTTCGTCGTCGTGGGTGAGGCGCTGGTAAACGGTCATCGTGTGCTCCCCCGAGACCCCCGCCTCAATCACGCCCGCTGCGATGCCCGCCGGCATGAGGTCGTAGGGCCGCGGCAAAAGAATGACACTACGGCGTCCTTCCTTTAGGTAGTGGACCAACTCTTCCAGGGCAGAGCCGGCGCCGTCCCGCACATGCAGAGTGACGAACACCACGTGTTCTAGGGATATGCCGGAACGGGATAGGGCGATCTGCACGGAACTGATCCCTGGCACCAGGTCCATATGGTCAACCCGGCGTCTCACCCGGTCCAGGAGTTCTTTGGCCGAGACGTTCAGGTCTCCCCAAGCGCAGACAACCAGGCTTTTACCTTCTTTCACCTGGCCCACGGCGTAATCCAAGACTTCCTCTTGGTTCCGGTAGGCCATGGAGCAAAGTTCGGCTTTTTTGGCAAATGGGCGGATAACGTTCAAGACCGTCTCGAAACCAGCGACCAGATCAGCTTCTTCGATGGCCTGTTTCCCCTTCTGTGTCAAAAAACCGTTGTCGCCGGGCCCCACGCCCACGATGGTCACCCTGGCGCCGTCGTTGGCTGAGGTCATAGGGCAGCATCCGCGATGTTGCAGAATAAGTCGATCCGAGACTGGACATAGTGAGAGAAGAACTGTTGATGGAGATTGTGAAGAATCATGGGCGTAAAAATTAAAAAACCCCGGGCGGCGTTCGTGACGCCGAGGGTTCAGGTCGGCAAAGTGGACTCACGGGCTACTTTATGGTTGACCGAAGAGGATGTCAAGAAGGACCAATGTTTGCGGGTAATCCGGACTGGACATCGCTAGGTACAAACGGGTCAAATCAAGAGTGATTCACGCCTAAATTGTGTTGACATACCGGGCGTCGATTGATAGAGTTATATCTCGCGCCGACTGCTGCGAGGGGATTACCTATGCCTACAGTGAACCAACTAGTAAGAAAAGGTCGAAAGCCGGTCCGTAAAAAGACCAAGGCGCCGGCGATGCATTGGGTCCAAAATTCCCTCACTAATCGGACGAAATGGGGACCTGGTTGCCCGCAACGGCGCGGTGTTTGCATACAAGTGCGAACCATGACGCCAAAGAAGCCCAACTCGGCTCTTCGGAAGATTGCCAGGGTCCGCTTGACCAACGGAGTAGAAGTCACCGCCTACATCGGCGGTGAGGGGCATAACCTCCAGGAACACTCGGTGGTGTTGATTAGAGGCGGCCGCGTAAAAGACCTGCCGGGTGTACGATACCACGTAGTCCGCAGCGCTCTCGACTGTGAGGGCGTGCCGGACCGCCGGCGAGGCCGCAGCAAATACGGGGCAACCAAGCCCCGGGACGGCGGTTAGCCGGTTTCCACGGCTCCCACTTCCTTAACGATTTCCCCGGATCATGGTTGGAACTAAACGCAGGTGTGAAGACCTATGTCTAGAAGACGACGCGCTGAAAAAAGAATAATCGCGCCCGATCCGCGCTTCAATGACGTGGAGTTGGCCAGGTTCATAAACCGGTTGATGCTGAAGGGCAAAAAGACCATCGCCCAGCGTATTACCTATAGCGCATTCGACATTATTCAGGAAGAGTCCAACAGGGAACCCCTGGAAGTCTTCCAACAGGCATTAAGGAATGCCACCCCCGCGGTGGAGGTCCGGCCCAAGCGTGTCGGCGGGTCCACCATCCAAGTGCCCACGGAACTACGTGGGGTGCGCAGCGAGGCGCTTGCCATGCGCTGGCTCATCAGAGGGGCCAGGTCCCGTAACGGGATGCCGATGCGGCGGGGATTGGCGCAAGAATTAATGGATGCCTCCCGTGGCGAAGGGTCGGCAGTCCGTAGAAGGGAGGAATTGCACCGGATGGCGGAAGCCAACCGGGCCTTTGTGCACTACCGCCGGTAATTTTCTTACGGTAATTTTCTTACCAGTTAATTCCCTGTAGGCCCCAGTGCCCAGTCTTCATTGTAAGTATCCAGTGCCCAGTCTCATGGTAGCCAAGACCGCAGTCAGTTTCCCGATCGAAAAGATCCGCAATATTGGGTTTATCGCCCACATTGACGCCGGCAAAACAACCACAACCGAACAGGTGCTATACGTCACCGGCCGCATCCACCGCGCGGGCGGCGTAGACTCTGGCAATACTGCGATGGACTGGATGCCCCAAGAAAAAGAAAGGGGTATCACCATCACCGCCGCGGCAACCACCACCTACTGGAACGACTGCCGGGTAAATGTCATCGACACCCCTGGCCACGTCGACTTCACCGCAGAAGTAGAGCGCAGTCTCCGAGTCCTTGATGGCGGTATTGTCGTGCTTGACGCCGTCGCAGGCGTTCAGCCCCAGTCGGAAACCGTCTGGCGCCAAGCCGACACCTACAACGTGCCCCGTATCTGCTTCGTCAATAAGATGGACCGGACAGGCGCCAGCTACGAACGCACCATCGAGTCCATCCGTCGTCGTCTTAACGGCAATCCCGTGCCCATTCAATTGCCCATCGGCGCCGAAGATCAGTTCGGCGGGATGATAGACCTGATCACCGGAATGGCCACCATGTACCCCTTGGGCAGAGCAAATGAAGGTATCGTTGACCGGCCGGAAGAAGTCGACATGCCGCCCGAGTACCAAGAGCAGTTCCAGAAGTACCGTCAAGCAATGATTGAGAAGATCGTTGAGACTGACGAAAACCTTCTCATTCAATATTTGGAAGGCGAGGATATAGCCCCCGAGGAACTGAGAAACGCCTTGAAACAGGCCACTCTCGACCAGAAATTGGTGCCTGTCCTGTGCGGCAGCGCGATGTTCGCCAAGGGTATCCACGCTTTGCTGGACGCCATCGTCTGGTACCTACCCTCACCCGCCGACGTCCCTCCCGTAGAGGGCATCAACCCAGTAAACGATGAGGCTGAACTCCGGTATCCCGACGAGAATGCTCCACTCTCCGCCTTGGCCTTCAAGGTGGCCACCGATCCCTACGTGGGCCGCCTGGTGTTCCTCCGGGTCTATTCGGGCACGGTTCAGGCCGGCGCCGTGGTAAACAATGTGACCAAGAAAGGCCGCGAACGTATGGGTCGCTTGCTCCGCATGCACGCCAACTCCAGGGAAGAACTGGAAGAGGTCACCGCCGGTAACATCTGCGCCGCCATCGGCCTAAAGAACACCTTCACCGGCGATACTATCGGGACCCAGAACCAGCCGGTGATTCTAGAACCGCCCAAGTTCCCCAAACCGGTCGTGTCGGTGGCCATCGAGCCGGCGACCAAGGCCGATCAGGACCGGCTGACGGACTCATTACGGAAATTGGCCGACGAGGATCCCACCTTCGTAGTCAAGGTGAACGACGAGACGGGCCAAACCATTATGTCTGGCATGGGAGAACTGCACCTTGAGGTGTTGGTCGACCGTATGCGCCGCGAGTTCAACGTTGAGGCCCAAGTTGGCATGCCCCGGGTCTCCTACCGCGAAACCCTGACCCGCTCCCGCCAGGTTGAAGGCCGGTTCGTCCGGCAGACCGGCGGCCACGGCCAATATGGCCACGTGATATTGGACCTGGAACCTCTGGAACGGGGCGACGGAATCGTCTTTGAAAACAACATCACCAGGGGAGCGATTCCCAGGGAATATATCTCAGCGGTCGAGAAAGGCGTGAGGGACGCTCTGGACAACGGCCCTCTGGCCGGGTATCCTCTTGTGGATTTAAAAGTATCATTGGTCGACGGAAGCTACCACGACGTAGACTCTTCCGAGATGGCTTTCCGGAGCGCTGGGATGCTGGCCATCAGGGAAGGCACCCCCAAGTGTTCACCTGTATTGCTCGAGCCCATCACCGACCTGGAAGTGGTGACGCCTGGGGAATACCTTGGCGATGTCATCGGTGACCTGGGTTCGCGAAGAGCCCAGATCCAGAGCATCGAAGGTCAGGACGACTTGCAGTCGGTGCGGGCGTTATTGCCCTTGGGTGAAACGTTCTCGTATACGACCGCGCTTCGTTCCTTGAGCCAGGGCCGCGCCTCTTACACCATGGAATTTAAGTATTACGAGCCCGTGCCAGAACACATCGTCAAAACATTGGTTACGGGTTAAGTTCGAGTAATTCCCGAGGCAGGGGACCTAATCTAAAGTACGGACGACAAAAAAGCAGGTATATGGTAACTCGGCAAAAAGTACGAATCATCTTGAAGGCCTTCGATCATAAGATGCTGGACCTTTCCACCGGACAAATCGTGGAGACGGCCGAGCGGACCGGGGCACGCGTCGCCGGTCCAGTGCCGCTACCGACCCACATCCGAAGATTCTGCGTGATTCGCGGCCCACACGTGGATAAAGATTCCCGCGAACACTTTGAGATCAGGACTCACAAACGCCTGATTGACATACTCGAGCCGACGTCCAAGACCATCGATTCACTGACCAGGTTGAACCTGCCGGCGGGCGTCGATATCTCTATAAAGCTCTAGCCATCAAAAGCAGGAAAGGCGAGTTAACATGATCCAGGGATTCCTGGGGAAAAAAATTGGGATGACCCAGATCTTCCGTGAAGACGGCAGAGTGGTCCCGGTTACGGTCATTGAGGCCGGCCCTTGCGTGGTCACTCAAGTGAAGACCAAGGAAACCGACGGCTACGAGGCAGTCCAATTGGGGTTCGGCGAGGTCAAGCGCCGAAATAAGCCATTGAGCGGACATCTGAAGAACAGCCGTCTTAGCCGGTATCTACGAGAGGTAACCACCGACGACACCAGCGAATTTGAGGTCGGCCAAACCATCGGCGTTGACATCTTCCAGGCCGGAGAGAAAGTAGATGTCATAGGCCGTTCCAAAGGCCGAGGATTTGCCGGCGTGATGAAGCGCTGGAACTTTGGCGGCGGGCCCCGGACCCACGGCCAGTCCGACCGGGCCAGGGCTCCAGGATCCATCGGCGGCGGCACCACGCCGGGCAAGGTCTACAAAGGGTTGAAAATGAGCGGGCATATGGGCAACCGCCGGATCACCGTTAAGGGCCTGGAGATTGTCGAGGTCGACACCGAGCGGAATCTACTACTAGTTAAAGGCGGCATACCGGGAGCGCCCAACAGCCTGGTTCACATTAGAAGAAAGACCGGCGTTTAGCCGCGCCTCCGCCGCACGTAGAGAACACAAGAAAATACAGATGCAGATCTCAGTAAAAAATCAAAATGGGGACTTGCTTGAGAGCATCGAACTAAACGATGCAGTCTTCAACGTGCCCATGAATCCATCCCTGGTGCACCAAGCCATGGTCATCTACCAGGGCAACAAGCGCCAAGGCACTCACGACACCAAGACCAGAGCCCAGGTATCAGGTGGTGGCCGTAAACCTTGGATTCAGAAGCACACCGGCCGCGCCCGCCAGGGCAGCACCAGGTCGCCCCAGTGGCGTCACGGCGGCGTGGTCTTCGGCCCTCATCCCCGCAGCTACCGGGCCGCACTGCCCAAGCGCATGAAGAGACACGCCCTTCGTTGCGTGCTCTCGGATAAGGCCCGGCAGGACCGATTGGTCTGCTTGGACTCCACCGACACCATCGACGGCAAAACCAAGTCCATGGCCCAACTATTGGCGAATCTCTCCGTCACCGGATCGGCTTTGGTGGTTACCAAGGGCTCCGACCGGGACGTCGTCTTGGCAGCCCATAACCTGCAAAAGATTTGGACCATTCCGGTTGCCCAGTTAAACGCCCAGGAATTATTGGCCCGTGACCTGGTGATCATGACCGTGGAAGCCGCCCGGTGGGCCGAAGAGACCCTGGCCGCAGAACCTCACGGCCGTCGTGGCGCCAAATGGGCCGCCAGCCCAGCGGCATCTAACGGGGCCGCAGTTGCCGAACCCGTAACAGAAGAAGCGCCCGCCATCGAAGACACTGCTCCTTTAGTGGAAGAAGAAGCGTCAACTTCCCGGCCTCGCCGCCGGGCTTCGCCTCGCTCCGCTGAGGCCGCTGGTGCGGAAACAACCGCTGAGACACCGGCGGAAGAGGAATCTGCTACTCCCCGGCCTCGCCGCCGGGCCTCCGCCCGCTCCGCTGAGGCCGCTGATCCGGAAGCAACCGCTGAGACACCGGAGGAAGACGAATCTCCTACTCCCAGGCCTCGTCGCCGGCGGACCACCGCAAGCGCGGCGCCTGAGCCCGAAGCTGATTCCACTGAAACCCCGCCTGCGGAATCCCCGGAGAACGAGGCTTAGATGGATATTCACCGCGTGCTCGTCAAGCCCACCATCACGGAGAAGAGTACCCTCCTCCAGGAGTCGGGCAAGTACACCTTCCACATCGCTCCCCAGGCCAACAAGGTAGAAGTCAAAGAGGCCGTTGAGACGAACTTTGGCGTTACCGTGTTGGATGTGAACATCACCAAGTTGCGGGGGAAGATGAAGCGCTACGGCCCGCGCATCACCAAGCAACCGGACATTAAGAAGGCGATTGTCACGCTGAAACAGGGCGACCGCATCAACCTGATTGAGGGGCTGTAAGGACTTCCCCATGCCGTTGAAGAACTTAAAACCTAGGACGCCGGGAACCCGGAACGCGGTGCGGCCCTCCTTCGAGGAAATCACCACCCAAAAACCGGAGAAATCCCTGCTTGAGGCCAAGGCAAACCACGCCGGGCGCAACAATCGTGGCCGCATTACCTCCCGAGCCCGGGGCGGTGGGTCGCGGCGCATGTACCGCAAGATCGACTTCAAACGGATCAAGGATGGCGTACCGGGCCGGGTGAAGTCCATCGAGTACGACCCGAACCGGACCACTCGGATCGCCCTGATTTATTATGTTGATGGTGAGAAGAGCTATATTCTGGCCCCCCACGGATTGGAAGTGGGGGCCTTCGTGCAATCGGGACCGGATGCCGAGATCAGCTTGGGCAATTGCCTGCCCCTGCATAACATCCCCACCGGTACGGTGGTCCACAACCTGGAGTTGACTCCGGGAAGGGGTGGCCAGATGGTCCGCGGCGCCGGCACCGGCGCCCAGGTCTTGTCCCGGGAAGGCGAGTATGTGTTGATACGCTTGCCCTCGGGCGAGATGCGGCGGATATTGCTTCGCTGCCGGGCCAGTGTCGGTCAGTTGTCGAACCCCGACCACAAGAACGAAAGTTTGGGCAAAGCGGGCGCATCCCGCCATTTGGGACGCCGCCCCCACGTACGCGGGGTGGCCAAGAACCCGGTGGACCATCCTCATGGTGGCGGAGAAGGACGTTCTCCCATCGGCATGCCGGGGCCCAAAACGCCCTGGGGCAAACCGACATTGGGTTACAAGACCAGGCGCAAAAATAAGGCGTCCAGCAAATTCATCATGCGCAGAACCAGGAGACGGTAGGATGTCCCGCTCAATAAAAAAGGGACCATACGTGCACCCTAAGCTAATGAAGCACGTAGAAGCGGTGCAACGCTCCGGAGCGAACACGGTTATACGAACGTGGGCTCGCGCCTCCATGATCATGCCCGAAATGGTGGGTCTGACAATCGGAGTGCATGACGGCCGCCGGCATGTGCCGGTGTTTATCACTGAGAATATGGTGGGCCACCGGCTTGGGGAATTCTCCCCGACCCGGACCTACCGTGGACATGTATCTCGGTCCGAACGGACCAGCCGGGTGAGGTAACCGATTGCCGCCGGTCAGAGCAGTAGCCAAACAACTAGGAACCTCCCAGAAGAGACTCAAGCCCATTTTGGACTTAGTCAGGGGCCAACGGGTCGAAGACGCGCTGAACAGTCTGAGCTTGCTGCCGTCTCCATGGGCCAAGACTGTGGCCAAAGTTGTGGCCTCGGCCGCGGCCAACGCTGAAAACAACATGCTGATGAACCGGGACAATCTGCGGATCGTCCGTATATCTGCAGACGGTGCAAAGTCGTTGAAACGGTTCCGGCCCAGGGCCAGAGGCCGCATCGGCCGGATAATTAAACGGTCCAGCCACGTCATAGTGGAAGTCGATGAAGATGAAGATAGGAGCTAGGCATGGGGCATAAGACGCACCCTTACGGGTTCCGGCTTGGGATCATCAAAGACTGGAAGGCCCACTGGTACGCGGCAAATAGCTCCTCCTACCGTGACCTAGTGATCCAGGACCTGCGCTTGCGCGATAGCATTAAGGATGAGTACAAAGCGTTCTCCGACGCGGGCATCGCCCGGGTCGAGATTGACCGCGGCGCTCAGGATAGTGTGATCAACATCCACTCGGCCCGTCCGGGAATCCTGATTGGCCGGGACGGCGAGCGAGTAAAGAGCCTACGCGCCAAACTCGAGGCCATTGCGGAGAGCCGGATCCAACTCAATATCGTCGAGATTGAGCAGCCTGAAACCAATGCTTATCTGGTAGCCCGGAACGTGGCCGACCAGTTGGAGCGCCGGGTCGCCTACCGCAGGGCGATGCGCCAAGCTGCCCAAAGGTGCATGCAGGCGGGGGCCGTAGGCATCAAGATAATCATTAAGGGCCGCATCACCGGGTCTGAAATTGCCCGCGTCGAAAAGCTCATGATGGGCCAGGTGCCCCTTCACACACTCAGGGCAGACATCGACTACTCCTTGGCCGAAGCCCACACGATAATGGGGCAGGTCGGCGTCAAGACCTGGGTCTACCACGGCGAGATACTTCCTCCCCGGCCGGATGAGGTTGAGGAATTGGAAAACATTGAAGTTACTGTCCAGGCCGAGGATATCGAGGAAGCATTGGAAGCCGTCGACCTGGAAAACCCGGAATAGGGACCGGACTAGGAGCAATCTATGCTGCAGCCAAAGCGGACAAAATTTAGGAAACATTTCCGTGGCAAGATGCGGGGAGCCGCCACCACTGGAAGCTCCGTTTCTTTTGGGGAAGTCGGTCTCAAGGCCATGGAAGCCTCATGGATCACTGCCCGCCAAATCGAGGCCGCCCGTGTCGCCATGACCCGGCATCTGAAGCGCGGCGGACAGGTCTGGGTACGCGTCTTCCCGGACAAGTCGGTCAGTAAGAAAGCCGCCGAAACCCGGATGGGCGGCGGAAAGGCCGCCGTGGACTATTGGGTGGCGGTGGTAAAGCCGGGCAAGATAATGTTTGAGGTGGCCGGCGTGCCACAAGACGAAGCGGTCCAGGCCCTGCGTTTGGCCTCCCGCAAGCTGCCCATCCCAACCAAGACTGTCGTTAGAGACCGGTTGGCCGCCGCGGTGGCCAACGGATTGGTTTAACATGCGCACCCACGAGATAAGAGAACTCAGCAACGACCAGTTGCACGAGGAGTTGACCAAATCCGGCCGCGAATTGATGAACCTTCGGTTTCGCGCCGCGACCAACCAACTGACGGACACCAACGAACCAAAAGAGGTCAAAAAAACGATCGCCAGACTCCAGACAGTCATCAGAGAGCGGCAGATTCAGGAGGCTGGCTAGTGGTAAGAACCATGCGCAAGGTCCGTGTCGGCGATGTCGTGCGGACCAATCAGGATAAAACCGCAATTGTGGAAATGATCTGGAAACAGCGGCACCGGCTATACCGGAAACAGGTGCGCCGGGTGGCCCGCTTCTACGTCCATGACCCCGAGAACCAATGCCGGCTGGGCGATACTGTCCGCATCGAAGAGACCAGGCCAATCTCCAAGAACAAGCACTGGCGCCTCTTGGCAATCTTGAACCGCAGGCAGGTAGCTGAAATCCGTCCCATCGACTTGGAAACCGATGTCGCCCCAGAGATCACCCAACCGCGCATCCTGGCGGCTGAAGCCCGGGCAGAAGCCGCTGAAACTGAATCGGAAACTGCCGAAGACGAACCCGAGGTACAAGAAGAGTCAGTAGAAGAAGAGGCGGCCGATGAAGAACCTGCCGCGCCAGAGGATTCTATAAGAGAAGAACCTGAGGCGGAAGAAGAGCCTACGGCCGAAGAAGCGCCCGAACCCGAAGATGAAGCGGGCGGCGATGTGCCGGATCAACAGGAAGAAGAGAAATGATTCAGACCTATACCCGGCTGACGGTGGCCGACAATAGTGGGGCCAAGATAATACGCCTCATTAATATTCCGGGTAGCAGCAAGCGAAAATACGCCCACGTTGGAGATGTCATTGTCTGCAACGTAAGAGAAGCCGCTCCCAACTCACCGGTCCGCAAGGGCGAGATAGTAAAGGCTGTTGTAATCCGCCAAGCCCAACCTCGCCGCCGTCCTGACGGAACGTACATCAAGTTCGATGACAACGCAGCGGTGCTCATCGCCGACGACCAACTCCCCAGGGGCACCCGCATCTTTGGTCCGGTGGCGCGAGAATTGAGAGACAAGGGCTTCATGCGCATCGTATCCCTTGCGCCAGAGGTGGTCTAGTGAGAATCCGCACCGGAGATAATGTGCTGGTCATCGCCGGCAAAGAAAAGGGCAAGACCGGCCGGGTTGAGCGGCGATTCCCAGAAGGAGACCGGGTGGTTGTTGAAGGTGTAAACTTGGTTACCCGGCACATGAAAGCGCAGCCCGGAGTGAGACAATCGGGACGGATCCAAAAAGAGGCGCCGATCCACGAATCGAATGTGGTTTTAATCTGCAACAAGTGCAATGAGCCAACCAAGCCCAAGACCACATTCTTGGATACTGGAGCCAGGGTGCGCAGTTGTATCAAATGTCAGGAAGTTATCGACGATGCTCGATGAAGAGACACAACAACCAGAGGATTTGAACGAGTCGGAAGAGACCTCGGGCGATGTCGCTGCGGCCAATGGGGCTGCCGGTCAAGAAGCCGGCGAAACCGCAGCCGAAGCCGAGGAGCAGCAGGAAGCTCCACGCCGTGGACGGCGTGAGCGTGCCGGTGGCCGGGCAGGCCGCGGCGGAGCAGCCGTAGCCGAACTGGAACCGCCCACTGAGCCACCGCCTCCACCCCGTCTCTATGACCAATTCAAGAATGAGATCGTTCCCGCGATGATGCGGGAGTTCAACTACGGGAACCCAATGGAAGTTCCAAGGTTGCAGAAGATCGTTCTGAACATCGGTGTAGGTGAAGCTCTGACCAACGGACGGGCCATGGAGGCCGCCGGTCAAGACCTAACGGTGATCAGTGGTCAAAAGCCAATCATCACCCGGGCCCGGCGGTCAATCGCCGGTTTCAAAATCAGGGAAGGCAACGCAATCGGCACCGCGGTTACCCTTAGAGGCGCCCGGATGTATCATTTCTTAGACCGGTTGGTAAATACCGCTTTGCCCCGTATCCGGGACTTCCGAGGCCTAGCCAGACGAGGGTTGGACGGGCGCGGTAATTTCTCGATCGGTATCCGAGAGCAGATTATCTTCCCGGAGATCGATTACAACCAGATTGACAAGATACGTGGGCTGCAGGTGACCATCACCACCACGGCCAAGAATGATGCCGAGGCCATCCGCCTCCTGGAACTGTACGGCATGCCATTTATTAGAGACACAGCCACGGATACGGCTGAGGCATAACGGAGGCGAAGTGGCGAAGACTTCCCTGATTCAAAAGTGGCTCAAGAAGCCCAAATTCAAGGTCCGGGGCTACAACCGTTGCCAACGTTGCGCCCGTCCGCGGGCCTACATCAGGTACGCTGGAATCTGCCGCATCTGTTTCCGCGAGTTGGCCCTAAACGGCGAACTGCCCGGCGTGCGCAAGGCGAGTTTGTAGTGCGGCGGAGAGTTCGGCAAAGCAGTTTCCAAGCTGGAAAACGATGGATGAAAACCTCAGGCTGAGAGGGGAGATAAACCTAAAATGCCGGTAACCGACCCAATTGCGGACATGCTGACCAGGATTCGTAACGCCGTACAGGTGCGTCACGATTCCGTCACTCTTCCACACTCCAAAATGAAATTGGCCCTTGCCAAAATTCTCAAAGACGAGGGATTCATCCGGGACTTCGACATGCCCCGGGCCCAAGCTCACCCCACCCTGCGGCTACACCTGATATATCGCGAGGGAAGGCAACCGGCAATCTCCGGCCTCAAGCGCGTCAGCAGACCTGGACTGAGGGTCTACGTGGGCAGGGGAGAAATACCCAGGGTCTATGGGGGCCTCGGTGTGGCCATCGTATCCACCTCCAAAGGCGTTATGGCCGGGCGCAAGGCCTGGCGGGAAGGCGTCGGCGGAGAACTAATCTGTTATATCTGGTGATTCGGCCGTGAACGAGAAGAAACAAGAAAAAACACTCTCCCGCATTGGCCGGAAGCCAATACCCCTGCCCGGCGGAGTCCAGGTCGAGGTCCAATATGGCGGGGTCAAGGTCACCGGGCCCAGGGGTACCCTAGAACAGAAATACCATCCCGAAGTCCTCGTTAAAGTCGAGAACGGCGAGGTGGTGGTGGAACGGCAATCGGACAATAAGTTCCACCATTCCCTGCACGGCCTTACCCGCAGTTTGATTGCCAACGCAGTGACCGGCGTATCTGACGGGTTTACGAAGTCCCTGGAGATAATGGGTGTGGGCTACAGAGTAGCCGAAGCCGGCAACGGGATCGTCCTCAACGTTGGCTTTAGCCATCAGGTGGAGATCCACCCCATAGAAGGGGTAACTATGGAAGTGGAAGGCGCCAACAGAGTCCACGTCCGCGGTATCGACAAGCAGAAAGTCGGCCAACTCGCAGCCCAGGTCAGGCGAGTCCGCCCGCCCAACGCCTATAAGGAAAAGGGGATCAGATACTCCGACGAAGTCCTTCACTTCAAACCAGGAAAGGCGGCGGCTAGAAAGGCTTAACGGCCCCAGAACCAGCCGGGTGATACATCAAAAGAAAACATGCCAAAAGATCGAAATGCAAAACATCTGAGAAAAATACGGCATATTAGGCTGCGGAACAAGGTCATCGGAACGCCGGACCGGCCCAGGCTATCAGTGTTCCGTAGCCTGCATCATATCTATGCCCAGGTGATCGACGACACCACTGGCCACACAATAGCGGCGGCTTCGAGCGTAGACGCGGTAAAAGAGGCCGGCGGTCCTATCACTCCCAAGATGAGTGCTTCAACCGCGGTCGGTAAATTGGTGGCGGAACGGGCAATCGCCGAAGGTATTACCCAGGTGGTGTTCGACCGCGGTGGATGCAAGTACCACGGCAGGGTCAAGGCCCTGGCCGAAGCAACCCGGGAAGCCGGGCTCAATTTCTAGAATCGGATTCAAATTACCGCTGAGACTGGGAGGTCTAACCCGCTAATGGTACAAGCCCCTAACAGGCCCTTTTCCGACCGAGACAGAGACCGCGGCCGAGATCGAGATCGCGACCGAGGCCGGGGCCGGGAAGAGGACACCGGAGGATTCTCCGAAAGGGTCGTCTATACCCGCCGTATCGCCAAGGTGGTGAAGGGAGGCCGCCGCCTCCGTTTCAATGCGTTGGTCGTGGTGGGAGACGGGCAAGGTCAGGTGGGTGTCGGCCTGGGAAAGGCATTGGTCATCCCCGACGCAGTCAGAAAAGGCAATGCCGTCGCCCGGCGAGACGTGGTCACGATCCCTCTTCGCGGCGCCACCATTCCCCAACAGATCACGGTCAAGAAGGGCGCCACCATCGTGATGATCAAGCCGGCCCGCGAGGGAACCGGAGTCATCGCCGCCGGCGCAATGCGGGCCATCCTGGAACTTGGCGGCGTGAAAGATGTCGTCGGAAAGTCCTTGGGCTCCCGGAATCCCATCAACATTGTCTACGCCACTATCGAAGCAATACGGCAGTTGAAGGACCCCGATCTTGAGTTGGCCCGCCGCCTGGGCCGGCCGATTCCATCAAAGGAACAACCCGTAGAGCAGCCCGTGGATGAATCGAATCTGGAAACCCTAATGGCTGAACGGCCTACCGGATAAACGGTTCGACGAGAACCCTAATAAAGCACAAATGCCGGACGCCCTATCCGGAAGGCCTGGTTAAAATTTTATGGCAGAAATAAAGATTACTTGGACCAGAAGCGGCATCGGCCGCCCGCAGAACCAGCGTCGGATCATCAAGTCGCTGGGACTGCGGCGCCTGCACCATACCGTGGTCCATCAAGACTCGCCGACCATCCGCGGCATGGTCAACAAAGTCAGCCACCTTGTGATGGTGGAAGAGGTCTAATTCACCTCACAGGGCTGGGCGGCGCCTGCCGGAACGCAAGCAAGAATGCCGCCAAACCGGCATTGCGGCAACCGCAATACCGTTTTCTGCCGGCCCAGACGGGGCTACAATCAAACTGAAGGGTGTAATAGCTCAAATGAGGCACGCCCAATGATGGAACATCAACTGGCCCCGGCCAAGGGGGCCAGGAAAAACAGAAAACGGGTCGGACGCGGCGACGCGGCAGGCCAGGGAAGCACCGCAGGCCGGGGAATGAAGGGCCAAAAATCCCGCTCCGGAGGCGGACCGTCCATATGGTTCGAGGGCGGTCAATTGCCCTTGATCAAAGGGCTGCCCATGAAGCGGGGCTTCCACAACAAATTCAAAACATATTACTCCTTGGTCAAATTGGAGACTCTTGATCGATTTGACGAAGGTGAGCGGATCACCCCGGAACTCCTGCTGGAACTGGGCTACCTTCGGAACCTCAAATTGCCAGTGAAGATCGTCGGCGATGGGGAGATCAATAAGGCCGTGACCGTGGTGGCGGCCAAATTCACCCGTTCCGCCAAAGAAAAGATTGAAGCCGCAAAGGGAACTGCGGAGGAGATTCCGGCTAGATGATTTCCGGTGAGGTCCAGACTGGCAGATTTCCCAAGCTGATTCAGGCGGCCATCGATGCCTTCAGCCTTCCCGACCTGCGCGCCAAGATCCTGTTCACCCTGGCCATCTTGGCCTTGTACCGGTTCATTGCGCACATCCCCCTCCCGGGTATCGACCAGGTAGCGCTGGACAACCTCTTCCGCAACAACGAGCTCCTTGGCTTCTTGGACCTGTTCAGCGGCGGAGCCCTAAGCCGCATGAGCATCGTGGCCCTGGGCGTTTTCCCTTATATTACCTCGTCCATCATCATCCAGTTGCTCACTCCGGTTATCCCTTCACTGCAGGACATGGCACGTGAAGGGGAGGCGGGCCGGGCCAAGATGAACCGAATCACACACTGGATTACCATTCCCATTGCTTTTGCTCAAGGCTACGGCCAATTGGTGCTTTTGGAGCAGAGCAGCGTCATAGCCGATGTCGGGTTCTCCGGCGACGCCCTCCTGCCCACAGTCGCAGCCCTGTTCTCCATCGCCGCTGGGACGATGTTCCTGGTCTGGCTGGGCGAATTGATCACCGAGCGGGGCATCGGAAACGGCATCTCCTTGATAATCTTCGCTGGAATCGTGGCCGGGTTCCCCAGGCTGCTGACTCAAGGCTTCTTGGACCGGGACAACGTGCTCGGCATCGGCTTCTTCGCCATTATCGGCGTACTTATCATCGCCTGCATCGTGATGTTCAACGAGGCCCACCGGCGCATACCGGTCCAGTACGGCCGCAGCATATTCAGGGGCGGTAGAATGTACCGGCAAAGTGGGGCGACCTATCTACCATTGCGCATAAATTCGGCGGGTATGATTCCCTTGATATTTGCTTTTTCCATCGTGATTTTGCCCGGCACAATCGCGACCTACTTCGCTACCAATACAAGTTGGGTTGGCGACGTGGCCAATTTCTTCGCGGACCTGTTGATACCCACATCCCCGCTCTACTGGGTGATGGTCTTCGTATTGGTCGTTATGTTCACCTTTTTCTATACGCTGGTAGTGTTCAACCAACAGCAACTTGCCGAGAATCTCCAGAAGAACGGGGGGTTTGTGCTGGGCATCAGGCCTGGCAAACCCACCCAGGACTATCTCAACCGTGTGATTGTCCGCATCACCCTGGGTGGAGCTCTCTTCCTGGGCACGATTGCGATTATGCCCTATATCGCGTCGCTCATAACCGACGTTCAAGCCATCTCTCTCAGCAGCACCAGTCTGCTGATCATGGTTGGTGTCGGCCTGGATACCTTGCGCCAACTTGAGGCGCAGTTGATGATGCGTAATTATGAAGGATTCCTGAGATAACATGCCCCAGGGAGTGAGATTGGTATTATTCGGCCCTCCTGGCGCCGGAAAGGGCACCCAAGCCCAACTCCTGAAGGACCAGTTGAAAATTTCCCACATTAGCTCGGGCGACCTGTTCCGTCATCACCTGAGAAACCAGACCCCTCTGGGTTTGCAAGCAAGTGAATACATGAACAAAGGGGAATTAGTCCCCGACGACGTGACCGTTGACATCGTTTTGGACGCGGTGATGTCTCTTCACAAAGACGAAGGGTTCATCCTTGATGGGTTTCCCAGGAACCCCTATCAGGCCCAGCAACTTGAGAAGGCGTTAGTTGGCAGATCCCGAAACTTGGACAAGGTGGTGCATATCGAAGTCTCCGAACCGGAATTGCTGCGCCGGCTGGGTGGCAGGTTCGTCTGCCGGGTCTGCCAATCGCCCAATGCGGTCGGCGAAGGCGAGGATATCTCCACCAAGAAATGCGGCCATTGTGGTGGGGACCTTTACCAACGGGACGACGATAATCCAGAAGCGGTCAAGAAGCGGATTGAGGTCTATTTCGACGAAACTATACCGGTCCTCGGCTTCTACCGGGAACGGGGAGTCCTAATAGACATCCCCGGCGACCAAACTATTGAGGAAGTCAACAAACAAGTTATGGCGGCCATCGGGACTAGCCCGTGTGTTACGGCCACGCAGTAGCTATCATTCATTGGGTTCCCAAGGCAATTAATCGGGAGTAGAATAGACAAAGTGAATCGCGGCCGAAAAGTTGATACCGCCTCCAATTCAGCGTCCACCTACTCAGGGGGGATTACAATTAAGTCCCCTCAAGAGCTAGCTTCGATGCGTCTTGCCGGCGCCGTTGTAGGCGCAGTTATCGACCTGTTGAAGGCCTCGGTGGAGCCCGGGATGACCACCAAGGACCTGGACGCTATTGCCTACAAAGAGATTACCCGGCGGGGCGCCAAACCCACCTTCATGGGGTACCGTGGGTTCCCTGCCAGTATCTGTACGTCGGTGAACGAAGAGATCGTCCATGGGATACCCGGAAAACGGGTGCTCAAGGAGGGCGATATCGTCAAAGTCGACGTGGGCGCGACCATTGAAGGCATGATCGGCGACGCCGCAGTATCAATGGCTGTGGGCGAGGTGTCACCGGAGGCCACCGCCTTGATGGATCACACCCGTATCAGCCTGGAAGAGGGCATCAAAGCCGCCCAGCCCGGAGGCCGGGTGGGCGATATTGGCGCAGCGGTGCAAAGCTACGGTGAGAGCCGGGGCTATGGCGTTGTGCGGGAGTTTGTAGGGCACGGCGTTGGGAGGTTCTTACACGAGGACCCTCAAGTGCCCAACTACGGACAGGCGGGCATGGGCCCTCTGCTCCGAGTTGGCATGTGTATAGCCATCGAACCCATGTTCAATATGGGCGATTGGCATACTAAGATATTAGACGACGAGTGGACCGTGATCACCGCGGACGGCGAACTTTCGGCCCACTTCGAACATTCGATAGCCATAACCAAAGACGGACCGGAGATTCTAACCGTCCACAGCTAGTCGCGGCCAACGGCCGGCTAGGCCCTCCTTCCGTGGAACGACCGGAACGGCGGAAGGACTGGAACAGGGGAAGGACCGGAGCGGGCCCAAATTCGAAAGAAAGGGGACTTATGGCAAAGAAACAGGCGATCGAGGTGGAGGCCAGCGTAAAGGAGGCCCTGCCCAACGGTATGTTCCGCGTGGAGTTGCCCAACGACCATGAGGTCTTGGCCCATGTGTCCGGCAAGATCCGGATGCACTTTATCCGGGTGTTGCCCGGCGATCGGGTGTTGGTGGAGCTTTCTCCATACGACTTGACCCGAGGCCGAATTACCTACCGCTTCAAGTAGATTAAGGGCGTACGTTGTGCCTAAGGGCGTAATTTATGAAAGTATCAGCATCGGTTAAACCCAGGTGCAATAGCTGCCGTGTGATTAAACGCAAGGGAGTGGTCAGAATAATCTGTTCTAATCCCAGGCACTCGCAGCGCCAGGGCTAAATCAATAGCATTATCATGCTAACAAGATCGATTAGAGGAGGCCTGGAATGGTCCGTATCGCTGGAGTAGACGTTCCCGACCGGAAGCGGGCTCACGTGGCACTGCGCAGCATCTATGGCATCGGCCCCAAGATCGCCGAAGAGATACTGATCAAGGCCGAGCTCGACCCGGTCATTCCCCCGCGCATGAATGAGCTGACCGAGGAGCAGGTCGACCGCATCAGGGAGTTGGTAGACCGTGATTACATCTCTGAAGGAGACCTGCGCCGGGAAGTCAACCAGAACATACGCCGGCTGATTGAGATTGGTTCATACCGGGGCAACCGCCACCGTAGAAACCTGCCCGTGGCAGGCCAGAGGACCAAGACCAACGCCCGTACCCGCAAGGGCCCCCGCCGCACCGTTGCCGGCCGCGGCAGGCGCACCGGCGGCAAGAAGTAATCCATTCCCGTAGAGTGAGAAAAACCTATGGCCAGACCCAGGACCAGACGCCGCGAGCGCCGCTCAGTACCTCAAGGAAAGGCGTTTATTTACTCCACGTTTAATAATACCCTGGTGAGCCTCACCGACCCCCAAGGCAACGTGATCTCCTCGGCCAGCGCCGGGACCGTGGGTTTCAAGGGCTCCCGGAAAGGCACCGCATTTGCCGCCCAGCGCGCCGCGGAACAGGCAGCCCGCAAGGGCATGGACTCCGGTCTGCGCCAGGTGGATGTGCTCATCAAGGGGCCAGGCGCAGGACGAGAGGCCGCCATCCGGTCTTTGCAGGGCGCGGGATTATTTGTGACTAGTATCAGGGATGTGACACCCATCCCCCACAACGGGTGCCGCCCACCAAAACGAAGGAGAGTGTAGCTCCAATCCTATGGGAAGATATACAGGACCCTCCTGCCGCCTCTGCCGGCGGTCCGGCGAAAAGCTATTTCTAAAGGGCGATAAGTGTTTCACGCCCCGGTGCGCATTCGAGAAGCGGCGGAACCCGCCCGGCGACGTATCACGGCGCCGCAGAAGGCCCACCGACTATGCCGTGCACCTTTTGGAGAAACAGAAAGCCAAATACATATACGGTGTATTAGAAGGCCAGTTTCGCCGCTATATGACGGAAGCGTTCAACACGCCCGGCGTGACCGGCATGAACCTGCTCCGTACGCTGGAGCGCCGTCTGGACAATGTGGTCTTCCAACTGGGTTTCTCGGACTCCCGAAAGCAGGGACGTCAGATTGTCCTCCACGGCCATTTCAGGGTAAATGGCACGAAGACGGACGTCCCCTCCTATCTGGTCAAGCCGGGAGATGTGATTTCATGGAAGGAATCGGTGAAAGGGACCGACTTTTATGCGGCTCGCATTGACGGTGTACCAAAAAGGCCCGTTCCCGCTTGGTTGAATCTGGATCAGGGGGAGATGACCGGCACTGTCGTGTCGCTGCCCGCAGATGAAGACCTTCAGGCAATCATAGATTCCAGGTTAATAGTAGAGTTTTACTCGAGGTAAATTGTCCATGTTGGACAACATAGTTCTAACTCCGGGCACGCCGGAGGCCGGTGCGGAAACGCTAAATCCCGCGATCCGGATAATTGAATCAGAAGATACCTACGGCAAGGTCGCCGTTGAGCCCCTGCCGCGAGGTTTCGGGCTGACGATCGGAAACCCCCTCCGAAGGATCTTGCTCAGCTCGACCAACGGCAGCGCCATCACGTGGGTAAAGATTGAAGACGTTGTCCACGAGTACGCCGCGGTACCCGGGGTTAAAGAGGAAGTCATGGAACTCCTCCTCAACGTCAAGCGTATCCGGATTCGGTCCCAATCGGATCGGGCCGGAAAGATGCGCCTGGACGTCAAGGGTGAGGGCCGGGTGTGCGCGGGGGATATCTCCACGTCGAGCGACTTTGAGATTGTCAATCCCGAGTTGCATCTGGCGACTCTAGACTCCCACGATGCCCATCTTTCCATGGAGTTCAACGTCGAACAGGGCCTGGGCTACCAAACCGCAGCCCAGGGAGATAGCGTCTCCACCCAGCCGGTCGGCGTTCTGCCCGTGGACGCCGTGTTCAGCCCAGTGCGTAAAGTCAATTATAACGTTGAGCGCACCAGGGTCGGCCAAGTCACCGACTATGAGCGCTTGGTGATGGAGGTGTGGACCGACGGGACCATCAAAGCGGTCGATGCGATTCAGCGGGCTGCGGACAAACTGGTGAACCATTTCTTCCTGTTCACTAAAATTGACGAAGATCATGATTCGACCGCTCCGAAACCCATAATATATGACCTAGCTCTGATCCAGATGCCCATCGAAAGGCTGGAGCTCTCTCCGCGGACCCTTAATTGCCTAAAGCGGTCCCACATCTCCAAGGTGGGCGAAGTCCTGGATATGTCCGACGACGAATTGCTCAAGATCCGTAATTTCGGCGAGAAATCTCTGGACGAATTGAAAGAAAAACTTGTTGAACACGGTATTACCGATATGCCGGGTAGCGCCACGGGCATTGTGGGCGATATCTCTCCCGAGGACTTGGGCGAACTCATGGGCGAAGAATTGGACTCCGACTCGCCTGCGGGCGCGCCCGGTATGTCCATCGAAGAAACCTGCGAAGACACGGACGAAGACACGCAAGACGACGACGATTACCTAGACGAGGACGAAGACTAACCATGGCATCCCACAGAGTTGCCGGTAGGAAACTAAGCCGGTATCGGGACCAACGAGTCGCATTATTGCGGGGCCTGGTCTCGGAACTTATCACCCACGAACGAATCACGACCACACTGGCCAAAGCCAAAGAGACCCGAGTGATGGCGGAGAAACTGATTACCCACGGCAAGAAGGGAAATCTGCATCACCGCCGTTTGGCTCTGGCTCAAGTGCCCAACACTCGCGTGGTCAAAAAAGTGTTCGACGACGTGGCCGTCCGGTACGCCGACCGCGCTGGCGGTTATACCAGAATCATGAAGTTGGGACCGCGCAACGGCGACGCAGCCCAAATGGCAATAATCGAGCTCGTCTAACCGAGCAGGTATTAGAGGTAAAAGTTAAATAGAAGACAGCAGAGTCGATAAGTCAGACAGCGAGCCAGCGAGAGGAACAAGCGGTCAGCTTTGGCGAGCCGCCCTTCTGGTCGAATACCAAGGAACAAACTACGCCGGTTTCCAACTACAAGCCGGCCACCCAACCATTCAGGGTGAGTTGGAAAAAGCCTTGGCCCGGTTCACGGGTCAAGACACCAGGATCAGGGGCGCCAGCCGAACCGATTCTGGGGCCCACGCCAGGGGACAAGTAGTCGACTTCCGCACCAGCACCCAGCATCCCTTGGAAAGATTCCCACCCGCGTTGAACTATCATCTCCCCAAGGATATCAACGTCCTTGAAGCCTACCGGGTTGACCCAGGATTTGATTCCAGGCGATGCGCCCGGAGCAGGACCTACCAATACAGCATATTGAACAGGCCTGCGCCCTCGCCGTTGCGCCGGTGCACACACCTCTGGATCCGGGAGAGTCTGGATGTAGGCAAGATGGCGGAGGCAGCCCAACTCTTGGTGGGGGTCAACGATTTCCGGGCGCTGGCCGCCGGCCACCCCAAAGACCGCAGCGCGGTTAGGGAAGTGATGCATTGGGAGGTGGCAAGTTTCGAGGACAACATCGTAATCGAGTGTGAAGCCAACGGTTTCTTGAAACAACAGATAAGGAAGGCCAACGGAATACTGACAGAGATAGGGAGAGGGAAATATCCTGTGGAACGGGTGACGCAGGCGCTGGCGGGCGCTGTAGCTGGGACTCCCCTGCTTCCTGCCCACGGGCTGTGTCTAATTAGTGTAAAATATCTGGGTTCCACAAATCTCGGGCCGGCCACTGGAATAACACGACCGGATTATTAAACCCGGATTATTAAACTATGAAAAGAACTAGCACATACTTTGCCAAGCCTGGCGAGACCCCCGAAAGGTGGCGGGTCATTGACGCTCAAGGTCAAACTCTGGGCCGATTGGCACGAAACATCGCCATCGCCCTTCAGGGCAAAGACAAGGCAAGCTATGCCCCCCACGTTCTCACGGGCGACTTCGTGGTCGTGACCAACGCATCCGACCTGCGGGTTACCGGCAGGAAGTTGGACCAGAAGATGTATTACAGGCATAGCGGGTACGTAGGGAACCTC
The DNA here is from genome assembly GCA_002816585.1 of SAR202 cluster bacterium Io17-Chloro-G6. Next base: position 18,302 of record MUCT01000041.1, on the reverse strand, counting down.
AAGACCTTCCGGCTCAGGGAGTTAATGGAGTCCCGGCCCGAACGAGTTTTGGAGTTGGCGGTTAAGGGTATGCTGCCCAAGAACCACATGGGAAGGCAGATGCTGCGCCGGCTCAAAGTCTATAGCGGCCCGGATCATCCCCACCAGGCCCAGGTAACCGGGCACCCCGTAGCGGCCGAAAACCCCGTATTGAATGGAGGATAGAACTTACCTTGGTACAAGCAGAAGCCAACCAGACCTATTATTACGGCACGGGTAAGCGCAAGACTTCCATCGCCAGAGTTCGTCTCTACCTGGACACCGGTGGCCCCGTTCTGGTCAACGGCAAGCCCATGGACGAGTTCTTCAACTGGGCCCCGTGGCAGCGTACGATCAGTGAAGCATTCCGCGTCAGCGACACTGTTAACAAGTTCCGCGTGGTGGTCAAAGTCACCGGTGGCGGAGTGAACTCCCAGGCGGAAGCCATCCGGCATGGCATCGCCAGAGCATTGGTTGTCTTCGACGCCAATCTCAAACCGGCCCTGCGCCGGGCCGGTCTTATCACCCGGGACGCCCGCATCAAAGAGAGCAAGAAATACGGTCTAAAGCGGGCCCGCCGAGCGCCCCAGTACACCAAACGGTAGAGACCTAGCATTTAACAAAACCCACAAAGGCCCCAGAAAATTCCGGGGCCTTTTTGATTTCATAAGACTGGGGTGGTCGAACGTTCTGCCCGCGAGATGGACCGCCCCCATACTTACCTTCCTCCTCGCGATGTGGATGGGATTTTTCCCAATGTGGCGAACCGTCTAAACCCCCAGGTACTCCATAGCTCCATCCAAGAGCCTGGACACCAAATCCGGGGTGGCGGCTTCGGCGTAGATGCGAAGCAGCGGCTCGGTGCCGGAGAACCGCACCGCCAGCCAACCGTCATCGACGTGGAACCTTCTGCCGTCGATCGAATCTGTATCGAGTATCTTAACGCCGGCAATCTCGGCTAAATCGGGGCTGTTCAACTTTTGAAGGATCCGCTCCCGGCCGGCTGGCTGGAATACGATGTCCCGCCGGTGATAAGAATGGGGACCGACTTTGTCGATCAGTCTTTGCAGCAATTGGGTGGGGCTGTCGCCGGTTTTGGCCATGTACTCCAGGAAATACAACCCGCTGAGGATCCCGTCGCGCTCGGGGATGTGCCCCCGGAAAGCGAACCCTCCACTCTCCTCCCCGGCCATCAGAGCGTCCACCTCGGTCATCTTGGGGCCAATGTTCTTGAAGCCCACCCGCATCTCGTGGACGTCCACGCCGTAGGCCTCCCCAAGTTTGTTGAGGGCGATGGAAGATGTCACGCCTTTGACCAGCGCGCCCCGTTGATTCTTCTGGTCCAACAGGTATTGAGCAAGTATCGAGAAGGTGTCCAGAGTGGTGACGAACTGGCCCTGCTCGTCAATGATCCCAACCCGGTCTGCATCGCCGTCCAGGGCGATTCCCACCGAAGCGCCCTCTTTGGCGATGAGAGAGGAAATCTCGGTCAGGTTGTGAGCGATCGGCTCGGGCTGCTCCATACCAGGAAAGGCCGGGTTACGGTCGCCGTGGAGCTCTCTGACAGTGGTCTTTCCTCCCGACAAGATGGCGGGCAGGTACCCTCCACCGGCGCCATGCATGGAATCCACGACCACGTCGAGACCAGCCCCCTTGACGGCCTCCAGGTCCACCAGAGAGGCGATGCGGTCCAGATACGGCGGAGATGGGTCCAGGTCTACAATAAGGCCGCTATTTCGGCCCTCCGCGACACTATAGGGCGCCGCTGTTGGAATCCGGGCGATGGATTCCTCAAGCCGGTCTGTTATCTCCTGGGTGGCGCTGCCAGCGTACTCAGGCTTGAACTTGAACCCGTTCCACTGGGCGGGATTGTGACTGGCGGTGATGATCGCCGCGCCCGCAGCTTGGTGATGCAGAACGTTGTAGCTGAGCACCGGAGTAGGGGCGGGCCTGTTGGCCAGAAAGACCTTGATCCCCTGGCCGGAGCACACCGCTGCCACGGTTTCGGCGAACTCAGGGGACAGGAACCTGGTGTCGTAACCAACGACCAGCCCCTGGCGGGCAGTGCCGACCGCCTTCAAGTGGTCCGATAGCCCTTGGGCGCAACGAGCCACGTTCTCGAATGTGAACTCTTCGGCGATCAGAGCCCGCCAGCCGTCAGTCCCGAATCTTATTTCTGTCAAACCTGTGCCTCCCCGGCGCGTGCCCCATGCGCCGCTTGCTAACAGCATAAAAAAAAATGGGGCCTTTGGTCGAGTCCCCAAAGGCCCCAAAATGGCGATGTTGGCTGGTATTGGACGGGATTAATGTCTGGAGGTTATAACCCTGCGTCTTTACGCAGCGCATCTGCCTTGTCCGTGCGCTCCCAGCTCAGGTTGAGGCCTTCCCGGCCGAAGTGGCCGTAGGCGGCCGTCGGCTGGTAGATGGGCCGGCGAAGGTCTAGGTCCCGGATGATCGCCGCCGGACGCAGGTCGAAGTGTTTCGCCACCAGCGCGTGAATCGTCTCACTGTCGACCTTATTGGTGTCGAAGGTCTCAACCGCCACCGAGATGGGGGTGGCCACGCCGATGGCGTAGGACACCAGGACCTCGGCGCGGTCGGCCAAGCCGGCGGCTACCAGGTTCTTGGCTACGTAGCGAGCCGCATATGCCGCCGAGCGGTCAACCTTGGTCGGGTCCTTGCCGGAGAATGCGCCGCCGCCGTGACGGGCGATGCCGCCGTAGGTGTCGACCAATATTTTCCGGCCGGTCAGTCCGCTGTCGCCGGCGGGGCCGCCGATAACGAACCGCCCGCTGGGGTTCACGAATATTTTGGTATCAGAGTCGAGCAAATTAGCAGGGACAATGTGCTTAATGACGTGTTCAGTGATGTCCTCTTCGATCTGCTCGTTGCTAACGTCCGGGTCGTGCTGGGCGCTGATGACCACGGTATCCACCCGGGCGGCCACGCCATGTCGGTACTCAACGGTCACCTGGGACTTGCCATCGGGCCGGAGGTAGGACAGGATGCCTTCTTTCCGGACCATGGCCAGTCGTTCGACCAAACGCTGGGAGAGACTGACAGTAAGGGGCATCAATTCTGGGGTCTCGTTACAGGCGAAACCAACCATCATCCCTTGGTCGCCGGCGCCAGTCTGCAGCATGGCTTCCTCTGCCGCGCCTCCACGCTGCTCCAGGGCGGTGGTAACACCTTCGCTAATGTCTCTGGACTGTTCCTGAATGGAGACCGTCACTCCGCAGCTTTTGGCATCGATGCCGTAGTCCGAGTTGGTGTACCCGGCCCTTGCCAGCGTGTCGCGGACTATCTTGGGCACGTCGACGTAAGAGGTGGTTGTGATCTCGCCCATGACGATGACCAGACCGTTGGTGACGCCGGTCTCGCAGGCCACACGGCCCATGGGGTCGTCTCTCAAGACCGCGTCCAAGACGCCATCTGAGATTTGATCGCAAAGCTTGTCGGGGTGCCCCTCGGTAACCGACTCCGAGGTCAGCAGGTACTTCGGGGATTCATGGAATAACATCGGCATGTTTATCTCTCCTGTCGTGACCGGGGCTCTTCTTGGTCCTTCTTCCCGGTTTCTATCTTGTTTTGGATTAGGTGCCTTCCTGCCAGCTGTCCTGGTATTTCTGTTGGGCGGCCGATAGTGTGTCGATATAGATGCCCATGGACTGGAGTTTGAGCCGGCCGATCTCCGCGTCCATCGCTGGAGGCACCACGTGTACGCCGATGTCGAGCTTGCCCTGGTTTTGGTAGAGATATTCGGCGGACAAAGCCTGGTTGGCGAAGCTCATGTCCATCACTGCCGAGGGGTGGCCCTCAGCGGCAGATAGGTTCACCAGCCGTCCATCGGCCAGCAGATAGATCAAGCGACCGTCTTTCATGGTGTATTCTTCCACGAAGGGCCGCAGCTCTCGGCTTGACACCGACATTTCTTTCAGGGAGTCGATGTCAATCTCGTCATTGAAGTGGCCGCTGTTTGAGAGGATCGCGCCGCTGGGCATTACTTCGATATGTTCCTTTCCAACGGCATGCAGCCCGCCAGTGACGGTGATGAATACCTCGCCCGTTTTGGAAGCCTCGATCATGGGCATAACCTGGAAGCCGTCCATCACCGCTTCCAGGGCACGAACGGGATTGGTCTCACAAACGATCACGTGGGCGCCCATGCCTTTGGCCCGGGAGGCGACGCCCCGGCCGCACCAGCCGTAACCCGATACCACAGTGCGGCGTCCGGCCCATAGGATGTTGGTGGCCCGGGTGATGCCGTCCAGAGTGCTCTGGCCAGTGCCGTAGCGATTGTCAAAAAAGTGCTTGGTCTCAGCGTCGTTGACGGCGATGACCGGGTATTTCAGCTGTCCTTCGGCGGACATGGCGGTCAAGCGAATAACGCCGGTAGTGGTCTCCTCGGTGCCGCCCAAAACATGCGTCAGCAGGTCGGGGTGCTTGGTGTGAAGCAGGGTCAGCAGGTCGGCGCCGTCGTCCATGGTCATCTGGGGCTTGGATTCCAGGGCCGATTCCAGATGCTGGTAGTAGGTTGTTTCGTTCTCGCCCTTGATGGCGTAGGTCGGGATTCCGTACTCTTGGACCAACGCCGCTGCAACATCGTCCTGCGTGCTGAGAGGATTGCTGGCACAGAGCACGACCTCAGCGCCACCGTCCCGCAGAGCTATCGCCAAGTTTGCCGTTTCACTGGTAACGTGCAGGCAGGCAGACAGGCGCACCCCGGCCAGAGGCTTCTCTTTGATGAAGCGGTCCCGGATGATTTTCACCACGGACATTTCCCTTCCGGCCCACTCGATCTTGTTGACTCCGTCTTTAGCCAGGGACAAGTCCCTAACGTCCCCTTTGGTCTGTTGTGATGCCAAGTTGTTCTCCTTGCGTCCGGTCTTAAATCACCGGACCTGCATTATCGTCGACTACGTCGTCTTGTATTCAGGTGTGAAAACCAGCATTATTACGCTTCCTCGGGTTGGCGTCTAAGCCTAGGCTTCATCACCGTAGGACGTGGGATGCCCTCCCGCGATCCAGGCGGGGGTGCCGTCCTCAATGTTGATTAGGTTTTCTGAGTCGTAGCCCATGGAAGCGGCCATCTCGCAGGCCAACCCGCTTCTGACACCGGCCGCACAGATGAACAGAACCTTCTTATCCGTGGGTACCTGGTCTATCCGGTCGGTCAGGTCGTCCACCGGGATGTGAATCGCTCCCGTGACGTGTCCCGTCACCCATTCGTCGTCGCGCCTAACGTCGATCACGACAGTCCCATCTGGGTCTGCGTCTAGGATAGAGCGGCCTTCGTTGGAATCTACACGGAAATACGGCTCGCCTGGGTCTTGTCTAGGCATTGGAATCCTCCTGGACCTCGCCGGTCCCTAGCTTAAATATCTCCCCGTCACCGGGGTAAGTTTTCGTTTCAGGTCCTCCGGGATCTCATCTTTTTGAGTGATTATCGCGTCCCGAAGCGCCGATTCGCAGGGGCAATCGCGTTCGCCACCTAGAGCGGGGATCACCTGCCGCAGTAATGCCTTGGATGTCGCCACGTTCTTCTGCAGATTGGCGATCACCATCTCCACCGTGACCGATTCTGACGCCTGATGCCAACAGTCGTAGTCGGTGATCCAGGCCATGGTGGCGTAACACATCTCGGCTTCCCTGGCCAATTTGGCCTCGGGAAGGGCAGTCATACCGATTATGTCTGCTCCCCAGGAGCGGTACATAAACGACTCGGCCCTGGTGGAAAAGGCGGGTCCTTCCATCACTACCATGGTCCCGCCAGGATGCACCGTGATGTCCAACTGCTGGGCCGCGTGATGCACTGCCTGGCTGGTCGGCGCACAGAACGGGTCCGCCATCGCGATGTGCACCACCACGCCGGTGTCGAAGAAAGTGCTCTCCCGCAGCCTGGTGCGGTCGATCAATTGATTTGGCACCACCAGGTCCAACGGAGCAAATTCCTCCTTCAGGCTGCCCACGGCGCTCACCGAGATGATGCGCTCCACTCCCAAAGACTTCAGCGCGAAGATGTTGGCTCGGGCTGGTATGTGGGAAGGATTGAACCGGTGGCCACGTCCGTGCCTCGGCAAAAAAGCGACTCTCACACCGTCCAAGTTGCCGAGGACAACGGAGTCGCTGGGCTTCCCGAAGGGGGTGTCAACATTCACGGTTTCGACGCCGGTCATGCCATCCATCTCGTAGAGACCGCTACCGCCGATAACCCCTATCGTCGCTCCTCGTGGCGTGCTCATTTGGCGTCTAGCGGACCGACCTGACTGCCACGTCCAAGCTTTCCCATTTATTTGGCCGACCTTACCGCCAAATCCAGACTTTCAGTAAACGGCGGACGGGCGACTCCGGCCTCAGTGATTATAGCGGTTACATATCTGGCGGGCGTCACGTCGAACCCAGGGTTCAGGGCTTCGACACCCTCCGGAGCCACCGGGATTCCCCGGAACTCGGTAACTTCTTTTTCAGAGCGCTGCTCGATCTCTATCTCGTCTCCGTTGTTCAGGCTCAGGTCAACCGTGCTGGTAGGCGCGGCGACGTAGAACGGGATGCCGTTCTCCTTGGCCAGAACCGCAAGGGTGTAGGTGCCTATTTTATTGGCAGTGTCTCCATTGGCGGCAATCCTGTCGGCCCCTGTGATAACACAGCCAATTTCTCCCCTGTGCATCAACATGCCCGCCGCCGAGTCCACCACCAGGGTGGACGGTATTCCCAGCTTCTTGAATTCCCAGGCGGTCAGCCTGGCCCCCTGTAAGAATGGCCTGGTCTCAGTGTTGAACACCTTGAACCGTTTGCCATCCTCCCAACCGGCCCTTATCACCCCTACCGCCGTGCCAAAGGCCGCTGTGGCCAGGGCGCCGGCGTTGCAGTGGGTTAACACTGAACCGCCGTCCGGCATAAGTTCTTTGCCGTGGCTGCCCATCCGGCGGTTGACCGCTTCGTCTTCCCTTTCGATTAGCATCGCCTCTTCCATGAGGCGGTCTTTGATGCTGGATGTGTCGGCGCCGGAGCCGGCCACAGCCATCATCCGGTCGACAGCCCACATCAGGTTCACTGCGGTTGGCCGGGCGGCCTTTATCTCCACCCCAGCCTCTACCAAGCGATCCAGGAATGTGTCCCGTTCCAAGGCGTCAGCGCCAGGCGAGTCCAACTCCCGTGCCGCCATGGCAACGGCGTAGGCGGCGGTAACCCCGATGGCTGGTGCGCCCCGCACGCGCATCTCTTTGATGGCATCCACGGCATCCCGGTACCCATGGGCCTCTACAACTACCTCTTCGGTTGGAAGTAGGGTCTGGTCCAGTAACCTGAGTGTGCCGTTCGCCCACTCTATGGGCCGAATCTCGTTCACTGGAAATGCTCCCAAGATTAAGGGCGGAGTTTAACGACAAGTCCCAAACATCAAAAAAGCTTCTCGACTAGAGAAGCTCAAGGATAGACTGAGCCCCCCTCATCTTTCGCCTGTCGCGGTTGTCCAACCGCTAGACGCCGGAATTAGCACCGTATCCCACCCGCCGTAACGGGATGGGACCGGTTGCTAGGCTTCACAGGGCCGTCCCCTCTGCCGTTCTGGATAAGGGTTTCTGAGTTGTCTTTCGATTTTTAAGCGTGTCTTTGGGTCGGGTAAATGTTACTAAGGGGCTGTCACCGTGTCAAGAAGAGCCCTGCCAAGAGACCGGCTGGTGTCTAGGCGTGACTCACGCTCAGTCTCGGTTGACATCGCCTTCGGAACACCAACATAATACCCGTTAACCTATCCCAAATCCCCTAGTCCGGTTACGGATTCGATGACCGCACCGAAGCTTCAATTGCCCGCAGAAGACCTGGGCCTGTTCACCGACCTCTATGAGCTGACCATGTCCCAGGCGTTCTACCGCCAAGGAATGTCGGCCACAGCTACGTTCAGCCTGTTCACCCGCACCTACCCGGCCAACCGAGCCTATTTCGTCTCTGCCGGACTGGAAGACGTTCTGAACTACCTCTCAAATCTCAACTTTAGCGGCCAGGCCATTGATTACCTGCGGGCCACTGGCATCTTCACCTCCGACTTCTTGGAGTTCCTGCTGGGCCTGCGGTTCACCGGAAGCGTCCGGGCCATCCCCGAGGGACGGCTGTACTTCACCGGCGAACCCGTGGTGGAGGTGACGGCGCCCATCATCGAAGCCCAGCTCGTCGAGACCTTTATCATTAACCAGGTCCACCTCCAGAGCATGCTGGCCACCAAGGCCACTCGTTGCGTTTGGGCCGCCCAGGGACGGGGTATCTCCGATTTCGCTTCCCGCCGCACCCAGGGCACCGACGCCGCGCTGAAGATGGCCCGTGCCAGCTACATCGCAGGATTCAGCTCCACCAGCAACGTGCTGGCCGCCAGTCTCTACGGCATGCCACCGGCCGGCACCATGGCCCACTCGTTTATCTCCAGCTTTGCTTCGGAGTTGGACGCCTTCCGGGCCTATGCGGCATCTTTTCCGGACCGCACTACTTTGCTCGTAGACACCTACGACACCATTGCCGGGACCTGGAGCGCGGTGCAGGTGGCCAAAGAGATGGAGGCCAACGGGCAGAAGCTGGTGGCGGTGCGCTTAGACTCCGGTGACTTCGATGTATTGAGCCGCCGAGTGCGCAAGATGCTGGACGACTCGGGGCTGAGTTATGTCAAAATTCTTGCCAGCGGAGGACTGGACGAATACGAGTTAGAAACGCTGGTTAAAGCTGGCGCCCCCATCGACCTATTCGGAGTCGGCACCAAGGCCGGGGTCTCCGCAGACGCCCCCTGGTCAGACATGGCCTATAAACTGGTCTGCTTCGACGGCCGGCCAGTGATGAAACTCAGCACCGGAAAAATATCTTTGCCCGGCGCCAAACAGGTGTTTCGGACCAAAAGCGCCCACGGCATGTTCGCCAAAGACATCATCGCCCTGGAGGACGAGCACCTCCCGGGCGGCCTGCCGCTGCTGGAAGAGGTCATGAAGGATGGGCAGAGGACCGGTCCCGCCGCGACGCTTGAGGACGTTAGAGCCAGGTTCCAGGAGGATTACGCCGCTCTGGCCAACCGGTTCAAGGCGCTGAACAACCCGCCCCGCTATCCTGTAAGCATCAGCGGCCGTTTAGAGCGCCTCACATCCGAGGTCCGGGAAAAGGCCGTGGGCGAAAACGTTGCGGATAGCGACTAGAACCAAATCACCCCAGGGCACAATCAAATCTTGAGGCGCAGCTAACACATGAAGACCGCCGTGTGCATGAAATACGTGCCAATCATCGCGCGTATCCAATTCGACTACGAGGCCAAGACCATCATTCGCGACGGCGTTCCTTCCGAGGTCAACCCATTTGACCTCTTAGGACTGGTCAGGGCCGTCGAACTGAAGCAATCTCCTGAAGACGAGGTAGTGGTCATTTCCATGGGCCCGCCGGGGGCCAGCGAGGGGTTGACCAACTGCGTAGCTTTGGGTGCCGACCGGGCGGTGCTGGTCACCGACCGCGCCTTGGCCGGGTCCGACACGCTGGCCACGTCCCGGGCGTTGTCCCTGGCATTGCAGCAGGAAAACCCTGATCTAATCATCTGTGGCCGCAACAGCACGGATGGCGAAACGGGCCAGGTCGGTCCAGAGATCGCGGAGCTGATGGGCCTGCCTCACATCAGTCATGTGCGAAAAATGGACCTGCGCGAGGACGGCAAGGCAGTAATCGTGGAGCGCATGACCGACGAGGGATTTCAAACCCTGGAGTGCGTCCTGCCCGCCGTGATCTGCGTCACCGAGGGGGTGGCCCCGGAACTCTATCCCAACAGAGAACAGATGGAGCGGGCCCAGGAGATTCCCGCCGAAGAAGTGACCTGCGCCGATCTATCCGATGATCCAACTCAGTTCGGTGCGGCGGGCTCCCCAACCTGGGTCGATGAGATACGCTTGGTGGAACCCAACCGGCTGGGTGTCCTGCTGGAAGAGGTCACACCCGAGGACGCCGCAAAACAGGTGGCCAACGCTCTGCGCCAGTGCCTGGCCGAACTGGCAGCCGCCGACTCCGCCGGTTCTGCCAAGACCGCTGGAGCGTTGCCCAGATACCCAAATAGCAGAGAAAAAAGCATCTGGGTGATGGCCGAGACCACCCATCAAGGTTTGGCCCACGTGACCTTGGAGATGCTGGGCAAGGCAAGGGAACTCACCCAGTTCACCAAGAGCGAGGTTGTGGCGGTGCTCATTGCGCCCCAGCAGGCCAGCACGGTAACAGAGCTAGCCTCGCACGGAGCCGACCGGGTGTTGGTGCTGGACAACTCGTCAATTGGGCCGGTCTATAGCATGGCTGTCGGCCGGGCATTCGCCGAAGCTGTCCAGGGTGAAAATCCCTATGCCGTTTTGTTCGCTTCAACCGCGGATGGCCGCGACCTGGCGTCCCGGCTGGCGGCAAGATTGCAATTGGGTCTCACCGGAGATGCAATCGACTTGGAAATAGACCCTGAAGGGCGGCTGGTGCAGTTGAAACCGGCCTTGGGCGGCAACGTTATCGCGCCAATCCTGTCCAAAACTCTGCCAAACCTGGTGACCCTGCGGCCGGGATTGCTCACACCCGCCACGCCGGAACCCGGCGCAAATGCCACCGTGGAACAGTTGCCGGCGGCCCCCTTCGACGGCCCGGATGTCCGGCTGCTGAACGAAGAGTTCCAAGAGGATCAAGTGGGCATCGCCCTGGCCAACGCTCCCGTGGTGTTGGGGGTGGGGATGGGCATCGGCGGAGTCGAGAACCTGGCCAAGATACAGGAGATGGCCCGTTCCATCGGTGCAATCATCGCCACTACCCGGGACGTGGCCCACGAGGGCTGGCTGCCCCAGCAGGTGCAGGTTGGCATCAGCGGGCGTACAATTGCCCCAACGGTGTACCTGGCCGTGGGCATCCGGGGCGCGTTCAACCACACGGTGGGTCTGCAAAGAGCCGGAGTAATCATCTCCGTGAACCAAAACCGGCGGGCGGTCATGTTCCGTTCTTCCGACTTCGGCATTGTGGGCTCCTGGGAGGAGTACCTGCCTCCGTTGATAGAAGAACTGCGGCCGATACTGTTGGAGCTAAACCCCGCCTAGTAGTTAAAACGGAGTGAGGGAACCACCAGCAAATACGTCGGACGCACTCGTATGGTCAGGAACCACATTTACCAGAGGGGCGTGGACAAGTATGCTGCGCATCAGAACCATACGAGCCTGACCATACGAGCCTGGATCTTGCAACTACACCCGGGAATATCCTGGGTTGTCTTTTGCTTGGGATTGTTCGTCGTCGGCGACCTAATCTTCGGTAACCCTTCTGACTCCCCTGAAGGTACCCGTCACGCGTTAGCCCATCTTTCGACGGGCGTTCCTTTACTTCTTCTGGCCCTTACTGCTTATGGGCTGTGGAGGCCCCGCAATCTGTTCCTGCGGGTTGCTCGAGTCCTGTTCATCCTGCTTACGTTAGTATTCGGCGCGGGTCAGATCGAGCATTCGGTGGGCGTTTATGCCGGAGATCCTCCTCATATTGTGGCGAAAATCACCCCATCCCAGGCTGCCGTAGTTAGCTTGGGCATTCTGCTGGGAATCGCTAATATGGTTAAAGCGTTGAGATTCCGAGTTCATCACACGTCAGCCTAGGCGCGGCGGCACCGGCCAACTTGACACAGATTCCCAGGCACACGAGAATGACTAAGGCGTGAATACGAGGGGCCCCGCGGCCTAGTTTTCAGCCGGGATTGGAGAGTCACAAAATGGATTTTGGTTACACACAAGAGCAAGAGAGCCTTCGCCTGGAAGTGCGGGAATTCATTTCCGGAAACGTCAGTCAGGGTCTCCTTGACGAGATGGAAAGCGGCGAAGAGGGAGGCCGTGGTCCCGAGTACCGCGACCTGGTAAAGAAGGTCGCCGATAAGGGCTGGATCGGCATAAGTTGGCCCAAGGAATACGGCGGCCAGAGCGGCAGCCGGATCGATCAATACATCGTTGAAGAGGAGTTCATGAGGCTGGGTATCGGCGTGGGTGGCGCCGGAAGCGGAGCGCCGGCCATCCTTGCCGCCGGGACCGAGGAGCAGAAAGAGTACTTCATTCCCGGCATGATCCGCGGCGAGATTATCTTCGCTTTGGGATTCACCGAGCCCCAGGCCGGCGCCGACCTGGCGGGACTGCAGTGCCGGGCCGTGCGGGACGGAGACGAGTACGTGATTAACGGGCAAAAGATGTACACCTCGGCCGCCCACTACGCGTCCCACATCTATATGATGTGCCGCACCGACCCCGACGCGCCCAGGCACCGGGGCATATCCATATTCCTGATACCGATGGACACGCCAGGAATCACCGTGCGGCCACTGTGGACCATCCAGAGCGATCCGCCGGCCCCGCTGGGCACCACCTACGGCATGTCCCGAACCAACGAGACCTTCTTTGAGAACGTTCGCATACCGGCCTCCTGTTTGCTGGGCGAGGAAAACGGCGGCTGGTACGTGGGCGCCATGGGCCTGAACCTGGACCGCGTTGGCGCCAGCCGGTATCTGATCTCGGTGCGCCGCGACGAGGACATCGTCAACTGGGTCAAGGAAAACGACTTTGGCGGTCATTCTCCGGCCGAGGACCCTGCAGTGCGCGACAAGCTGGCCGAATTATGGACCGAGGCCCAGGTCTGCCGTCTGATGACCATGCGGAGCATGTCTCTGGTGAACCGGGGTGACACGTTCACTTATGAGGGCTCCGCTGAGAAAGTGTGGGCGCCGGAGCACGGCGTGCACACCACCGAGGCCATCTCGCAGATTCTGGGGCCCTACGCCCAGCTACTGAACGGGTCTCCCGAGGCCATCGAAGACGGTCTGTACGCCCACAACCTGATGGGTTCGTTCCAATCGGGGATCAACCACGGCAGCGTCCAGATCATGCGCGACCAAATGGCACGCCGCGGCCTGGGCCTGCCCCGAGGCTAACGCCACAGGCGTGGGAAATACGCTGCGCGCGGAACGATCAAACATTCCAGTATTACGTCAATCGGCCGTAGTCACGCGATAAAACAAGGATAACCATGGACATATTGCCCTCCGAAGAAGAACAGATGCTGAAGAACGTGGCCCGGGAGTTTCTGGAAGCAGAGATCTCCACGGCCATGGTCCGCGAGATGGAGTTAGACGGTCTTGGGTACTCTCCCGCTCTCTGGAAGCAGATGGCGGACTTGGGGTGGCTGGGCCTGGCGCTTCCCGAGAAGTACGGTGGTCAGGCGCTGCCCTTGACCTACCTGGGCCTGGTGCTTGAGGAGGCTGGCAGGGTGCTGGCGCCGGTGCCCTTGCACAGCACTGCAGTCGCAGCCCTCACCATCGCCAACGACGGCACAGAACAGCAAAAGCAGGATATCCTCCCAGCGGTTTCCGACGGCAGCATGGTTCTTACCTGGGCGGTCCACGAGCGTGACCCCCGCCTCGTGCCCGAGGCCATGCAGGTCCAGGCTATTGCTACCGGCGAAGGCGACGGCGACGGTTGGGTATTGAATGGTACCAAGATGTTCGTCGATAACTTTGTCGTGGCCCAGCGGTGCCTAGTGGCCTGCCGAACATCACCTGCTTCAGACGCCAACCAGGGGATCTCTCTGTTCCTAGTGGACCCCAACGGGACCGGCGTCACCCAGACATCGCTGACCACATTGGCCAAGGACAAGCAGAGCAGGGTGGACTTCCAGAACGTCCGTGTCGAGCGGACAGCTCTGGTGGGCGATGTGGACGAGGGATGGCCTATTATTCAAAGGATGCTAGATCGGGCCACTGCGTTGCTCTGCTGCCAGATGGTCGGAGCAGCGCGGAAAGACGCCGAGATGGCCATCGATTACGCCAAAAACAGGGTGGCCTTTGGACGGCCCATCGGGTCCTTCCAATCGGTGCAGCACATGCTGGCCGACATGATCCTTCATGTTGACGGCGGCCAGATGCTGACCTACGAAGCCCTCTGGAATATGGACCAAGGTCTTCCCTCATCGGTTGAGGTGTCTCAGGCCAAGGCCTTCTGTAACGAGAAGTGCGAGGTGGTGGTGCGCCACTCCCAGGTGATCCACGGTGGAATTGGATTCATGATGGAGTTCGACCTCCACCTGTGGTTCCGCCGGGTCACATCCTGGACCATGCGTTTGGGAACGACCTACGACCACCGGGCCAGAATCGCGGCGGCGCTATTGGACGTTCCAGGCAAAGTCCGGCTTGGCTTGCCTCTGCCTACTGGAACCTAAGAGGGACGATTCTGCATATGGTTCGACAAGCCTCACCACGAACGGAAATGGTGTCTTTACCGCTCGTCCTGAGCCTGTCGAAGGACCCCACAGGGAAAATCAATTCAAACTACAGCGGCCACCAGGCAGATCGGCGGCTAATACTGGCTAATACTATGGAGAGTTACCAATGGCCAAAGACATCGTATGCGGTAAAGAGATAGACGAGGAACAGGCGCGGTCCCAAACCTCCCAGACCTCCTTCGGAGCTTCTGAAGTCGACCCTCAATTGGGTACCCGCATCTTCCACGACGGCTCGTGGCTGTATTTCTGCGGTTTGGACTGCCGGACCAAATTCCTGGCCAGCCCAGAGACATTCCTAAGTTAGCCGGCCACAGGCGATTTACCGAACCCGAAGTGGAGAACGACTATGCCTGACGCCATCAAGCTGGACCCTAAGACGACCGCTTTTATCATCATAGATATGGTCAACGCCATCGCCAAAGGCGGCCCCGGACCCACCTACAGCCTGCCCGATAACCGCAAGGACATTGTGGCCAGTTTCCAGAAAATGATCGCCCACTGCCGTAAAGTTGGGACTCCGCTGATCTACATCACCACTCACCGCAGAGCGGACAACGCCGACGCCCCGAAGACCGTTTCCGACATCGGCGGTGGCGCCGGCAATCCCATGCTGCCAGGCTCTCCGGCGGTAGATGTGATCGACGAGTTGGCCATGCAGCCGGAGGACTTCCTGGTGGTGAAGCCCCGGTTCAGCGCGTATTACGGCACCAATCTGGACCAGATTCTGCGTCACCTGGGAACCGAGACCATACTGGTCGGCGGGATTTCCACCCAGCGCAGTGTGGAAGGCACGGCCCGGGACGCCAAGAACAGAGATGTCCAATGCGTGGTGGTCAGCGATTGCTGCACCGCTGGCGAGGTGGACGTACACGAGATGACGGTCAACCATGTGCTCCCGCTGTTGGTGCGAGTCCGAACCACGAACGAGACAATCGCCGCCCTGAGTTAGCGAGACCGGCCGTCAGATAGATCGGCGAAAAACGTAGGGACACAGCAACGCTATGCTCCTACGTGTATCAGGTGAATACAATAAAAGAGGCCCCATCCACTTGGCGAGGGATGGGGCCTTCTTGATCTTCCTGAGTTCCGCTGGGCCTAGTCGTCGTAAGCCTTGAGCTTGATTTCGTGCAAGGCCGGGATGACCTCTTTGCCCAAGAGCTCGATCGAGCGCATCGTGTCCTCGTGTTTCATGGCGCCCTCGTTGCCGTAGATATGAATGTATCCGGGGCTCAGGTTTTCGATGATCTCAGAAAATTTCCTCGTGACTGTCTCCGGGCTTCCCACGATGATGTTGTTGACAGCTTGGAGTTCTTCATAGGTGGTTGGGTTCCCGTATTCCGACGTGCCGGTGCCCAGGGCGGGCCGCGACCGCTTTACCTCCACGGCCCGGCGGGACTGGTAACCGGGCGGGTCGTTGTGCTCTCTGGGTCCCTTCTGCCGGTGGTCCGCGGTCCACATGAACTCACGGCCAATCTCAATTGCCTTTTCATCAGTGTCCGCTACCACACACCGGAGAAGGTATCCGAAGTGTTCCGGACCAGCCTTAAATCCGGCCTCTTTGGCGGTGTCGATGTAGATCTGCTTTAGCCACATAGTGGTCTCTACCAACGCGCCCAGATTCATATAGGGGTGGCCGTGCTGGGCCGCCCATACCACGCTCTCGGGGCTGCCGGTTCCGGGGAACCAGATGTCGGGGCGGGGGGTCTGCATGGGCTTCACCCAGGGATTGACCACCCGGTACTGGAAATACTTGCCCTCGTGCCGAAAGGGGCCCGGATCGGTCCAGCACTTGATAATGAGGTCGTGAGCCTCCTGGAACCGCGCGAAGTTTTCCGTGGGGTCTTGCCCGGATAGCAGCGTCTCCACTGCGGTGCCGCGCACGAAGCCAGATATAATCCGGCCTCCGGAATAACAATCCAGCATGGCGATTTCCTCTGCCATGCGGATCGGGTCCCCGACTGAGATGACGTTGCCCAAGATCGCGATCTTGACATTTTTGGTCAGCTTGGCGATGACGGCGGCATCCAGGTTAACCGCTGGCTTCATGCACCAGTATGAGGCGTGGTGTTCGTTGCTCATGATGCCGTCGAAGCCCACCTCATCGGCCAGATGGTACTGCTCGTGGTAATTGTTGTAGAGCACCGCCGCCTTCTCTGGGTCGAAGAAGGAATTGGGAAAGCCAAGGCGGCCCGAGTCGTACTTCTTCAAGTCCTCCTCGTCAACGTGTCCGTAAGGCTGCTCGGAGAACCAGTAGATCTCGGCATGTTCCGTGGGGCGTTTAAGCTGGTCAACCATTTGCTCCTCCTCGTGCTCCCGGTTTCCGGCCCGCCGATCCAGGGCGGCTTCCAGATTTCGGAGCCGGTTTCCGTATTCCGATGTATAACAGGGCAGAATTTACGGTTCCTTCACAATCGTAAATTCGTGTGCCCGTCTTTAACACCGGGGATTATAGCCATTGAGAATTCTAGTGGCAACCATGTATCAACACAATGTTGTGGCAAGGAGGACTCAGAGGTAATATTGGAGCCAACCTTCCGAGACAGGTATCACGAGATAGGTATCGATGGAGACAGGTATCAACAATGATATCTGGGCCATCATCGGACCACAGGTCGCCACAATGATTTTGGGGACAATAATCGTCAGCAGTAGCTAGGAGGAATAATTATGGCACTGACACTAAGCGAAGCAAACAGGATGGTTCAGGCGGCGATAGCCGAGGCAGGGCGGATAAATATCAAGCTAAGTGTTTCGGTCTGCGACGCCGGCGGACATCTGCTGGCCTTCAACCGGATGGAGGGAGCCATATTCATCAGCGCCATTGCGGCCCAGGGCAAGGCTGTCGGCGCGGTTGGCTTCGGCCGGGATAGCAGCGGCATCTCCGCCGACTCTCCGGTGGTCCAGGCCATCATGGCCACTCAGGGGGGCCGCATCATCCCCGCTCAGGGCGCCTTGCCGATCATCCGCGATGGTGAGATTGTCGGCGCCATCGGAGGCAGTGGCGGCACTGCTCAACAGGACGAAGACTGCGCCCGGGTGGGTTTGGCGGCGCTGTAGCAGTCGACGGGTAAGCCCGGCGCCCAATCAGGGGCTGGCCCGGTGTGGCTCCGCCCCAAAGATGGGGCAGACACCGGGATTGAAGGGGCAGTTAACAGCCGACCTGAATATTTCGGAATTGAACACCGCCGCCATCATGGACCCAAGCGGCTATTCGTCTATGTTCCAACTGGCGATCATTCCTTCTTCGCCCTGGACCAACACCTGGAGGTCGATCACCATGCTACCATCTGGTCCAATGGCCGTCACGTCATAAACGTCTGTGATTGAGACCAAGGCTGTCGGCCACGTGTATACCTTCTCGGAGAAGGCTCCGTTTCCGAATTCCGCCAGAAGGTCAACCCAGTAATTACCCTGGCCGCCAACAGAATCCGCTTTAAACAGTAGGGTTTGCGTCGTGCCGGGCGCCATTGGAATGGCCGGGTTAAATTTCCAGGTCACCCGCTGGCGATCGAGATTGCTGACGTAATGCAGGTTGAATGGGGCGTCGGTGATGGTCCCGCCTGGGATGTTCGCGAAGTAAGAATAGCCCACCGGCAGTAAGTCGATGAATCCCGAGAGTTCCAGGTCCTCGGTTCCGATGTTCTCCACTTTTATGGTGTAATCGACTTCCAAAGTATAAGTGTAAGGAAGCGCGGTCAGATCGCTGGACACCAGATCGGCGGAGTCCATGGTATGACTCACCAGCACCGCTTCGCCAGGGCACAGCCCGCCGGAGGTGTCTATTTCCACAATCGCTGTTTGACCGCTGCTCGTTTTTGATTGACCCGGCACGGTATGGGCCTCGTTACAATAGGTGCCGGGATTAACGATGGTGACTGCGGTGAAGGTAATTGTGACCACGTCGTTTGGTTCGATTGAGGTGCCCGACGGCATGTCCCAATCTACTTCACTGCCGGAGGGACAGCCGCTGCCGTTACTGGGGACGACATCCTGAGCCGCCATTCCCG
>MUCT01000040.1 GCA_002816585.1 SAR202 cluster bacterium Io17-Chloro-G6 | reverse complement strand
GCTTAGAGAGAAGACCTCGGGCGGTACAATTTTAAACCGCCGCTACCGCTGCGGCTCTACCGCCTCTGTGGCACATTATTACTCCGCCGTTTACAGTACATGGAGGGCCCGCCACTTCGCAGGGAACCAATGCATGTTACCCAATGGCTGGAACGGGCAATGGAATCCAAAGACCCCGCTGAACATCCAGAAAAGTCGGGTAGATTCTAATGGTCACTCGTAGAACAGGCCGAACAGGCCGCAGAAGTATCCGTCCATTACCTGCTCCGTTGCCGCTCCCGACTGGGAGAGGGTTTACGCCGCGTGGAAGTAATTTGCAGAGTTTGATCGACATGATCAAGCGGGCGCGGGATGCCCGTATCGCCGCACTAGGCAGCCAGGCTATCGAAGCCGCAAAACTTCAACAAGTCCGCCAAGAGGCTCTTGACGAGGGAATCCCACTGGTAAATTCTCCGACCAGTGTTCCCCGGCCAACAGTATTGCCTATCCCGGACGTTGTTCCAGAGGAGGAGGATGGTGGGTTATTCCCCACCATCTCACTACCGGTATTAGACCGGCTGCCTGGGTCTGGATTCGACATACTGAATGAGGCCCTCGACCTGGTGCCCGGACCTAGGGTCAACATAGCGGCAGAGGTTTACAACCGATACATCAGCAGTATTGCGCAGCCCGCCGCCGCGTCGCAATTGATCGCCGTGGAACCTTTATTTGGCTTACCGAGCATTCCCGGTCTCGCGCGTAGTGAAAGCACTCAACCTTTGGTCCGGAATGAGTTTGCTCAACTCATCAAAGGAGAACAGGGTCTTGGAGAGTTTGGGGCTGACCTAGGTGCGATACAGCGCCAGCGCCCAACTTCTGAACAGATCGTCAGCGAGGCCCTTGGTCCCTTAGGTATGGCGGAGAACCTTGTTCCTGTTGGTGCATTGGGACGGCTGGGTAAAGGAACCAACCAGGCTCAGGCGGCAATCCGTGCGGCAACTAGCGCCGCCGTTACTCGCGTCGTCTCTATCCCCCAGGTGGATGACATTATCCGACGGGTGAATGACCCCGCCACCGCAGAGCGCCTAAATAACATTCCTGGTGTCCGCAGTCTGGTTGATAAGCTCAACCCCTCAGCTCTAGCAGACCGCAGTAATCCGGTCCACCGGTTCATCATGGCCAAGGCCGTGGGTGAAGAGGTTGTCTCCGACAGTGCCAATGTCATGACCCAGCGAGTATTGGCACATGGCGATCCCCGCCAGGTATTCAGGCTAGGAGACGACTTCGCTTCCACCGCGCCGGGCCTGGAAGGAAAGTTCCTAAATGAGATCGCCCAATTCCCCGAGCGTTTCCGGCTCACCCCGGAGCAAACGGCCTGGCTGAATAATTTCACCGTCCGTCTTGATGACATGAATCGATATTTGGTGGCCGAGGGCGTCCAGGCAGATGACCTGTTCACCAAGGGACCGAAGGGCCGGTATTTCCCCAATGTGTGGAAGATGTTCAACGACATCGAACTGGTGCGGACCGGGCAGGCGCAGACTTTAGGCCGGAAACCGTTCTATGAGAACTCCAGGTTCTATGAGGATGCGGCGGACGCCATCGAGACCGGATTCCGTCCTGGCGACCCGCTGGAAGCGACTGAGATGCTGTTCAAAAGCATGTACCGCCAGGTTCTGGACGCACGCCTAGCCGACATCATCAAGCCATTCTCGAACACCATCCGACAGCGGGTGAGCCCAGAGGTAATCCGGTACCGGGACTTCGCCGTGAACCGGGTCCAAGGGGTAAAGTCCGCCCAAACCCTGGTGCGTAACTTCACCGCTGGGACCAAACGTCCGCCGGGGCCGGGAACACTTAGGAGCCTTCGGAACTCTGCCGGGTTCCAGCGGGCGGTGCGGGAAGCTCCCGACCTCATGGATGAACTGGAATCCATCACGCGGCTCCGGTCTCCCAAGCGTTACAGAGCGGCAAGGGCGCAGTTGCGCCAGAAATTAGCGGACCAACTGGCTGAGGCGACCACCAACGCCCGGAACGCCAAGATAGCTGCCTTTCGGGCGAGAAAGGCGGCTGAGGCCCGCGGGAACTTCGGTGAGGCTCAGTTCCCGCTGACGGGGCTGAGGGGGCAGATATTCACGCCGGATGATGTAGCTAACCATATCTTCCCTGACGCCCATGCCTGCGACCTGGCGACGATGCCGCGTGAACAGATCGCCCAACTGGTCGAAGCCATGAAGCCACAGACTAAGGGGTTCCTAGATGCCACGTTGGCCGTATCCTCGGCTTTTAGGACCGCCAAAGCTGGGACGGACATCGGCGTAATGATGCTCCACGGCCTGCCAACCCTGCTGACCAAACCTGGCGTTTGGGCCAAGGCCACTGAAACATCCCTGCGCGGCGCGGTTGACCCGGTGACGATGGCCAAGTTTGTGGATGACCACTTCGATACCATCGCAAAGCTCGTTGAGCGGAACCAACTGGGTGGTGCGGGTTCGGAGTACGTGGAAGCACTGCGCAGCGGCGGGCTGATACACCAGGGGTTGCGCCGGCTGGAAGGCAGTGTTCTGTCTCCTGCGGCGAAGGCCGCAAACAAAGGGCTAAGCACGGTTGAGGCGCAGTTCAACGGCTTCCTCATAGCCTCCAAGGTCTTGCTCTACGAAGCGATGGAGCCGATGGCGCTCAGGTCTGGTAATCCGGCAGCCTTGGACGAACTGGCGTCCCACGTTGCCAAGATGACTGGAAGCATCAGCATGGCCAATCTAGGCATCAGGCCGACCACCAGAAAGGTGTTGGGGTCATTCCTGCTGTTCGCGCCGCGTTACAGGATGGCAACTGTTGCCCTGATGACTGACATCGCTCGTGGCGGTCTGAAAGGCGAGTTTGCCCGTGACGCGTTGACGAAGATGATGGCGAGTGGACTCCTGATGTACGCCGCTGTGACTCACAGGTTGGGGCAGAAGATGGAGCTTGACCCCCGGAAGGGGGCATTCGGGACCATCGACTTTCTTGGAGACCGTATTGGCCCCGGTGGCGCTCATATCAGCTTGGGGCGCATGGCTGCCAAGATGGCGTTGAGTATCTCTCAAGGTGATATTGGTGACGTGCCGGGTATCGTCAAGAACGCCGCCAGGTCGATGACATCGCCGATATCAGGTTCGGCTTGGGACGTGTGGTCAGGCCGTGACTATCTTGGGAACCTGACCAGGGACTCTCTGCCCACCTTTGGGAAAACCGTAATACAGATGTTTCTGCCGTTCTACGTGGAGGGCCTGGCCGACAGCCCCCGTCCTGGCTTTGGGGGCGTGACTGGGGAGATTCTTGGCTTGCGGGCGTACGCCACTGACCTGCGGACCAGGGCCAACCAGCTTGCAGATGTCTACGCTCATCAGCAGGGCGACGTGGACTTCAAAGACCTGAACAAACTGGAACAGAATCGCATCCTGAGAGCGCATCCCAACTTGCAGGCGGATTTCGATGAGGCCAATGAGGTCTGGAACAAACGGTCCAGCGGCCTGTCCGCCCGAATCGGTGAATATTATGAACACCAGACCCGCATCCAGGATGAGTATGCTCAGGGTGTGGAAGATGCTCTGGCTATTCGTGCCAGGACTCTGGGTGGTAAGCGGTTCCGTGTTGAACTCCAGGCTCTGGGGCGCACCCAGCGTGAGAGTTACGAGCGTTTGGAACGGCCCAAGTCAGAGAACGGACTTGGCTTTGACGACGTGGTGGCAGCCTTCAATGAGGAAGCCCAGAACCCGGATGCTCACATCGAGGACGTGGCCTACGGCGAGTACATCAGGACAGTGGTTGCCGGTGACTTCGAGACCGAGGACGGGGAGTTCGACTTCCAGGCAAGGGACAATGCCGAGGCTGCCTTCATAGCCAAGTGGGCGCCAGAGGTCTGGCAGTACGTTCGGGACCGGCGACGGGAGTCCAGGGAGATACCGCCGAACTTGCAGGAACTCTACGATGGCCGGGCAACGCTGAAGGGTTACTGGGAGGTGGGCGAGCTCCTCCTTGAAAACTCCGGTCAGGCGGCGTTAATACCCCAGTACCGGAAATACGTGAAGGCCCGCCAGTTTGAGCGGGAAGAAATGGCCGAAGAGACGCCGACGCTCAAGTCGATCCACAGGCAGGCTTCGCTGGCCCGGCAGGAGTACCGGAGGACGCACCAGGACGCGGACGCTTGGTTATTCCGCTGGGAGTACACGGATTCGCTAAGGCATCCGGGCAACAAGGCCCTCGACCCGGTAGAGATACTGCGGACCCCGGTGTTCTTGGGTCAGTAGCGTGTTTTTGGGTAGGTTTTCTTATGGGGTATTGTCTTGGTAGCAGTGAGACGCCAGGGACGGCTTCCGTCCATTCCAGAAGCCGCACACCGGGCGGTGTTTGACCTGAGCCGTCAGGGCCTTGGGGTCTGCCGGATAGCCAGGGCGTTGGAAGGGTTGGGGGTTTTCACTTCGCGGTCTTCAGTGGATAGGCTGCTACGGGGTCTGCCGCCCTACCACGGAGCCTACCCTGGCCAGTAGCAAAAGAAGAAGCCCCGGACATGAGCCGGGGCTTTTGGTTTCCTTCACCCTGTTATTGGTGCATCTGGGCTATACTGATGCGCCATCACACTCGGAAGCAAGGACCATTGGCATGAAGGATAAGCTCTCAGACGACATGCGCCGCCCGTTCAAGTGGCTACCGAGGTCTGTCAGGGTCTGGATATCAAAGAAGATGCTAAATTTGAGTATCCACCGCGGACCTCGTCGAGAGTAGGCATGGAATCTGTTGGATCGCAAACGGGCCGAAGGTGGGTAATTGCAAGCCTGGTCTGTGCCGCCGTTGCTTTGGGCTTCGCGCCGGTGGTCATCGGAACACTGGGCGTCGTGGCTGGTGGGGTAGGGGTTTTGAAGGGTGCCAGGTGGTGGGGAACGGCGGGGGTCTCCGCTAGCTTTGTGGGCGGTGTGGTTGGGTATTCCTTGGCGGCTGGGTTGGTCACGTAAAAAGCCGCCAGCGGTTTGTCCGCCAGCGGCTTTTGAGGGTCGTCCCTCATGTCTTAATGTTAAGAACTGGGCATCCAGGTAATCAACCAGCCCCTGTCACCTCGGCATTGTCTACCAGTGGGAAAGCGGCTTCAAACCAGGTGACATCCATCAGGTGGGAGCAGGACTGTGTCCCATTCCTACCATGATGATCAATTACCAGTTCTCCTCTGGCTCTAATGTATCCCGCCTTCAAGACCTGAATGCAGCGTCCAATCAAGTCCGCGCTGTCCACGCTTCCGATTATCAGTTTCATTGGCAGGAAAGAGTCAATTTGGTCCGTATCGACCTCTAGGGTGACGCTGTACTCGTGGCCCAACGGTTCTTCGGCTCCGTGATAATTTAGGGTGAATTTCCTAGCTACGGGCACGAAAAGGTCCACCACGGCTTTCACTCGTTGGCTATCTGGGAGTACGATCCCGTGCTGGGGTTCTGATGGCTCGCACATCATTACTCCGAAGCCAGCCGGGTGCACAAACACCCGGCGGGCGCTCTTTGTGGATCAACCGCTGAGCCCACAGGTAGTCCTGGCGTGTGAACTGACCACCTACTTCTCGGATAATAAGGCAAACTACCAGAGTGACCCCGTCATTAACATAGGGTAAACCCGCAAAAACGATAGGGGATTGCCTATCGAAATTAGGGTAAACCTCCAATGACACACACTGAATCTCTGATTAATTTGCATGAGAGCGTTAGATGCGACATTGCTCGGATGATAGGAGAATCCACTATGGTTACTTTTGCAGACTCTGTGACTCGCGACAAGCTCTCTGGATTAGTGGAGGGTGTAGATGAACACGATTCCTTGGGGGAGTTCATAAATTCCCTGGATTTCTCGTGGAACGAGAAAGAGGTGATCAACGAATCCTTGGCGTTGTTGCCTGAGCTCAGCGCCAGCCCCGACGTGTTGCCAGCAAAGGCCCCAGATATGATCAAAGGCGATTGGTGGATTTAGACCGAGTATCCGAAAACCGCCGAAGGTGCCAAATGCTATCAGCACAGACGTCTGAGTTGATCAGAGACGAGATCGTCGAGATAGTTTCGTTAGCTGACCTTGGTACTGGGCTGCGGACTTCGGTCCTAGATGCGCTGGGCGGAAAAACCAGGGTCCTACCAGAAGGCAAGCCTAATCTGTGTTCAGCCTTGATTCTGCGTTCGCACGTCTGTGCAGGCGGCAAGGATGTTTCAGAAGTCGTACCTGTCGTGGCGGCGATGGAAATGCTCCTCGCCGCCTACGATGTCGTTGATGACCTGGAAGATGATGAGTTGCCGCTCCCGGACAATCGCAGAGATTTAGGCCAAATCCTGGAAACGGTATGCTCACTCCTCATGCTTTGCCACACATCTATCGGTAGGCTGTCTAGTGCCGACATGCCGCCCGCTAGGGTTCTAAGGCTATATCAAGTCATAGACAAACTGGGGGCGGACGCTTTAGGGGGACAGAGCCTGGATATGGCCTTTGAATTACTGACTGACGTCTCAGTCGAGTCTGCTCTCAATGCATCGTCTCTGAAGTCAGCGTCTTTAGTACGATGCGCTGCTGAGTTGGGTGCTGCCGCAGGGACCGGTGACGAGGACACTATTCGCCTCCACGCTCACTTCGGCTGGCATTTTGGTTTGGTGCTTCAACTAATGAACGATATCTCAGCAGTGTGGCCGGGGGGGTCTAAAAAGTCAGACCTTCGGCTCAAGAAGAAGACACTGCCTATGGCCTTCGCACTAAACTTAACCGAAATGGGCAAGGACCATCAACACTCACGGATCGTAAAGCGTTACTTTGATGGCGATACGGCTGTGTCAGAAGATGACGTAAAATTCGCTCTCTGGCGCTGCGGAGCCATACATTACACCTGGATTGTTGCGGGAACAGCAAAGGCCCGTGCAGGGGCAATTGTCCGAATGTTGGACCAGTCGAGGTGTAATACGACCGAGTTAGTTGAATTGCTGAACTAAAACCACTGATGTAAACTTCGAGCCGTGCTAGGCAGAGCGTTCGCAATAGCATGGTGGGTACTTGCCATATCATTCCCCTTCGCTTTGGTCGTAGGGGTGCTAGGGTGGCTCTCCGATCCGCGCCTAGGGGTCGTTGTATCCCCGTTGCCTGATGGAAGAATGGAAATAGTGAAAATCCGGCCTGGAGGCCCAATTTTCACAGAATCGGCAGCGGAAGTCGGCGACATCTTGGTGGAGGTAGACGGACGCCTAGTTGACGAACAGCTAATCAAAAGTCGTGGCGACCAGGGCACCTTCTTCGTCATTTCTACGTCAGATACGCATCGGGCACCTACCGGCATTATCAGTGGTCACGACGAACCTCCGATTTCGAACACAGGGATCGCCGTGAGCCTCTTCGTCATTGGGGCGGTCTTTGCGCTAACCAGCTTCCTCGTATTCTTTAGACCGACCCGCTCTGTCGAAATTCTCGTACTATCACTGCTGCTTATTGTGTTCGCGATCGGATTTGTCATCGCCCCTGCCGCCGCTCGTTGGTTCCATTGGGCTATGTTGGCCGAACGATTGATCACCGCTTGGGTTGCCACATTATTCATAATGTTCTTCTTTTTGTTCCCATTCAGGCGCACCTACAACAGGCCAATATCGGCTGCAGTCCTCTACGGGGGTCCGTTTGGAACTCTCGTCATTAGTATCCTTTACATTCTTGCTTTCGAAATGGAGTCAGATATATACCTTGGCCTTCGGCCTGTAGCGATTCTTCAAGTAGCGACAGGACTACTCGGAGGATTAGCGTTACTAGTCGCGGCGCTTGTAACGACCAATTCTCCTGTAATGAAAGAGCAATTGCGTATCATGATGTTCGGGATTGTCGCCGCCATACTCCCATTCGTATTGCTGACAGTCGTGCCACAATCAGTGGGAGGGTCCCCTTACATCCGGCCCGAAATCAGCGTGTTAGGCATCGTGTTTATCCCTCTAACGTTCTCATTCGCGATTCTTCGATACCAACTGATGGATATCCGCCGATTTGTTCACCACGGAGCGGCTTACGCGTTAATCTCATTTACCGTTTTGATTATTTATGGCGTTCTGATTGCGGTGTTACGATTGTTGGCGGGAACGGAAGTAAGCGAAACACTAGGGCTCCAGCTTACTCTGATGGTGTTGCTATTTGCTGTACTGCCATTCGTATTGGGAGCCCGCCGGGTAGCGTATGTGGCCGTTGACCGGTTGCTGTATCGTGAATACCTTGATCATCCGGAGTTGACCAAACGGCTTAGCGTCGACGCCGCAACGGCCAAAAGTGCCGATGAACTTTCCACCAGCGTTCTGGGAACGTTGGTAACGGAACTTCGGCTGTCTTTCGCCAGCTTCAGCAGCGTAGTCAACGACTCAACCACGCTTTATAGCTCTATTGGAACAGTCCCCAAAGGCTTGGGAACAATAATTCGGACGGCAGCGGGAAAGCCATTAGATGGACCCGTTTACTACTCCAACGAACGAGTGATGGATACAGTGGGGAAGCGATGCTGGTTGAGGTGAGGCGAAGACCGAGTGTTGGCTGGGTACTTTGTCTTGGACCAAAGGACACCCAGGAGCCGTTCAACCGGGCCGACGAGGATCTGGCTCAGTCCATAGCGGGTCATCTCACGACCGTTTCTGAGAAACTTCAGCTCTTAGATGAGCTTCAAATTAAAAACGCCGAACTATCCGCACTTAACCAACGGCTCGTGGAGACTGAGGAAATCGAAAGAGCACGAATAGCTTCTTACCTACACGACGAACCGTTGCAAGACATTTCGAACCTGCTATGGCGCGATTCGGATTTTGGATTGCCTGAAGCCCTCGGTTCAGAGCTACGGCGGATTGCAGAAAACCTGCGAAATTTCACTGCCCGTCTACAACCAGCCCAACTAACCGACCTGGGCCTAGTTCGTTCGTTGGAGTGGCTAGTGACAGAGGCGGGTACCGCTGGTGAGTTCCATTATTCGTTTGATCCCGGACCTATGGGCCGGGACGACCGATTGCACAACACACTCGAGCTCGCTTTGTATAGAATCGCGCAAGAGGCCCTGTTAAATTGCCAGCGCCACTCTAAAGCGGCCAACGTGTGGGTCGGACTCACGAGGGGTGACGGCGGGGTAATCTTGGTGGTCGAAGACGATGGAATTGGTTTCTCTGCGATTAAGCGAACTGACGCAAGCAAACAGCTTGGGTTGATCGGGATGCGAGAACGTGCCAATCAACTTGGTGGCCGACTCGAGATAATCGCGCGTCAGCCCTTTGGCACCAAGGTGGTCGCTTCCCTGCCATTCAGGAACCTAGGTGGTTTGAAATCGCCCAACGAGGCAGGTCTGTAACCATGGCTCGAATATTGATTGTGGATGATCACCCGATATTTCGGGCAGGGGCCGCAACCGCTTTGAAGACTGGTGAAGACTTCGAAGTTATTGGAGAAGTAGGTAGTGCTTTGGGAGCGTATGAAATATTGCGTAGGTGCCAGCCTGACCTCATTCTGATGGACATTCGCCTCGAAGGGGATGTCAACGGCGTCGCTTTGGCGAAGCAGGTACGGGCGGAGTATCCAGACATCAAGATTGTGGTGCTAACCAACTACTCCCATGAGCCATATATCAAGGCGATGATGGAAGCACGGGTCGAAGGGTACTTGCTCAAGGACACGCCGCCGTCAGAAGTAGTTGAATCATTGAGAAAGATTCTGGACGGCAAAAGCGTGTTCTCTGAGTCGATAACCCATAAGCTGGTAACCCGGTACCTTGGCATTTCAGAGGGCGCTGGGGACCATCCAATAGAAGCCCTCACCGATCGCGAATTAGAATTGCTTCAGCATGTAGCGAAGGGTCTATCCAATGGCGAAATCGCCGCCCACTTACACATATCGCTGAAAACAGTTCAGAAATACCTTACTGTCATCTTTGGAAAACTGGGTGTAAAGACCCGGTCGGAAGCAGTATTTCGCTCAATCCAGGAAGGAGTGGTTATAGTGGACGATTAAACAAGTCATTCAGCCTTTTTCATCTCGGTCGCGATTAGTTGATTCGGCTAAGACCATCGAGAATGTCTTCCTCGACCTTTTCAATCATTTGTCGATGACTAGGAGGAGCGTCAGCTATAGCGCGAGATATCTTTTCCACAGCTGAAATGAGCTCACCAGGTACCTTCTCATACGGTTCTAGTCTACGTCTCCGTCCTCCAGCGTTAGAAACCAGTGCATGGGCTTGTCGTAAAGTTCACACAGCCGGTCTAAAAGCACGTCTGGAACCATTCGTTGGGAGCGCTCCCAACGGTGGATTGTTATCCAGGAAACGCCAATCTTTTCGGCTACCGCCTCCTGGCTCAGCCCGGTGCTCTTCCGGGCCCGCTGTAGCCGTCCTCCGAGCCCCAGAGTACTAATCTTCATGGCAAGTGCCGTATTCTACCAGGTATCTGCAGCTATTGGAGCGGGCACCATGTCATCGGCCACACCAAGCTCTACGAAGCCGAGCAGGTGGTCAAAGCTGCTGAGGAAGATCAGTCAGTCGGGCCCCCCAACCCTGGCCCAATGCGGACTTCTTCGAGGGCCGACTACATGGACAACTGCCAAGGTATTTGATGTGCTGTAGTTATCCCTGCGATACGAACAGAGCCTTGCCACCGGACTCGGCGATCTGGGCCTCGGCGGCCCTGCCTTCATCTTCCAAAAGGTCGGCGATCACCACGGCGGCCCCTTCTTTGGCGAGCAACTTAGCCGTGGCCGCGCCAATCCCGCCGGCGCCACCGCTGATGAGGGCTACTTTGCCTGCAACACGCATGATCCACCTCTAGTTGATTAAACTGGCTGCCCCGGCGCAGTATAGCAGTAAGGCGACAGCTTTCAGCCGGTCGATTCTCCGGCCATCAGCGAATATTTAAGCGCCCGTTCGTCCGACCCGGCCTCGTAGAAATGGTAGGCCAGGCGGTGGGCTTGCTCCTCCAACCTATCACCGAACAACTCCACCACGGTCTCGCCCACGCGAAGATGGAAATCCTTGCGGGCCCGGAGCAGTATGGAACTGTAGGCTGCGTCACGGGCCAGATCGTGGCGGAAGGTGTACTCCAGTTCCGGCACGCGGCTGGCCTCCCTGATCAGTTCGGATCGCTCGCCCTTCGTGCCACTCTAGACAGAGAGGCTAGAAAGTCGCGCAAGCGCCAATAATTACTTTACATAAATATTATAGGTTCAAAACGGCACGCATTAGAAAATTCCTGCCGATAAAATTAGGTTCATGTACAAGACGATCTGGATAACGGCCGGCGTCGCGGCGGTGCTCCTGGGTCTGGCCTGCAGTGCTTCGGGCGCTCCCACCGAAACTAGCCAACAGCATGAGTCGACGGCTGCAAGGAATCAGGTCGGACAGACGGAGGCTTCAGGGTCTAGCGGCTCATCTCAGCAGCGACTGGAACCGACGGCTACGCCCCAAGACGATGGGGATCAGCAACGAGGGTCCACGCCTGCCATACAGGGGCGGCTGGAGCCGACGACGACCCCACCTGGAAATGAGTCCTTTGGGGATTCTGGCCAGGATTCTGGTACGCTCGCCCAAGGGAGCATTTCGTCGTTCCAAGAGGAAATCGGTAATGCGTACCCCGGCCTGCTGAGCCTGCCCGAATGCAGCGCAAGCACCCAGCTTACGATTGCGCCCTTGGCCGACGACGCCTATGAGATGATCCTTCCGTTGGGCCTGCTGACAACACCACAGTGGGTCTTGCCCTCCTCCCACGTCTACTACCAATTGGTAAGGGAAATTTCCCCATCCGGAGGCTACGGATCACCGGCGATCGCCGACGTCAGAGCCCCGGCCGATATCCGGATACTGGGAGTGGATTCCTCCGAATCGATGGGAGGCCCCCAAGGGGATTACACCGATTACGAGATAACATTTGCGCCCTGTCAGGGCCGCATGTACAAGCTCCTGCACGTGAGCACTATGAACGCGCAGTTGCAACAGTTGTTTGACGCCACGGAAGCCCAAAGTTGCACAGAGTATGGAGGCGGCACGACCCAGAACCGGCTTTGCGTTAAGAAACTGAATCTGGACATGGCGGTTGAAACGGTAATAGGCACCACCGGTGGGAAGGTGAGCTCCGCCATGGACCTTGAAGCCTACGACCTGGCAGGACCATCCCTGGCTTATGCCAACCCCGCCCGAATGGGTGGGAGAGTGGAGTCTCTGCTACGGCTCAAGGTCGCGTGCCCGTTCGACGATTTCGCGCCAGAGGTCCGGGAGTCCCAACTCGCTCGTATTGGGGACATCGGGGCCAACCGGCTTAGAACCGCAGAACCGCTGTGCGGTGAGGTCATGCAGGATATCCCCGGCACTGCCCAGGGAAACTGGTATGCCGGAGGTACCGAATCTCCAGTCGGCTGGAATCAACAACTGGGGCTGCTCCACGATTATATCGACCCGACTCTGGCGACGATATCGATTGGCGGGATCCTTACCGGCCACGGCAATTGGCTTTTCGAGCCGGAGCCCAGCGGATCAACCAATCGGGATTTCTCCGCCGTTACGGCCGATGGAACAACGTATTGCTTCCAAGGCGGAACGACCAAACAGTCGAGCCAGGCCCAAAAACTTTTCCCGGGGCGGCTGCTCGTCTCGATGACCAGCGACACCGAGATGCTGGTGGAACGGCAGGACGGTGATTGCGCCGGCGTTCTTGCCTTCGTTGAACCGGTCACCTACCAAAGATAGAATTACCGCACAGAACGGGATTTTCTTTATGTTGAGTGGGCCTGGCGCATAAACATTACATAACATATGTTGTGCGAACCAACCTGTACCTTTTTAACCCCCAATCGCGGGTCTTTGAGCCTGCACAATATACTTCAGAATAGTCCAAGCGCTGAGAGCCCCATAGCGCCGTTTTTAGGACACCTCTCGCTTTCGGAGCCATCTAGGGCAAGATTTTGCCCGCTTTTCACTGTTGAAAGACCTCCGCTGTTGGCTCCGGAAACACCCCGTCAATTTTTATAGGAAATACTTAACAAAAAGGACCCAAATGAACCGCAACAATCCAGCGAACGCGCCTCGGGCCAAACGACGCGCAAAATAGACGACGACCCCATACCGGCAAGAAAACGTATGCGCCCGTGGTCAGCAATCCTGCCGAGCCCACAGCCTCGTCCTATTCCCCTTTGTGTCCGTCGGAAAGGCCAGCCCGCTACGCCATATCATGCCCAGGAAATCGAATATTGTTCTATGTTGCAATTTTTCTGGCCACCCATATTTGCTCGCCGCCATAGCGGTATGGGCCGCGACTAAAATCACCATAAAGGGCTTCAGGCTGCAATCCACAAAGCTCCAAGAGATGCTCCATTTCGTACCGGAACACATAGCGCAGCGTTAATGGAACAACAGTGATTTGTGTACCGACTTCCTCGAAGATTGACTCCGTGGTGACGAGCTGCGATTCAGGGTTCACGCTACGCCGGTTGGACATTACGACAGGTCGATCGGAAACCGGGTGGTCGAACCTACGGACAGTTTTGATTGGGTTTGCCTCAATGGGTCCGATGTATTCGACCATGAACTCAATACTAGGGTCGAAAAAACTTAAGATCAGGCGTCCATCCGGAGCAAGGTTTTCGCGCATAGTGTTCAACGCTTGCCGCATAGAACCCGGCTCGGTGAGGTGAAGAAACGTCCTATAGGCCACGATAATCAGCGAGTACGGAACCTCTGACCGAAACGTCCGCAAATCGCCCTTCATCAATTTAACTTTGCCTTTGGGCTTTTCATCCGCCACCTTTCGTTCGGCGATATCCAGCATCGCCTGCTCTCGGTCCACCCCTGTTATGTCGACTCCCTCACTCGCGATTGGAATCAGGATGCGGCCTGTACCACAACCCATCTCAATCACCGGACCATTTGCCAATCGTGCCATGGAGACATGAAATTCAACGTCCCCTCTTACGCCTGTCGCATAAGAATCGTATAAAGCCGCATCGTTGACACCATATTGCAACATAGTTCCATCCTGCACCCGTGGAATCGCCCATAATTTTATCCAATATCAGAGACCGAAGCTAGCTAAATAAAACCTGTTTATTTGCAAGGCTGGTGACTCGTTATGACTTCAATAACCACGATGCGACGAATTCCGAATTACATGGCAGACCTCCAGGAGACTTCAAAAGATGTTTCTACCGTTTGCTTCAGACGAGCCAGACGAGATGCAGGCTAACGAAGAGAGAAGTAGTGGGCTGAGAGGTAATGTCACCCGGGCCGCGATTGGTCCGGGGGAACCCGGTCCTAACGTCCTCGGCCGTTGCCCGCCGGAGTGACCACCGTCAATGGGCCCTCGATGGAGATTAGCAATTCTTCAATCTCTCGAAGCAGGTGGTCTAGGTTCCACCCTTTGACGGCTGAGACCAATACGCCGGACGACGCTTCATGGACCGGCAACCCGAGCCGTGCTTCCCCGTCGCCTGGTTGCCCGGCTTGGCCGCTAGACATCAGGTCCATCTTGTTCATCACCAACAACCGGGGGCGGTCCTCCAGACCAAGGTCCTTCAAAGTTTTTTCCACCACCTTGGTCTGCTCCGGGGCCTTGGGGTGGGTGACGTCGATGACGTGGAGGAGGATATTGGACTCGGCCAGTTCTTCGAGGGTGGCCCGGAAAGCCGCCACCACGCTGGGCGACAGTTTCTGAATGAATCCCACCGTGTCGCTCAGTAGCAGCGGCGCGCCGGAGGGTAGCCTGATGCGCCGGGTCACTGGGTCCAAGGTCGAGAACAACTGGTCGGCGGCGGTTACCTTGGCGTTGCTCAGCGCGTTGAAGAGGGTGCTTTTTCCGGCGTTGGTGTATCCCACCAATGTCGCCATGGGGATACTGGATTTCTTGCGTCGGTCCATGTGGAGGCTGCGGCGGCGGCGGACGCCCGCAAGCTCGGACTTGATCTTCTGCAAGCGGTTGCGCACTAACCGGCGGTCGGTCTCAATCTGAGTCTCGCCGGGGCCCCTGGTGCCGATGCCGCCGCCCAGACGTTCCAGGTGGGACCACTGACCGGCCAACCGGGGGAGCAGATATTCATGCTGGGCCAGTTCCACCTGTAATTTGCCCTCGTGAGTCGAGGCGTGGCGGCCGAATACGTCCAGGATCAGGGCGGTACGGTCGATGACCTTGCAGCCGAGGGCGTTTTCCAGGTTGCGCTGCTGGGCGGGGGTGAGTTCGTCGTCAAAGATGACCGTCTCAGCTTCCTGTTCCTCCACCATCTCAAGAATCTCATCGACCTTGCCAGAGCCGACGTAGGTGGGTCCAAGGCGGTTGGCCCGCTGGGTAACATTGCCAACGACCTGCGCTCCGGCGGTATTGGCCAGGTACTCCAGTTCAGCCAGGGTGTCTTCCAAAGACCACAGGTGGTCGCGGCGGTTCAACTCCAGCGCGACAAGGACCGCCCTTTCCGGTTCGGGCTCTACCGGTATCGAGGAACGTTTACCTGAGGAGCGTTTACTTATGGACTCTACTCACTGGTCGTTTAGCGTCTTATTTACTCTTGGGCGGGGGAATGTTCCAGGACTCCAACCGTTGGCAGCCCTTTTCAATCTGCTCGTCCGGAGTGGTCAAGGACAGGCGGATGTAACCCTCGCCATATTTACCATAGCTGGAACCGGGCGTTACTACAACGTCCAATTCCTCCAAAAGGAGCTGAGCCATCTCCGCTGAAGTGTAACCCTTAGGTATCCTGGCCCAGATGTACAAGCTGGCCCGGGGAACTGCTACGTTCATGCCCATGGCCTTGACCGCTTTGACCACCCGGTCGCGGCGTCGGGTGTAGGCATCCACGTTATCCGCCACGCAGTCCTGGGGACCGGTCAAAGCCTCCATGGCCATCTCTTGAACGGCTTGAGGAACCCCTGAATCCAGGTTGGCTTTGATCTGGAACAGGGCCTTGATCATGTCAGCGTTGCCCACGGCCATGCCGATGCGCCAACCGGTCATGTTGTAGGTCTTGGACAGAGAGTGGAATTCCAGCCCGATGTCCTTGGAACCGGCCACCTGCAGGTAGCTAATTGGCGTGTACCCATCGTAGCCGATCTCGCTGTAGGCGGCGTCGTGGAGCAGGGCGATGTCATTTTCTCTACAGAACGCGATGGCCGAGATGAAGTCCTCTTCACCGGCCACGGCGCTGGTCGGGTTGTTGGGGTAGTTGAGCCACATCAGCTTGGCAGCGCGGGCCACTTCGGCGGGGATGGCGTCGAGCTCCGGCAACCAGCCGTTCTTCTCGTAAAGCGGCATGATATGGCTCTCCGCACCCGCGAACATGGTCCCAACGCCGTACACCGGGTAGGCCGGGTCGGGGATCAGGGCGATGTCGCCGGGGTCCAAGAAGCAGAAAGCCGCATGGCCGATGCCCTCTTTGGCGCCGATCAGCGGTAGCACCTCGGTATCTGGGTCCAGCTTCACGTTGAACCGGGTGTCGTACCACTGAGCGAAGGCCCTTCGCATCTCGGGCAGGCCGTCGGTCTCGGGATAGCGGTGGTTAGGCGCGTGTTGGGACGCGGACATCAGCCGGTCGATGATCGGCTGGGGGGTCGGTATGTCCGGGTCCCCGATTCCAAATGTGACCACATCGGCCCCCGCGGCCCGCTTCTCAGCGATAATCCGCGAGATCTCAACAAATGGGTAGGGAGCCAATTTGCCCAGACGGTCTGAAAATTTCATAATATCGACTTCAGAATCTCCGTGTCCAATTCCAGAGGTTAGTCTTATGAGCGTTCGAAATCACTTCTAGAAATGCCCAGGTCGCGCAATATCGCGCTGATCGTACCCGGCCTGAGATCACGGCCCCTCCAATTGGGTACGGTGGTCCTTTGCCGGTTGGCCGGATTGATCCAGATTTCGTGGTCGCCTCTTGCCATTCGGTCTAATTCACATCCTAAGCGACGTAATTTTTGTGTGAGTTCGCGGTAGGTCAAACCGCAACCGTGAAATCTCCGGGGGTCGCGGTACCGGAAGGCTCAGACGACTTCGCCTCAACTTCCGGAGGAAGGGAGTCTCCGCTCGACCTGTAAGACTCGATGAACCCTGCCGCCACGCTCTGGAGATTCTCCATCACCTCTGTGGGAGAATCCCCCCATGCACGGCAACCAGGAAGAACTGGGACTTCTGCCATATATTTGTTTTCGGTCTGTGAGCTGGGCTCATAAATAACTAGCGGGAGTTTATACAGTTTCATGTCCATTCCCCGCTAAATACTTCCTCTGCTGGGCCTTCCAAGTAGACCTCTCCCGCGCCGTCCCAGTCTACCTTGAGGGTGCCTCCTGGCAGAGTTATGTCTACGGTGTCGTGGCTGTGCCCACAGAGTATGGCTGCCACGGCGATGCCGCAGGCCCCGGTGCCGCAGGCCAATGTCTCGCCCGAGCCCCTCTCCCAGACCCGTGCGGTCAGATGGGTGGGACTGTCGATATTGACGATCTCAAAATTCACCCGATTGGGAAATATGGAATGGTGTTCCACCTTGGGCCCAATAAAGTGCAACGGGAAATCGGCTACCGGCATGTCGATGAAGGCGACGGCGTGGGGATTGCCCATGGATACAAAATTGAAGGGTAGGTCGTGTCCGTCCATCTTGAACGGATAATTCAGGACCGGGCCCGGTCCGTATTCGCCGGCCGGTTCCAGCGCCACCGGGACATCTGCCGGGGCCAAGATGGGCGAGCCCATGGATACCCTGGCTCCCGTAACCTGGCCCTCTTGGAACTTCGGCACGATGCTTCGGATCCCAGCCAGCGTCTCCACGCTGACCGACGCGGCCGATGACGAAACGATGCCGCGGTCGACGGCGTACTTGGTGAAGCAACGGATACCGTTGCCGCACATCTCCGCTTCTGAGCCATCGGCGTTGAACATGCTCATCTTGAGGTCGGCCACGTCGGAGTCCTTGATCAATATCAAACCGTCGCCGCCCACACCAAAGTGGCGGTCGCTCATCCGGCGGGAGAGCTCGGGCCAGTCACGGTCCCCGGAACGGGCATCGACGTAAATATAGTCGTTTCCGGCGCCGTGCATCTTGGTGAATTTCATGTCTGGGCTCCTAGTGGGACAGGACGCTCATTGTATCACAGGCTGGGCTTCGGCCAGGTACTCTGAGACCAGTTCGGCGGCCTGCTCCACCACTCCCGGATCAGCGGCGTCCAGCCATTTTATCCGAGGGTCGGACAGCTTGAACCAGGTGTACTGCCGCCTGGCCAACCGGTGGGTCTGAGTCTTGGTCCGGGCGACGGCTTCATCCAGCGACAACTCCCCCTCCAAGTAAAGGCCTAACTCCCGGTAGCCGGGGCTATCCAGCCCTCCCTGGCCCATGGGGTAGCCAGACTGGGCTAGCCGCTCAACCTCAGCAAGGAAACCGTCCTCCATCATTATGTCAATTCGGTCGTCGATGCGCTGGTAGAGGGCCTTGCGTTCCATAGTCAGGCCTATAGCCAGGTAATTGCCGGTTGTGGCGGAGTGGTTGGTTATCTCGGAAGGCCTAACGCTGGTGGCGTGGTAGATCTCCAAGGCGCGCACCACCCGCCGCACATTCCGGTGGTCCAGTGCGTCGGCCCGGTCCGGGTCGATCTGCCGCAACCGGTCATGCAGGACTTGGGACCCTTCTTCCACCGCGACTTGCTCAAGGGAGGCCCGCAGCTCCGGATTAGGCGGAACAGCGGGTACCGTCTGCCCCTCCAGCATGGCCCAGATGTACTGGCCGGTGCCTCCAGCCAGGATGGGTAGTTTACCCGGGGCCGCGATGTCTGCCGCGGCTTCTTGGGCCAATGGAATGAACGCCCCCAAGCCGAAATGTTCGGAGGGTACCAACAGGTCCAGCAGATGGTGGGGAGCCTTGGAGATTTCTTCCGGAGTGGGCTTGGCGGTGCCGATCTCCATGCCCCGGTAGGCCTGTCGGCTGTCGGCGTTAATGACTTCGCCGCTGAAGCGCTGGCAAAGATCAACGGCCAGGCTGGTCTTGCCCACGGCGGTGGGGCCTACGATGGCGATCAAGGGTGAGGTGTTTCGTGACACGCTGAGGGCGGAGGGCTGGAGCGCTAGTAATTAGACTTTGGAGAGGTCGCGCTCCCAGGTATTAGTGTCGATCGCGTGTCTAAAGATGTAATAGTCAGTTTCATCTACTACGCCCTTATCCGCGGCGCCGGTCTCGGCCAATATGTCGAGCACGCCCGCGAATTTCTGCGACTTGGCATCCGGGAATGGTGCGGTGCCTAAAACTGCTTCATGTAGTTCCCAGGTCGAGTAAGCCAAATCGCGATTTTCCGCCAGCAGGTGATAAGCTTGGCGCATCCACTCTTCGGCCTCGGAGTCAATTCCTAATTCAAGCTGCCGCTTGGATATCGGCATTCCTATTGTTCCGTTCGAAATCCTAATCTTCGTTGCACTACAGTATACCATTGCTGGTCTCCTATCGCCCCCATCTGGACCCTATCGCGTTCGACGAGGATTTCCAGCGCCCGTTCCACCTCGGCTATCGGTGCGTTGCGTCCATCTGTCTCCAAAAGCAACTGTTGAATCTCATGAGCACTAAACCCGAGATCCGGTCTACTTGTAAGTATTCCAACAATGGGAACAGTCAGATCGATGCTACCTTCCTCAAGCTCCTCCCGGCTAATGGGCACAAATCATCTCTCGACCGGCTTAACCCTTGGCGGCGGCGACGGCGGCGGCCACCTGGAGGAACTGGTCGGCTTGCAGTGCGGCCCCGCCTACCAGCCCTCCATGGATGCAGTTTTGGGCGGCGAATTCGCCGGCATTGCCACCATTCATGCTTCCTCCGTAGAGCAAAGGAACGTTGTCGGCGGCGGACGCGAAAATGCGTCTCAGGGTCTCGAAGATAGCCCCGCCCATGATCTCCGCGGCGGTTTCGGGCGTGGCGGCCTGGCCGGTGCCGATGGCCCAGATGGGCTCATAGGCGACTATCAAATCAGAGGCGTCACTGACCCCTTCCAGCCCCGCACGGACCTGAGAACCGATAATGTCCGAAGCTTTGCCCTGTTCTCTCTGCTCCAAAGATTCGCCAACGCACATTATTGGCTTTAGCCCTGCCGCCTGGGCCGCCTTGACCTTACTGTTGACCGATTCGTCCGTCTCTCCGAACATCTGACGGCGTTCCGAGTGGCCAATGATCACGTAATCGCAGAGGCCTTGGAGCATGGCTGGCGATACTTCGCCGGTGAAGGCCCCTGATTCCTGAAAGTGCATGTTTTGAGCGCCAACCTTGACCGACGAACCTGCAACGGCGTCTCTCACGGCAGCGAGGGAAACGAAGGGCGGACAGAGCACCAGCTCCACGC
Organism: SAR202 cluster bacterium Io17-Chloro-G6; assembly: GCA_002816585.1. The sequence goes on along the minus strand of MUCT01000040.1, from coordinate 16,523 downwards.
CCGCTACGGCGGCGGCGCCGTCCCTAACACCGGCGGCCAGGGCAGCGGCCTCCGAAACGGTGGTGTTCATTTTCCAGTTTCCAGCGACGACCAAGTCAGGCATGGTCTTAACTCCAATTAACGGATGGGATACCAGAAATTACACGAGATACAGAAGCGCTTCATGGAGTAACGGTCTTATGGAAACGCGGCGAGCCGCTAGGGGCCGAACTTGGTCATCTTGCCGGCATGGGAAAGCCCCAGCACCATCACACTGGTGGCCGGAATGCTTCCTATGGCTCCCAGGGCGCAAGCCCTCTCATCGAAAGTGGGTATTCCCTGGCCCTTGGTGAGCTTGGAATGGAGCATAAAGGGGACCGGGTGCCAGCTGTGGGCGGCCATGATGGCCGGAGTGGCATGGTCTCCGGCCACCATCAAGACGTCGGGCTCCAACTCACGGATGGCAGGGATAAAGGGGTCCAACTCCTCCAGGCGTTTCACCTTTGCGTCGAAGTCTCCGTCTTCACCGGCGGCGTCGGCCGGCTTGTAGTGGATGAAGAAAAAGTCGTGATTGTCCCAATTCTCCCTCAGGGTATCCACCTCGTCGGCAAAGGTACGGCCGGTTCGGATGACCTTCATGCCAGCCACGCTGGCCAGGCCCCGGTACATGGGGTAGGCGGCGATGGCAGCAGGGTCCAACCGGTAAACCTCGCCCATGGGAGGCAGTGACGGCATCTGGGCGAACCCCCGCAGCAGCAGCATGTTGGCCCGGTCTTCTTCGCGCATCAACTGCGCCGCTTGCACCACGAACTGGTTGACCAGGTCCGCGGTTTTTTGGGCCTCTGGCCTTAGCGCTTTCGATGGCAGAGCCTTTACACCGGTAACCTGGGGGTCGGTCTCGCTCACGGCCTCGGACAAGCCTTCGCCCCGCAGCCGCAGCACAAAGCGGTAGTCCCGGACCGGGAAAACGTCCACCTGAACGCCGGGAAGCTCTATCCGGTCCAAGCGTTCGCAGATCGGAGCGCTGAGTTCGGAGGGGATCCTACCGGCCCGGCGGTCGATCAGCAGACCATCGCCGTCCACAGTGCAGAAGTTGCCCCTGGTGGCCACATCTCCCGGCGCCAACTCCACCTCGATCCCCAGGGCTTCCAAGGCTCCGCGGCCAATCTGGTGCTTCAGCGGGTCGTAGCCAAAGAGGGCCAGGTGGCCGGGACCGCTGCCGGGGGCCACGCCGGGCAGCACCGGAGTGGTCAATCCGCAGGCGCTCTCTTGGGCCAAGGCGTCCAGGTTGGGCGTGTGGGCGGTCTCAAGTTCCGATTTGCCGGTTTCCGGATGGGCCAGACCCCCCAACCCGTCAGCAACCAGCAACACCATCTTGGATGGCGTATTGGTGTAACAATCTCTCAGTTCTTCTACATCTATCATAGTCTATCATTTCGAATTTGTATTGGGCTTGGCCGGAGCAGCTTTTTTCGGTGGCTTCTGCTTCTTCTTCATTTTAGGATTGTCAGACTTTGGTGCCTGCTGGCCCATGATCCCCTTAGGTTTGGCCATTATCTTCACTCCCCACTATCGTCATATCCGTGGTGATTTTTAGTATTCGTCATAGGCATTTTAACAATTTAATCAGACAAACGTTGCAAACCTAATCGGCAATTTCGTGAATTGAAGTATGTCCCCACCCTATCTCACGGGGACGCTTCTTTACGTTCCTGAAGTAGGTGTAAACTTCAACTGTCTTAACACCGAACGGAACGACAAAATCGTAGTTGACTTCGTCGGTCTCAGTAGGTTCTATTTCGAACATTTCAATAATCCAGTCTTGTTCACAGGCGACTAAGTTCGGCCATTTAGTTTCACTATCATTGAAATCATCAGTGCCTCCACTGGCATTGATCGCCTCTAAGAGGTCTTCTGGCACGGGCAGTATCTGATTGACACGTACGATGCCGTGTTCAATTTGTAGCAAGACGTCACCAACATTCGCTATGGACACATCAACTCGCAAGAATATTTTGTCATCCTCGATGCGTCGGTCTATTATTTTGTGGGTGATGTTTGCCCTAGGGAATTCGCCCCGCCGATGCATGAATAGATAGATTGTCCATCCTGCTCCAATTAGTACACCAAGAACAGTAGCTGCCGCCTGGATTATTGACCCGATGCCCCCGAACAAGGTCCTTCTACCCGTCCGGCAGGGCCGCGATGCCGGGCAGTTCTTTGCCCTCTAAGAACTCCAAGGAGGCACCTCCTCCGGTGGAAACGTGGGTCATCTTGTCCATCAGGCCCAGTTCTTCCACCGCCTCGGCAGTTGAGCCGCCGCCTACCACGGTGGTTACGCCGTTGAGACCGGCAATGGCCTCGGCCACGGTGCGGGTGCCCTGACTGAACTTTGGCATCTCGAAGACGCCCATGGGACCGTTCCAGATGATGGTCTTGCAGCCGCTCAGAGCTCCGGCGAATTTCTCGGCCGAAGCCGGGGCTATGTCCATGATGTACCAACCGTCGGGGACATCACCGACGTGCACCACATCGGTATCGCCGGGGTCGGCGGCGAACTCGTTGGCGATCACCACGTAGTCCGGCAGGTGCACCTTGATGTTGGCCGCCTCGGCCCGGTCCATGATCTGGCGGGCGAATTCCAAGCGGTCTTCTTCAACCCTGGACGCCCCGGTCAAATAATCCATGGCGTTCAGGAAGGTCACCGACATGCCGCCGCCGATGAACAGGTGGTCCAGCTTCTCCAGCAGGTTGTCCAGCAGCAGTATCTTGTCGCTCACCTTGGCGCCGCCCATCAATGCCGCCAAAGGCTTCTCCGGAGACTCCAGGGCCCGGCCCATGGACTCCACTTCCCGCTGGACCAGGAGCCCCATGGCCGAGGGCAGGAATTTGGTGATACCGGCGGTGGAGGCGTGGGCGCGGTGGGCCACGGCGAAGGCGTCCATCACGAAGCAATCTACCGTGTCGGCCAGTTCACAGGCGAAGGCGCCGTCGTTCTGCTCTTCGCCAGGATGGAACCGTAGGTTTTCTAGCAGCAAGACATCACCGGGCGCCATCTCCGAGACAGAGCTTGCCACGGTTGGGCCTACGATCTCGGACACGTTTTTGACCGGGCGTTCCAGAAGCGCGGCCAGGCGGTCGCCAACCGGCGCCAAGCGTAGCTCCTCGACGACTTTGCCATTGGGGCGGCCCAGGTGGGAACAAAGCACCACCCGGCAATCCTTTTCGATCAGGTAACGGATGGTGGGCAGGGTGGCGCGCAGGCGCTGGTCGTAGAGGGAGATGCCCTCAATGCCTTGATCGATGGGCACGTTGAAATCGACCCTCACCAGAACTCTCTTGTCAGCCACGTCAAGCTGGTCCAAAGTGCGTTTCGCCATTACCGGCCTCCCTCCGCCGCCCACTGGCCCAGGGCCGACAGATCGTCCAACCCTTCTAGGGTAATTCCGGGTAGGTCTTCCAGGCCGGCCAGACCTTGGTCCACCAGGTCTTGGGCCTTGGCCTGGGACGCCTGGCGCGCGCCGGTGCCGTCCAAAATCTGGATCATTTTGGCGATGTCGTCTTCCGCTAAGACCCGCTTCATGTATATGGAACCCAACTCCCGTTTGACGCTGACGCTGGAATTTTCCAGGGTATGCACCAATGGAAGACTCTTCTTCTTGTTGAGGACATTGCTGGGGGTCATACCGTCGCCGTGTTCTCCCCATAGGTCGTCAATGTCCCTGGCTATCTGCCAGGCCATGCCCAGGTTCAGGCCCATCTGCCTCAGTTTGCTGCAGGCCTCGTCGCCGGCCCCAGTGGTCAACGCTCCCGACTCGGCGGCGCAGGAGGCCAGGGCCCCGGCCTTTCGCCCAATCATGTCCAGGTAAGCAGCGGTGGTAACCATCATCTGGTCCTGAAATTGCAGGTCCATATATTGGCCTTCGCAAAGGGTTAAGCAGGCCATGTCCAAAGATCTAACCGACCTCAAGACCCGGTCGGCAGGTACTTCTTTTTGGGCGAGGCGCATCATGGTGGTACGCCCCAGGGCGTGCAAACCGTCTCCCGCGTTGATGGCTTGGGCCGGTCCCCAGACCCACCAAACGCTGGGCCGGTCTCCGGGGTCGGCGCGTCCCGCCTGAACGTCGCCGTGGATTAGAGTGAAGTTGTAGATCAGCTCGATACTGGCGGCAACCGGAAGGGCGTTTTGGTAGTCGCCGCCCAATGCCTCGCAGGTGGCCAGGGCCAATGCGGGTTGGAAGTTCAAAGGAGAGGAACCGGCCTGGGGCTGGCCCTGCTGGTCCACCCAACCAAGATGATAGCGCAACACGTCATACAGGAAGCCCTTTCTGGATTCGAAAACAACTCTGAGTTCGTCTTCCAAGGCCCGCTGGTAGGGTTGGAATTTCTCTGGTGTCGGTATTTCTTATCTCCTAATCAGCAGCTTTGTCCCAGGTTTCCAGAACCAGGCTAACGGGAATCTCCCCTTGCCTGAGCAGTTTGGGCCGTTCCGACGTTATGTCGACAATAGTGGACGCCATCCCCTGCGGCGCGGGACGGGCCTTTATTATGTAATCAACCCGGCCACCGATCTGGTCTGTCAACTCTGCCAAGTTTGAAGGATCGGGTCCGCCGCTGATGTTGGCGCTGGTTCCAGTTATGGGCCCGCCCAACCCGTTTATCAACTCGATGGGTACTGGATGGCCGGGCATCCTGACCGCTACCGTGGGCCCTCCAGCCGTGATTTGATCCGGCACGCACTCGGCCTTCAGAACCACCATGGTCAAGGCTCCCGGCCAGAACCGCTTCGTTAAAGCCTCGGCCTGTGGCGGTACGTCGCTAGCCACCAATTTAAGCTGTTCCCAGCCGCTCACGAGCACCGGCAATGCCAACCCTTCGCTACGGCCTTTGATAACAAATATGCGGTCGAGGGCGGCGGTGTTGAAAATGTCGGCGGCCAGTCCGTAGAGGGTATCAGTGGGCATGGCCACCACCCCTCCATCTTTGAGATGCCGGACCGCCCGTTCCAATTCGGTCGGTTCCATTACGTACCGGTACCGGGCTGGCCTTGGGTATCAACTGCCACTGGCACCGCTAATCCACACCCCAAAAAGCTGGTATCCACGGCGGGCGGAGTATATCACAGGGACCTGTCTCCGGGCCGAGACACGGGCCGGTCCAGCGTATCTGGAAGACCCAAAACCCCGCCGGTTTTCCGCCGTGAACCCGTTGACTTTATGTCGGCCTCGACCGCTATACTCGCCCATGCTCAGCCGGTATAATTATTTATTGTTATGTGTAGCAGGTTTCCCGGCCACCGTGGCCCTGATATTTCCTGTAAATAGCCGGACAAATTTACTGACGTAGGGTCATTTAGGAGGTCGAGCCACGACTGAAAGCAAGCTGCCACAAGGACGGCGGGTCGCCACCAGCGATGACCTGGAGGTGTCGGCCTATCTTGAGATTGCCAAAGGGCTGGAGGGTGTCGGACCGGAAGACGAGGACGGGCGGCGATCGGTCAGCGAAGGCGTCGTTGTAATCGACTTCGGGTCCCAGTATAGCCACCTCATCGCACGGCGAATCCGGGAATTGAAGGTTTACTCAGTAATCTCCCAATCCAAGGGTTCTTGGGACTCTGTAAAACATCTAAATCCGAAGGGAGTGATTCTCTCCGGCGGCCCGGCCAGCGTTTATGAAGATGGCGCTCCCCGGATACCCGATTGGGTCTTCGAACGTGGCTTGCCGGTGCTGGGCATCTGCTACGGCATGCAGGCCCTGGTGCACCAGCTTGGCGGAAAGGTATCCCCAGGGGTCAAGCAGGAATTCGGCTACGCGGTCTTGCACCAAGATGAGTCCAAGTCGGGCTCGGTTCTTTTCAACGAACTGCCACCTTCGTTCCAAGTATGGATGAGCCATGGCGACCGGGTTGAAACCCTGCCTCCGGGCTTTACCGGCATGGCCTACACGGAAAATTCACCGGTGGCCGCCATCGGCAACGGCGAGAATGTGTTCGGCATCCAGTTCCACCCGGAGGTGAACCATACGCCACTGGGTCAGGACATACTGCAGAACTTCCTAATCAAAGCCTGCGGCTGCAAGGGCGACTGGACGCCGGGCAACGTGGTCCATGATTCCATCAAAAACATCCGGGAACAGGTGGGGGATGGAAGAGTTATCTGCGCCCTCTCCGGCGGGGTGGACTCGGCGGTTACCGCCGGGTTGCTGCACCAGGCCATCGGCGACCAACTCACCTGCATCTTCGTGAACAACGGCCTGCTGCGGTTGGAGGAGGCCGAACGGGTGCAATCCACATTCAAACGCGGCCTGGGTCTAAATCTTACTTACGTGGACGCCACAGATCGTTTCTTGGACAAACTCGCCGGCGTGACCGACCCCGAGATCAAGCGTAAGGTCATCGGCGAGGAGTTCATCCGGGTGTTTGAAGATGCGGCTGTGGGCCTGGGCCACACCGAATTCCTAGCCCAGGGCACTCTGTATCCCGATGTGATTGAAAGCGAATCCCCGGAGAACCGCACCTCTGCCCGCATAAAGACGCACCACAACGTGGGCGGTCTGCCTGAGAACATGAAGCTGGAGTTGGTTGAACCCTTGCGCTATCTGTTCAAGGACGAGGTCCGCGAGGTTGGGTTGGCCCTGGGCTTGCCCAATGAGATGGTCTACCGCCAGCCGTTCCCGGGACCGGGCCTGGCCATCAGGGTCATCGGGGAAGTGACCAGGGAAAAACTGGACATGGTGCGGAAGTGCGACTGGATCGTCATTGACGAGATCAAGACCGCCAATCTCTATAACACGTTATGGCAGAGCTTCGCCGTGCTCAGCGACAGCCGCACGGTGGGGGTACAAGGGGATTACCGGACCTACGGATACGTCTGTGCGATCCGGGCCGTTTCCAGCGAGGACGCCATGACCGCTGACTGGGTGCGGCTGCCCTACGAGGTGCTGGCGCGCATCTCGAACCGCATAGTCAATGAAGTCCCCGGCGTGAACCGGGTGGTCTACGATATCACCAGCAAACCGCCAGGCACGATAGAGTGGGAGTAGGAATTGTTGAAGGTGATCACCTGTGATTAATGTCGCTGTGACAGATATCAAAGAGAGTCAAGAGACGAACTCGGGTGAGGAAGACCTTATCTTCTACAGTTTCGAAGAATTGTTCCTCTGGCTAGAGAAGATCAATGGGGTACCCATAATTAGCCCAGGGGTGCTCCTGTACGAACTGGCCAAGGACGGGCGCACAGGTCTACGAACCCGAAAGGAGCATATCGAAATCAATTCGGATTCGAGGGATTACCCCCTGGCAAGGGGAGTAGCGTTCGAGGCAGGTTTGATAAAAAAACGAGGGTTTGGAGAGGTATATGTACGCAATCCTCAAGCTGGGCTTGCCTTCGCACGAACTCTGGACTCAAGGTTTAGCGTTTCACAATCCTAAGATTATCCGATAGGCCGATGGAGCCGTTGGGACACCCTTCGGCTCTGAGTCCAGGCTCGACAGATGTGAGAGTGATCTCCGCTCATGGTGAGCTTGTCGAACCACCGCCTAGGTTGAGATTGTTCTCCACCAGGAGCATGGTTTATGCGCATCCTTCGACGGGCTCAGGACGAGCGGTTTTGTTGCCCACGTGTTATTTCCAGTCCGTTCGTGGTGAGCTTGTCGAACTACTTGCTCATGCCGGTAAAGCCCGTTGGGAAATCAATTTCTTCATGAAAAACCACATCATTCACACCATCAAGGGCCGGTCACCCCGCAAAACCGAGTTGTACTCGTGAAGGTGTTGATCGTTGGGTCGGGAGCACGGGAGCACGCTCTGGCTTGGCGAATCAAGCAGAGTCCAAACTTGACACGCCTATGGGTGGCGGGTGGGAACGCCGGCACTGCCGCGCTGGCGGCTAACCTGGACATCCGCTCCAGCGATGTTGGCTCCTTGGTGGACGCCGCCCGTGAAGTCGCCGCAGATCTGGTCGTGGTTGGCCCCGAGGCCCCCTTGGCAATGGGACTGGCCGACCGGCTGGCTAAGTTGGAGATACCGGTGTTCGGACCTTCGCGAGCCGCCGCTCAGATCGAGGCCAGCAAGAGCTTCGCTCTGGACCTGATGCGAAATGCGGGCGTCCGGTGTCCGGAATTTGTCAGTGTCCAGGACAAAGCCGACGCCTATGCCTACATCAAGACTCACCCTGGCCCGTTGGTCGTAAAGGCAGATGGATTAGCCGCGGGGAAAGGCGTCCTTCTGTGCGAAGACTCCGGCCAGGCGCAGGCCGCAGTAGAACTATGCATGTCCGAGCGGGCCTTCGGAGAGGCCGGCGCCACGGTCGTTTTGGAGGAATACCTGAGTGGGCCCGAGGTGAGCGTCTTCGCTTTCTGCGACGGCGAACACATGTCCCCGCTGGTTGCCGCCTGTGATTACAAGCGGCTTGAGGACGGAGATCAGGGCCCGAATACAGGGGGCATGGGCAGTTTCGTAGCACAACCTGACCTGTGGACTCCCCGGTTGGAGTCGGAGGTTGAGGAAAACATCATGAAGCCGGTGCTTCAGGCCATGGCCGAGCGCGGTTCTCCCTACAAGGGCGTGCTGTACGCAGGTCTGATGCTGACCGGTCCCGTTTCTAATCCCACGCCCAAGGTGCTGGAGTTTAACTGCCGACTCGGCGATCCCGAGACACAGGTGGTGATTCCGTCGTTGGCTTCGGACCCTCTGGAACTGATGATGGCCTGCGCCCGGGGCGACCTGGACCGGATCGACGTTCGGTGGGAGTCAAAGAACTACGTTGGTGTCGTCATGGTCTCCGGCGGCTATCCCGGGGAATACCAGACCGGGTTCGAGATCACGGGGCTGGACGATGAAGGACCCGAAGGAACCATGGTCTTCCACGCCGGAACCAAGTTGGGTCCCGGCGGGCTCTCCAGTCCTCCTCTGACAGCGGGAGGACGGGTCCTGACCGTGGTGGGCGGCGGGGACAACATCAACCAGGCCAGGCAGCGCGCCTATTCCAGGTTGGAGCAGATCAACTTCGAAGGCGCCAGATGGCGGCGGGACATTGGAGTGATGGCGAACCAACGGGCCGCCGGGACCGCGGGCTAGGCCGATGCCCGAACTCCACGAGCTATTTACGTTGGCCGAGGAAGACCAGCGGCTGCAGGCGTACCGGCGTAAAAAGTGGCAACGGTCGGCTGAGTTTCGCGGATGGCTGGAACAGGAAGCTTTGGCGGCTCTGGATATGGGCCAAGCGGTGGAACTGTACCGGGCCTCCGGGGGCCGCGACACCTCCCGGTTCAAGACCAACGCAATCGAAGAGTTGAGAGATGGCTTCGATTTTCTGCTCTATGATAATATCAAGCTGGAAGGCCGCTTCGACGAGTGCGCCGCGCCTGAGGGAGCCTACCGTGTGGCCGGGGCGGGGAAGGAATTTCCTTCATATTTACTTTGCCTTAGCAATCCTGCTCTCTTCGCCGTTTGGAACGCAAACGCGGAGCGGCTACTGAGACAGGCCGGTCTGCTTCCGGACAGCATGAAGCGGGGTCCGGTGGGCATCCGGTATCTGGATATCTTGGAGGCCCTGAATCAAGTGCGCGCACGCTCTGGCCGGCGTGACTTCCGGGAGATCGACGAATTAGCCTACCAAGCAGCCCAGAGAAAACCACACTCATAGAGGCCCCACGGGGGAATGCCGATGGCCTGGCGTGACACGTTACAAAACTTGAAACAGGAACTGGCCGAGGTCCGGGCGCAGCGGGAGCGCCGGGTGGAGGCGGAAGATGCCGAGCTGCAATCGGAGCGGGACGGGCTTTCTCAGACGGCCCTGGACCTCGGCATCAACGAGTTATTGGCCGAGATGAACGCCACACTGCTGGATGGCAGGGGCGCAATCGAGACGATCGTCGGATGGGAGTCCAGCTCGGAAGACCTCGAGTTGGACCCCGGCATCGGAATGAACGGCGACGAGCCCGACGATGGCGAAGGAGACACGGACGTTATCACAACCGTCCTATCCTGGGACGAACGCGGGGTAATGGAAATTGCCGTAGACCTGGGGTTGTCTGAAGACGGGATATATCTGCAAATCAACGAGATTGAGATCAGGCCGGAGCGGGAGGCTTTGGAACAGGGACTGATTGAGGCATTTCGTGACGAGCTGGAACTATAGAAATTAGGATATTCAATCCAGACCCGAGATAACGGCAGACCGGATGCTTGGACCCCTTCTGAAAGCGTCCGGCGTTGTCAGTTTGAGCGTAAATAGGAGGTTGTTTTGCCGTTAGTAGGTGTTATTATGGGAAGCGCTTCGGATGAGCCCGTGGTGCAGGATACAATCAACACTCTGGAACAGATGGGCATCGACTACGAGACCAGGGTTATGTCGGCTCACCGCACCCCGGAACGGGTCCACGAATACGCCCAAACCGCCCGGGACCGGGGGATAGAAGTAATCATTGCGGCCGCTGGCGGTTCCGCGGCTCTGGGTGGCGCACTGGCCTCCATGACCACTTTGCCGGTCATCGGCATTCCGTTGGCTTCCAGCGAACTCAAGGGTATCGACGCGCTAATGTCTACCGCCCAGATGCCCCCAGGTATCCCAGTCGCCTGCATGGCGGTGGGCAGTTGGGGAGCCCGGAACGCCGCATACTACGCAGCCCAGATACTGGGCTTAAAGTACGAGAAAATAAGGCAGGCCTATGAAGACTACCGGCGCGAACTCCGCGAGCGGTAGACCGCACCCCGCTGTACTCACCGACTTCGACGACACCGCCGCGGCTCAAAACGTGGCGGAAATGCTGCTCAATCAGTTCGGAGCCCCGGACTGGAAGGACGTGAGGCAGCGCTTTCGGGATGGTCAGATTGACCTGAAGGAATACCAGGAGATCACCTTCCGGAGTATCAGGGCTGACCGGGCCACCATGCAGTCATACGTGAAGGACCATGCCAACCTGCGGCCCTTTTTTCGGGAGTTATGGGGCTTTTGCCAGACCAACAATTTCCAGATGGCGGTGGTGAGTCAGGGGCTGGATTTCTATATAGAAGCCCTCCTGGAGCGGGCGGGAATCAGCCGGGTGCCGATCTACGCCGTCGATACCGAGTTCAGGGGAGGCGATATTTCCTACCACTACAACCACGCCTATCCAGGCAAGGAGAGCCAGGGAAACTCCAAGGGGTTCGTGGTGGAGTCCTTCCAAGAGCGAGGGTGTTACGTCTTCTTCGCTGGTGACGGCCAGTCGGACTTGGTGGCGGCCCGCAAGGCGGACGTGACCTTTGCCCATCGGACGCTGGCGGCTCTCTGCGACGAGGAGTGCATTCCTTACCAGCCGTTTGAGGACTTCCGGGGGATGCTGCTGGCTGTTAGGAATTATGCAAAGGGCGGCCACAAAGTTTGAGCCAGGCAGCGCCGGGAGGAGGCTGAACCGTGATCGACCGCTATTCCAGGCCCGCCATGAAGCAAGTCTGGTCCGACGAAAACAAGTATCACAAGTGGATGGCCGTGGAATTGGCTGCTTGCGAAGCTTGGACCGTCGAGGGTGTTATCCCTGAAGACGACATGGCCAAGTTGCGCGTGGCCAAATACAATCACACCCGGATGATGGAGTTATTCGAGACCACCCGCCACGACGTAACTGCTTTCACGGGCTCCATCACAGAGTCGATGGGTCCTGAGGGACGTTGGCTCCATCTGGGCCTTACTTCCTCCGACATGTTGGACACGGGTTTGGACCTTCAGTTGGTCGAGGCTGGGGCCTTATTGCAGGCGGAACTAGACCGGGCCATATTAGCCCTGGCCAAAAGAGCCGTCGAACACAAAGATACTCTGGCGATGGGCCGCACCCACGGTGTCCATGCCGAGCCCACGACCATGGGTTTCAGACTAGCCCTTTGGTGGGACGAATTAAAGCGCCAGAAAGAAAGACTGACCGAAGCTGTCGAGAATGTTAGGGTTGGCATGATCTCCGGCGCCGTCGGCACCCATGCCACGGTGCCGCCTTCCGTGGAACAGCGGGTCTGTAAAGCGTTGGGCCTCAAGGTCGCCCAGATATCCAACCAGGTAATCCAGCGTGACCGTTACGCCCAATTCATGATTACTCTGGCTTTAATCGCGGCCTCGCTAGAGAAGTTTGCGACTGAGATCCGCGCGCTGCAACGGACGGAGATTCACGAACTGGAAGAACCCTTCGGCCAGGGTCAGACCGGTTCATCGTCCATGCCCCACAAGCGCAACCCGGAATTGTCGGAGCGCATCTGCGGTCTGGCGCGGGTGATTCGAGGCAACGCAAACACGGCTCTGGAGAACGTGGCCCTCTGGGGTGAGCGTGACATCAGCCACTCCTCGGCGGAACGGATCATAATTCCCGACTCTTGTCTGGCGGCGGACTATATCTTGAGCATCTTCAGCCGCATAATAGAAGGTATGCGGGTATTCCCTGAACGGATGTTAGAGAACATTGAAAGCAGCCGGGGCCTGGTCTTCAGTCAGCGCGTTCTATTGGCGCTGGTTGACAAAGGAGTCGGCCGGGAAGACGCCTACCAGATCGTGCAGACCAACGCCAGCCGCAGTTGGGAAGAGGGGCTGGACTTCCGAGACCTGTTGCGGGCGGACCCCCAAGCCGGGGAGCACCTCTCGAAAGCGGAGATGGAAGAGCTATTCGACTACGGCTACTACACCCGTTACGTTGATGAGACCTTTGCCCGCCTGGGGCTGATCAAACAAGCTGCCAAGAAGCGAAAAGCCGCGGCAACTGGCAGCTGACATCTGGGAGTGAACCCCAAAGTCCATTCCCCATCCTTCGGCGGAAGGACAGGAAAATAAGATTCCCCGATGCATCCGGCAGTGTCTCGGCAAGGTCTAATATAGGAGCGCGTGAGGAGGGAAGATTCGATGATACTGGAAACCCAAATGCCCGGCATTCTCCACCGGGGCAAGGTGCGCGACACCTATGGCCTGGGCGGAGGACACCTGCTGATGGTCGCGACCGACCGCATTTCGGCCTTCGACGTGGTATTGCCAACTGGAATCGCGGATAAAGGGCTGGTTCTCAACCGGATCTCGGCCTTCTGGTTCGAGCGCACCAAAGACATCGTGCCCAATCATTTCATCTGCTTGGCTGATTCTCCGGAATCTGCCCAATATCTGGAAGGCAGTGGCGTCGCCTCGGCCATTACGTCCGATGTGGCCCGGCAGGCCATGGTGGTGAAACGGGCGGAACGCCTCGATATCGAATGCATCGTGCGGGGCTATATCACCGGGTCGGCCTGGTCCGAATACCGGCGTCAGGGTACCGTCTCCGGCATGGAAATGGGGCCGGGCCTCGTCGAAGGGCAGGCGTTTCCAGAGCTTCTGTTCACCCCAACCACCAAAGCGGAAGAGGGCCACGACGAGAACATGTCCAAGCAGGAAGTTTTGGACATGGTCGGGGCCGACATGGCCCGCAAGCTGGAAGACACCAGCATAGCGGTTTTCAAGGCGGCCCACGACTACGCCGAAGAGCGGGGCATCATCCTGGCGGACACCAAGATGGAATTTGGCATCATCGACGGTGAACTGACCCTGATCGACGAACTGCTGACGCCAGATTCCAGCCGGTTCTGGGACGCCGCCGGATACGCTCCGGGAAAGTCCCAACCCAACTATGACAAACAATTTGTGCGCGACTGGTTGGATTCCCAGGGCTGGGACCACGAGCCTCCGGCCCCGGAATTGCCCGGCGACGTGGTGGCAAAGACGTCCGAGCGATACCGCGAAGCGTATTACATATTGACCGGGACGCAACTCTGAAAGTTCCGTCCCCCACCTAACCCGGGTCAATTAGGACCCTGGAATAGATGGTACACCGGCTCAAATCGGAGGATGACACAGTGCCTATTTCAAGACGCCGCCGCGGCCGGGCTGCCACCCAGGCGGCCCGGTCCGGCAATTTACCCACGTCGAACCGGCGCAAGAAGACCAATAAGCTGTACTTAGTCGCATCCGTGGTAATTGCGGTCCTGGTCATTTCCAGCTTCGCCTTCGCCAGTTTCAGCGGTGGCGGCGGGGGCAGCGGGTCGGCACGTGCCTACGTAGAAGGTGTGGGCGTTCAGTACGATATCATGCCTTCCAGGCAACACGTTTCGCCGGGTGATGGAGTCGTGGAATACAGTACGACACCGCCGACTTCAGGTGAACATTGGGCCAGGGACGGTTCCCCTGCGCCCTGTGGTTTTTACGAAGACGGACTGGAGGACGAAAGCATCACCCACAACCTGGAACACAGCAACATCGTGGTGAGCTACAATCTACCCGACGAAGCCCAAGTAGACGAACTAAAGTCCGCCATCAATGACATAGGGTTGGCCAACATCTGGGCCGTCACGCGCTCTTACGACAAGATCCCAGTTGGACAGGTTGCCGTGGCCACCTGGGGGGTATTGGACAGGATGGAAGGCGTCGACAAAGAGAGAATTAGGACTTTCGTTGAGACGTACGCCGGGGTGTTAGGTCCAGAGTTAGTAACCTGCCAAGGACTCCCGACGCAACACAATTGAGTTCAATAAAAAGGTTTACTCTGTCAAAATCAACATATCGGCTAGGTGGAAACTACCAAGTTTACTGCACCAGCCAGAAACAAACGATTTAGAGGACGCCGAATGTATCAAGCCCGGATCTACGTGACTCTGAAGCCCACCGTCAACGACCCGCAAGGATTGACGGTGCTGTCCAGCCTGCACCGGCTTGGCTTCGAAAAGGCGGAAGACGTGAGGGTTGGCAAATACCTGCTAGTCAATGTCGATGAGATTGACCGCGCCGAGGCCGAGCGGTCGGTGACTGAGATGTGCCAACAACTGCTGGCCAATCCGGTGATTGAAGACTTCCGGTTCGACCTGGCAGAGGCGCCGGCGCCAAGCCCCACTTCTTGAGGTAAACTGCATCCTGGCACACGTCGCGGCCGAAAATATGGGGGAGGAAATCCGATGACCACCGGAAACAACGACACTTATGTCTACGCCGGGGCCGAGACCAGCGGCATCTACCGGCTGTCTCCCGGTTCCAACCAGTGGGAAGAACTGACCAAAGGATTGCCCGCGGATTCCATGGCGTGTGGCATAATCATCCACCCGGACAACCCTGAGGTTATCTACACCGGCACCCAGGATGGCCCATACCGCAGCATCAACCGGGGAGATAGCTGGGAGCGATTGGACTACCCAAAGACTGGGGCCCCACCCTGGACCTTCATGTTCCGGCCCGGCGATCCCAGTGTCATGTACCTGGGCGCCGCGCCCGGCGAGATCTACCGCAGCACCAACGGCGGCGACTCGTGGCAGCTCATCACCAAAGCCATGGGCTCCGCCGAGATTTCCATGGCTTTCCCGACCAGGGTGATCGCCCTCTGCGCCGACCCCAACTTCCCCGACGAAATCTACGCCGCTCTGGAAGTGGCCGGAGTGATTCGCAGCTCCGACGGCGGAGATACTTGGGAAGAGATCGCGGGGAGCCTGGCCCCCAGCGAGGATACTTTGGATCTGCACGGAGCCCAATGTTCCGCCGCCATGCCACATACGGTGTTCATCACCACCCGGCAAGGGCCTTTTATCGGCCCGGACCGGGGCAGCGAGTGGGTCCCCGTGGAGTTTGGCAACTTTTCGGAGATCACTTATACCCGCGACCTGAAAGCCGCGCCCAACGACGCCAACATGCTCTACGTGTCCATCGGAGCGGCCGCCCGCAGCACTCAGGGCGCCCTCTACCGGAGCCGGGACCTCTTCAAGACCTTCGAACGGGTGGACCGGAACATTGCCCCCAACTCGACCATGATGACTGTGGCCGTTGACCCTCGGGCGCCGGACCATGTCTACTGCAACTCCCGCGACGGCCAGGTGTTCGGCTCCCTGGACGACGGAGCGACCTGGACCACCTACGACCTGCCGGCCAAAGCGAAAGAAGTACGGGCGCTAGCCGCCGGCTAGGCGATACAATCGCGGTTAGAAACGAGAAGGCCCTGGCGAGAAACTATCTCGCCAGGGCCTTTTTGTTGCTCCAGTGTGGGAAACCTAGGCGTATTTTCTTGCTGCGTCCTCGATGCCTGGGCCGGCATTCTCCAAATCTGCCGCAATCATGGCAGGATGCAATTCTAGGTGGGCGTTGAATGCCTGGAACCAGGGCTCAGCTAACCGGGGGATATCCGATTCGGTCGCAACGTCTACGAAGATAAATGCAGTTCGCATCCCGTTGTCTTCAGCAAAATATGCAGCCTCGGGCTCCATCCCTTCCAATATCGAATGAACGGTAGCTCCAAATGATCCGTCCTTCAACGCTGCATTGGCCTTTTCGACCGGCAGGGATATCTTGAATAACATTCGCATATCGGGTCCTCCATAGTCACTACAATTTCCGGCGCTGAGAGACTACGGGTGTAAACGGCGGAGTAATAATGTGCCACAGAGGCGGTAGAGCCGCAGCGGTAGCGGCGGTTTAAAATTGTACCGCCCGAGTCTTCTCTCTAAGCTAGAAGTAAGCGCTGGGAGGGGAGGCTGGAGGGATGTACACCGTGGATCTATACCGGAGAGTTCGTCGGGCCCACTTCGTCG
>MUCT01000039.1 GCA_002816585.1 SAR202 cluster bacterium Io17-Chloro-G6 | reverse complement strand
TTAGAGAGAAGACCTCGGGCGGTACAATTTTAAACCGCCGCTACCGCTGCGGCTCTACCGCCTCTGTGGCACATTATTACTCCGCCGTTTACACTCGTTGGTTTTGGAATCTGAGTGTTAGTGAGGATTAGCAAAACGCGGGGAAATGGTGTTTGAACATATTTAGCTTGGGATTCGATATCTCGGTACCACCCCGTCTCGTATGCTCCTGGGCACAGCGGGGTTTCCCTGGCCCTGTAAGCAAAAGGAGAAAGCCCCGGCTGCAACTATGGCTCCCTCGGGGATCGAGGCCATTGCACGGCGAGCAACTGTCACCTCACGTTAACCCAACTCAACGGGTTAGATCACCCGATTACGCCTGAGCGGCCTCAGAAAAGGTTCGTGCACATCTCGTACGCATTGGCATAAAGAGAAATGCCTCCACAAATTACTCGGAGGCATCTTCGTGCTTAAAAAGCTGGTGCCGAAGGTCAGAGTCGAACTGACACGGGGTCACCCCCACCGGTTTTTGAGACCGGCGCGTCTACCATTTCGCCACTTCGGCTTGTGCGTTGGTATTATACGATATGATTACTGTCCCCGTGGGGTTGCCAGAGGGCAACTTGGCTCCTGACCTGAACCACCATAGCTAGGAGGGTTCGTATGCCCATCTTGTACCGGGCAAACGCCAAGACCGAAGAGGGTTACCCCGGAATACCCAGGACTATTCTGGTCGACGCCAGCCACGGCGCCGAATCCCTCTGGGTGAGTCACCTGGAGATCGAGCCTGAAGCCAGGGTGACGACGCACATCCACCCCGACACGGAAGAGGCGATGATCATATTGGAGGGGCAACTGGAGGCGGTGTTGGGAGACCAGGTGGTAGACCTGGGGCCCGGAGATGCGGTGCTTGCTCCGGCCGGTGAGAAACATGGTTTCGTCAACCGTTCGGGCGCCAAGGCCGTCCTGTTGGCCACTTTTCCAAAAACGTCGTTTCAACGCGTGGCCGCGGATTAGGGGTACAGGTTCTTAGACATTGGGTTGGCGGATAGTTTGGCGCTGCGGGAATGTGCGGCATGAAGGTGTACTCCATCTCCATAGGTGACGGGCGGACGACAGAGGAACTTGTGGCGGCGGCAAAATACGGCTACTGCCACTCGCAAGTGATCTCCGATAATTTTCCGGCCAGAGCGTTCAAGGGAAAAACGGTGCGGGAGATCGTGCTGCTCAGCTTCGATCACGCTTTGTTGTCGGAAGAGGCGACCGCAGAGGCGGCCAAGCGGGGTCTGGAGCGTCCGTTTTACGAAGACGCCCTCTACTTTGGGATCGATTACCCAGAGGTGCAATTGGCGGGGCCGGTGGCCTTTCTCCATGATCCCTGGCTGGGCAACCATGGACGCCGGGACATCATCTGTCTCTGGAATAACGCGGGCCGGCGTGAGCTGGGCTTGGAGGGCTTTGACGATCTTTGGCCCCCCAATTACCGGCTGGCCTTTGTGCGTGGAGCGACGCCGGGCTCCCAGGGAAGCAGCGATTAGCGCCAATGCCGAACGGTCTGTCCTTGACGCTTGATTTGGGCACGCCTATAATTCCAGCGAGTAAGGAAGATTTTCTGTGCCTAAACGTACCTATCAACCCAAGAAACGACGCAGGTTCCGCGTCCACGGCTTCCGTCACCGCTCCAGCACCTCAGACGGGCGTGCGATTCTCAAACGGCGGCGGTTCAAGGGCCGTCACAAGCTGACAGTCTGAACGCTTACATCCGGTAATGCAGCGCAGGCGACGGTTAACTGGCAGCAAGCGGTTTTCCCAGATTCATGTTGAGGGCAGCAGCGCAGCCAACCGGCTTTTGGTGATCCGATATTTGGCCAACGGTTCGGACTGCAGCCGCTTTGGTTTCTTGGTCAATAAACGCATTGGCAACGCGGTCGCGAGAAACAGGGTAAAGCGCCGGCTGCGGGAGGCGGTTCGGCTTAACCCGGTTAAAGACGGTTGGGACGCACTATTCATAGCCCGCCGAGGGGCCGGGACCGCGAAGTACCAGGAACTCAAGGACGCAACAGACAATCTGCTGCGGCGCGCCAAGTTGGTGGACGTCAGTCCACAGCCCACGGGTCCAGGGCAAACGGTGGATCAGGAATCAAACGCGCAGCCGGATTAATTGATCACCAGTCTTGATTACCTACGGATTCGCCACCGGATTAATCGGTCAATTGTCTTGCCTACCAACGGATTGGCCTAGATGAAGTATGCCGTGCTCTTGGTGATTGGGGTCTATCAAAAGACCCTTGCACCGCTTCTGCCCACATCCTGCCGGTTCTATCCCAGCTGCTCTCACTACTCCCAAGAGGCGGTCGAGAGATACGGAGCAGTCAAGGGAATTTGGCTGGGTATCAAGCGGCTGGGCCGCTGCCGTCCTCTGGGCGGCCAAGGTTATGACCCCGTACCGTGAGAATGTTTAATCGTCGGTTGGGATTTATTATCTTCCAGAAATTCACCAATTCAGTCCCGAAGCCATCTGGCGCAAGATTCTCCGGAAATTGGCTCCGGCCGTTCAGCGGTCCACACAATCTCCCGGGCAATTCCACGACTCGGAGGACATCGAAAGAAGCCCCCCGCGGCCGAGCGAGCAGCGTACACTGGCGGCTACTGACACTCTGCGCAGTGGTTCTTCTGCCACTATTGGCGGCCTGTACAGATATTGGAGGCGAGGGTACCGGCTGGAACCCGCCGGTCAGCGCCGACGGGGTTGTCTACGTCGGCACCAAAGATGGCGAAGTAAAGGCTTACATCGATAGCGGCTTCGAAGGTGTCCGAGAAACGTGGACCTTTTCCCCCGGCCAAACACCGGTCGACTTGGAAGGGGTTTATAACACGCCTTTGGTTGTCGGGGACCTGGTCTACGTAACCGCTCAGAACGGGTTCATCTATGCGATAAACAAAGAGACCGGCACCGTGGGCAATGGCGGCTGGCGGATGCCCCAGGGCCTTCCCATTGAACTTGAACCATTTATCGCCGGCCCAGCATACGACCCGATCAACGACCTGATATTGGCCCCATCGGAAGACGGGCGTCTCTACGCATATGCCGCCAAGTCGGGAGAGCAATACTGGAACCCGTTCCCTACGGGCGCCGCAATATGGTCCACTCCGGCGGTGAACGATGGGATCGGCTACTTCGGCTCCCACGACCACAAGGTCTACGCGGTGACGTTGGCCGACGGGAAGGAACGCTGGCAGTATGAGACCGGAGGTGTGGTGGCCGGTAAGCCGCTAGTATTTGACGGCAAGGTCATCGCGGGGTCCTTCGATAAAAAGCTGTATGCCTTGTCGGTGGACAGTGGGGACGTCGTGTGGACAATTGAGGGCGGCAATTGGTTCTGGGCCGGGGCCATCACCGACGGCGGCACCATCTTCGCCCCCAACATGGACGGTAACATCTACGCTCTGGACCGGGATGGCAACCTGCTCTGGAAGCACGACGTGGGCTCTTCCATCGTGTCTCCCCCGGTGTTGGTGTCAAGCGGCTTGGTGGTGGCTGCCAAAGATGGACGGCTCATTTTGCTGGATACCGGGTCTACGGCCTCGGGGCTACAGCGCGAGTTGTCCAATCTGAAGGTGGGAGACGCCGAGGTAAAGGCGCCGTTGTTCGCCGCTGGCGATTCAGTGTACGTCGGTTCACAGGACAGTACTGTCCGGCGGATTGAGATCAAAGGGGGCCAGCAGATCGCATGGTGCCTGCACACGCGGGATGGCGCTTGCAACCAACGGTAGATTTCAGCAGGAAAAAAATCCCGGCAGTTAAGCCGGCTGCGAGGTAGGACTCTTTGGAGGTTATCTCAATCCTCTGGACCGAAGTAATAATTCGGCCCATGCTCAACAGCCTGGTGGTTCTCTACACCATCTTCTTCAACCAAATGGGTTTGGCGATCATTGTGTTAACCGCCATCATCCGGTTGGTGACGTTGCCTTTGACACTGAAGCAGCTATCGCAGATGCGGGCCATGAGTACGCTGCAGCCCAAGCTGAAGGAGATTCAAGACCGGTACTCCAGAGACAGGTCCCGCGTATCCCAAGAAACTATGCGTCTTTACAGGGAAGCGGGGGTGAGCCCCTTTGGTTGCCTGGGCCCAATGGTGGTCCAGATGCCAATCCTAATCGGACTGTTCCGGGTGTTGATCCAGATCGTGTTCTCCCGCCCCGACCAATTGGTCGGACTCTCGGAGAAGTTGTATACCTGGATTCCGGCAACCGCCGTATTCGCGGCGGCGCCCTTGGATTCAGGCTTCCTATGGCTGGACCTTGCCGAATCCGATCCGACGAACATCATCATCCCAGTGCTTGTGTTCGTGTCGACTTGGGTCCAGCAAAAGATGACCATGCAGCCCTCGACCGATCCGCGGCAGTCAGGCAACCAGGCAATGATGCTCTGGCTGATGCCCCTGATGATCGCGTTTTTTTCGTACACCCTGCCCAGCGGTCTGGCTCTATACTGGACTACGTCCAACGTGATCGGTATAGCCATCCAATATTTCGTTACCGGCGGCTGGGGGCCGTTATTCCCGCTTTTCCCCAAGTCCGCGCCGGAAGCGGCGCCGGTTGCGGCAGCCCGGCCATCCCAAGATGTGTCACAGGAGGAGATGGTAGAAGATGGAAGAGATCGTAATGAGCGCCCGAACCGTCGACGAAGCAATAGAGCTGGCGCTGAAAGAACTCGACGTCGACCGAGACGAGGCCGAGGTCGAAATACTAAGTAGGGGCAAGACTGGATTTCTCGGCATAGGCTCGGAGGTCGCCCGAGTCCGGGCGAGAAAACTCTCCACGGCCGCCGGAGCTCCAGGAGCCGCGACTGAAGCCGCCGCCACCGGAGAGGCTGCCGTTGCCGCCTCAGCCGACACCGCCGCCGGAGCGGCATCAGCCGTCGTGGGCCGTATTTTGGAAGCGGCTGGCGTCAATGTCACCAGGACCTTACGGACGGCCAACGACCCGGAGACGGGCGGACCGATAATCGACTTGGAGGGAGAGGACTCCGGTCTTTTGATCGGACGGCGGGGACAAACACTGCAGGCCCTCCAGTTCCTGGTCAACATGATCGTAAGGAAGGAGCACGAGGGCGTGCGCGTGGTTTTGGACGTTGAGAACTACCGGCAGCGGCGTGAAAGCTCCCTGCGTGACATGGCTACCAAAGTGGCTGCCCGTGTAGCCCAAACCAACCGCGGGATTACCCTGGAACCTATGCCGCCAGCGGACCGGCGAATCATCCACACCACCCTCACGGACCACCCAGGAGTAACCACCGAGAGCACCGGAGAGGGCGAAGGCCGTAAAGTTATGGTGATGCCAAAGAGGAACTAAAAGAGTTAAAAAAAACGGCGCTTGCGCACCTGGCATCACGGAAACCTTCGTTGCATCATTGGTTCCGGAAAAGGGTTCCGGAAAAGCCCGGGCATTCCCGGGCCGATCTCGGAAAGCTATTTAAAGGACGAGACACCGTGTTGACCTTTGCAAAATGGATTACATAGAATAACGTTATGAATAGCGAGCTGGATTTTCCCGTCGGCCGCCCGCCATTTGACCGCCCCAATGAAGAGTGTGGGGTGATCGGAGTTTACACCCCGGAAGGAGAGGCCAGCCGTTTAGCTTTCTTCGGCCTTTTCGCCCTGCAACACCGCGGCCAAGAAAGCGCGGGCATTGCGGCCGCCAACGGCGAAAACGTGGTGGTCCACTCCGATATGGGCCTGGTGACCCAAATATTTAGGGAACCCGATTTTTACCCCCTGGTCGGTGACATGGCCATCGGGCACACCAGGTATTCCACCACCGGCAGCAGCGAGCTTTGCAACGCCCAGCCACTGTTGATCGACGGCCACCACGGCCAATTGGCACTAGCCAATAACGGCAACATCATCAACGCAACCCAACTGAAAGAACAACTCCAAGACGAATGGAATTGCACCTTCACCTCCACCACCGACACCGAAGTTATCGCCTTCATGCTGGCCAACTCTACCGGTGGGACCTGGGAGGAACGGATATTCCAGTGCATGCGCCAATTGGAAGGGGCGTATTCCATCGTGGCCCAGACCAAAGACACCCTGATCGCGGCCCGCGACCCGTTGGGTATCCGCCCCCTCTGCTTGGGCAAGCTGAACGGCGGCTGGATTGTGGCTTCCGAGTCCTGCGCCCTGGACCACTTGGGCGCTGAGTACGTCCGGGAGTTGGAGCCCGGCGAGGTTATCGTAATCGATGGTGGCGGCCTGCGTACGGCTATCTGGTCCGGTGGCACGGGCCGCCGAGCTCTTTGCGTGTTTGAGTTGATTTATTTCGCGCGCCCCGATAGCGTCATGGACGGGCAATTGGTCCACTCGGTGCGCCAGCAGTTGGGCGCCCAGTTGGCCAGAGAACACCCCGTGGATGCCGACCTGGTCATCGGGATACCCGACTCCTCAACCGCGGCGGCGGTGGGCTATGCCCAGGAATCTGGTATCCCCTACAGCGAAGGTTTGATCAAGAACCGTTACGTGGGCCGGACGTTCATTGAGCCGGAACAACGCCTCCGCGACTTGGGAGTGCGTCAGAAGTTCAACACATTGGTAGATGTCATAAAAGGCAAGCGGCTGGTGGTGGTGGACGACAGCATCGTCCGGGGCACCACGACTCCCCACGTGGTGAACCTGCTGATGAAAGGCGGGGCGAAAGAGGTGCACATGCGGGTGTGCGCTCCGCCCATTAAACACCCCTGCTTCATGGGCGTGGACATGGCCTCCCGTGAAGAGCTATTGGCTGCGAACAAGACTCCGGATGAGATCCGCGCGCTCGTCGGTGCAGACAGCCTGGGATACCTTAGTGTAGAGGGACTAATGAAAGTGGTGGGCGGTTCCGAGGGTGGTTTTTGCGACGCCTGCTTCACCGGCAACTACCCGGTCCCCGTACAGTTGGAACTGACCAAGCTATCTCTGGAGCAGAGCACCCCAAGGCCCAATTAGCGGCTCCACCCGTACTGGTATCTCATTCCTCCGGCATCCGCCAGGCCGGCGCCGGCCACTTGCCATCGCGGACCCCTTGAATTACCCTTTGACAGCGGCAATCAATTCCGGCTCGCTGGCGGGCGGATGGGAACGGGAGGACCCTCATTTTGGCAAGTGAAGCATACCGGGAATCAGGCGTGGACCTGGACCGGATGGACGGCCTGAAAGAGCGGTTTAAGGGGTTCGCCGCCAGCACCCACGGCCCCGAAGTATTGGACGGTGGTGGAAGTTTCGCTGGTCTCTACCAACTTTCGGGATACCGGGAACTGGTCCTCGTGGCCAGCACCGACGGCGTGGGCACCAAACTCAAGATCGCAGCCCAATTGGGGCACTTCGAGTCCGTGGGCCAAGACCTGGTTACTCTGAACGTCAACGATATCTTGACCCGTGGCGCCAAACCCCTGTTTTTCCTGGATTACATGGCCTTCAGCAACCTGGATACCCAGCGTCTGGACAACTTGATGCGTGGCATCACCTGGGGCTGCCGCGAGGTTGGCTGCGCGCTGATCGGCGGAGAGACGGCTCAGATGCCCCAGGTTTACACAGGCGACGAGATGGACCTGGCTGGATTCGTGGTCGGGGCGGTGGAGCGGGACCAACTCCTGGATTCGAGGAACATTGAAGCGGGCAACATCCTGATCGGGGTGCCCTCCAGCGGCCTGCATACCAACGGCTTCTCCCTGGTACGCCGAGTTTTCAACACCGACGGCGACCCCACAGTGCTGTACCGCAGGTTCGACGGCCTGAACCACCAGCTTGGCGAGGAGTTGCTGCTAACCCACCGCAGCTACTATCCGATGATGGAACCGGTTTTGGGACTGATCAACGGCCTGGCCCACATCACGGGAGGAGGGCTGCCGGGCAAACTGCCGGCCATCCTGCCCCACGATCTGGCAGGCGAGATCAATCGCGGGTCCTGGCCAGTCCTGCCCATCTTCAATGTGATTCAGAAAGAGGGGAGGATTAGCGACCAAGAGATGTTCCGGGTGTTCAACATGGGCCTGGGGATGGTGGCCATCTGCCCTGAAGTTAACGTCGCGAAAGTCCTTGAATTCCTGCCCGGCGCCATGGTCATCGGATGGACGATTCCCCGGGGAGACGGCGAACCGGTGGTCTTCACTGGATAAACGGCTCGCCAAGCTGAATCATACGCAATCAATCAAACCACGGTATTCAAGTCCAGCGTCGGTCCCTTCCCCCAAGCAAGGGGAGGTTAGGGCGTTGCTCTCAGGAGTATAAAACGCCCAGGACCATAGGCCAAATCACACAAGGAAGACGGAGAGGAAAGTTGAAA
The DNA here is from genome assembly GCA_002816585.1 of SAR202 cluster bacterium Io17-Chloro-G6. The sequence goes on along the minus strand of MUCT01000039.1, from coordinate 30,149 downwards.
GCGCTGCTCAGTGTCTACGATAAAACCGGAATAGTGGAATTCTCCCGTCAGGTGGCTTCGGCCGGGTATGAGCTGATCAGCACCGGAGGCACCCACCGCACATTGTCCGAGGAGGGTGGCCTCCCGGTGACGCAGGTTGCCGAGATTACCGGCTCCCCAGAGATCCTGGAAGGGCGGGTCAAGACCTTGCATCCGATCATCTACGCAGGACTGCTAGCCAGGCGGGATTCCCCAGAACACATGGCCGAGTTGAACAATCGAGGCATCGACACCATTGATCTGGTCGTAGTCAACCTGTACCCCTTCGTCGAGACGGTCAGCAAGCCGGGCGTGACTCTGGCGGACGCCCTGGAAAATATCGACATCGGCGGGCCGACCATGCTGCGCGCCGCCGCCAAGAACTTTCCATCGGTGGCTGTGGTGGTGGACCCCGCCGATTACACCTGGGTCGGCGAGAAGCTGGCCAACGGCGGCCTGAGCGCCGAAGACCGGAGGGAACTGGCGGCCAAGGCATTTCACCACGTTTCCACCTACGATGCCGCCGTGACCGGGTACCTCACGCAGGCCAGCGATTCGGAGGAAGAACTACCCGACGCTCTGACCATCTCTTTGAAGAAGGTGGCTGGGCTCAGGTACGGCGAGAACCCCCATCAAAGCGGGGCCCTGTACTCGGCATCCGGCGCTCCGGTTGGCATGGCCGGGGCCCGCCAATTACACGGCCGGGAGCTTTCCTACAACAACCTAATGGACGCCGATGCCGCCTGGCGCACCGCCACCGACTTCGCCGACCCGACGGTGGCCGTGGTGAAGCACGCCAACGCCTGCGGCCTGGCCAGCCGGGACGACATCGCTGAAGCCTATCTGCAAGCCTACGAGGGCGACACGGTCAGCGCCTTTGGCGGGATCGTGGCATTCAACCGAACCGTGACTGCCGCCGCCGCGGACGCCATGGAGCCGGTGTTCTACGAAGTTGTCATCGCCCCGGACTACGAGCCGGCGGCCCTGGAGATTCTGCAGAAAAAACGCAATCTACGCATCCTGGCCATCGATAAGCGGCCGGATAGCGCCGCCTACGATCTGCGGCCCATCAGCGGCGGCATCCTGGTGCAGACCGCCGATGTCATTAGCGAAGACCCGGGCACTTGGAACACCGCCACCAAACGGGCGCCCACGGATTCGGAGATGAAAGACCTGGCCTTCGCCTGGAAGGCCGCCAAACACATCAAGTCCAACGCAATCGTCTTCGCCAAGGACCTGGCTTTGGTGGGCATGGGAGCGGGACAGCCCAACCGCGTGGTCAGCGTCCACCTTTCGCAGCGGTCGGCTGGGGACAAAGCCAAGGGCTCCGTGCTGGCGTCTGATGCCTTTTTCCCATTCGCGGACAACATCGAACTCGCCGCAGAGGCCGGTATCACCGCCATCGTGCAACCGGGTGGGTCCATCCGCGACGACGAGGTCATCGCCGCAGCCGACAATGCAGGAATGGCCATGGTGCTGACCGGCATGCGCCACTTCAAGCACTAGGCGGTTTCGATTGTCAAGCAACGGCACCAACCGCTCGTGGTGAGCCTGTCGAACCACGACTGCGCCGAAGCCGATGCCCTTCGACGGAGCTCAGGATGAGCGGATGGCAGTAAACGCTACACCCCAGGACCGGTAGGAAATAGAGGTGATCGCCACCGTTGACATAACTATCCCGGTTTATAACGAAGAAGACGCGCTCCCCAATACCATAGCAGTCCTGACCGAGTACCTGCGGAATAACCTGGCCAACCCATGGCAGATCTTAATCGCCGACAACGCCTCCACCGACAATACCCGCCCGGTATCGGAGATGCTCTGCGAGCGGCACGCCGGGGTCAACTATCTGCGTATCCCCCAGAAGGGGCGGGGACGGGCCTTGCGGACCGCCTGGCTGGACAGCCGGGCCGACATCGTCAGCTACATGGACGCCGACCTGTCGACGGACCTGTCCCACTTCCCCCAACTCATCCGGTCTCTAGAGGCCGGCAGCCACATAGCCATTGGCAGCAGACTGAGCAAGGAATCGCAGGTGAGCCGCAGCTTCAAGCGGGAGTTCATCTCCCGAGGGTATAACCTGCTGATAAACTCCATGTTCTTCACCGGCCTGCCCGACGCCCAATGCGGATTCAAAGCACTCACCCGCACCACGGCCGAGGCCATCGTTCCCAGCATCAAGAACAACAACTGGTTTTTCGATACCGAGCTGCTGATCATCGCCGCCAAGCGCGGGTTCAACATCGCCTCCGTGCCGGTGAAATGGGATGACGACCCCACCAGCACCGTAAACGTCGTCGGCACGGCCATGGAAGATGTCAAAGGCCTGCTGCGGCTCCGGTTCGGTGGTGTCCCCCGCGTGCAACCGCCAGCGTCTTCATCCTCAGGGCAGTAACCCGCCGGTTTTTTACACCCGTCCGCTGCCGGTCTGCGCCAACTAAACGACCGATCAAAAGGAGTAATTCATGGAACTGGGCCTAATGGGTAAGCATGTCATCGTCACCGGTGGCGGCTCCAACATCGGCCGCGCCATCGTCCACGCCTTCGCGGCCGAGGGGTCGGACATCTCCATAGCCGAGTTGGTGCCGAGCCAAGGCGAGATCGTGGCCGGGGAGGTGGCCGCGATGAACACGGGCAGCCGGGTACAGGTGATTCCCACGGACGTCACAGACCCAGAAAAAGTAGCCCCCATGGTGGAACGAGCCATCGCCGAGTTCGGTCCGGTGGACGTACTGGTGAACAACGTTGGCTGGACCGTGGACCGGCTGTTCATGGAGAAACCCAGGCACGAATGGGAGCGGGAGGTCCAGGTCAACCTCTGGGGGGCCATCAACTGCATCCACGCCGTGCTGCCGGGGATGATCGAGAAGCAGTCCGGGGCCATCGTCTGCATCAGCTCTGAAGCGGGCCGGATGGGCGAGTACCGGGAGGCGGTCTACTCAGCCTGTAAAGCCGGTGTGATCGCCCTCAGCAAGTCCGTCGCCCGGGAGACAGGGCGTCACGGGCTGCGGCTGAACGTGGTCTGTCCTGGATTGGTGGTGCCTCCGGACGACGAATCCATCAGCGCCGAGAGCATGTGGAACCAAATGCGGGAGATATTCACCGAGGAAGTACGCGAGCGGGTGGAAAGAAACTACCTGTTTCGGCGCATGGGCACCGCTCAAGAAGTAGCCAATGCCGTGGTCTTCTTGGCGTCCGACGCCGCCAGCTTCATAACCGGCCAGACCCTAAGCGTCAGCGGCGGCTACACCATGATGTAGTTCCTGCGGTCTGAGTTAGTGCCAAAAAAAGAGGCCCTGACTTATCGGGGCCTCTTTTGGGTTACGGGATAGGTTGGCTGCTTACTTGTTGTTCAGCGCCACCAGTTCCCAGGACCTTTCCTCGATCTTGGGCATCATTGCTTGGATCAGGTTTTCGTCCAATTCGGAGGCGATGCTGGGGTAGCCAGCCCGCTGTATCATGGACTTTAATTTGCCATCCTTGAACTGGTCCAGCGTCCAGCGCAGGGTCTCGCCGGAGGTGGTGACGTCCCAATAGATGCGGACGTCTTGGTTACGCGGACCGTAGTGGTAGTGAGGGCCGTTCTGGAAGCAGTCGAAGGCCAGCAACTCCACTTCTTGCCCCGCCACGTTGGAAAGGACGTGGATGGCCATCCCCTCGTCGTTGACCTGGGGAAGGTGACGGTATTCCAAGCCGAAGCTGATGTTTCCGGCTTCTATTTTGTCTCCGTCAACCATCTCGGGCATCATGTGGTGGACGGTGCGACGATCTTCCCGGACCATCTCCCGAGCCTTGGCTTCCACCTCGTCCAGTACTGACGCCTTTACAGGAGTTGCCTCCAGGGTATCAGCTAGGGCCTCGTACCCAGACCGGCGCACCATGGCCGTTAGGTTGTTACGCAGGTTGTTGATGGTCCAGCCCAGCGGGTTGCCCGCCGTGGTCTTGTCCATGAACAGGCGTATGTTGTGGTTCTCTGGGCCATAGTGGTAATGGGGAGCCTGGTCGAAACAGTCGAACCGAAGAATCTCGGTGTCCTTGCCTTCGATTTCGCTGTAGACCTGCACGCACAGACCCTGGTCGTCCATTATTTCCTTGCGATAACTCATTGCAACGCTGACCGCACCGGCATCAAAAGTCGTTTCGCCTTTGTCCACGGTAGACCTCCTATTTTCCCCTATGCGTATTTGGTGTTTGGTTGTGTGACGTCTGAGTGGCCCCAGCCGCACTTTGAAAGAATTATAGCACGAGTTTGCGCTCCGCAAACCGTTAAGCTACTGTAGGGCAGCCGCGATTCCTAACAGATTCTCTGGCCGCCCTGGCGAGAGGCGTAACAAACTATTGAGTAACCCCTTGACCGCCAAGTAGAGATCCCCATTACCGGTCGTTATTGCGTCTCTGATTGCGCTGGTGACCGGCTGCACTGGTTCCGAGCCCGGCCGGACCAGCATCTTTGTTAGGGCGCCCACCGGGACCACCGAGATTGTGACGCCGGCAGCTAATATTGAGCCCACCCAGGCGCCGGCGACCGTGTACGTCACGTCGGAACCAGTCACATCGCGGTCAACTGCGGCGCCGACTTCAACGATTTCGATTATCACTCCTACTCTGCCGACTCCTCAGTTAATTACTCACGAGCCGTTTACTCCAACTCCGGAGCCCACCGTTGGATCAGGTCAGCCCCCTGATCCGACCGCCGACCCTATAACCCCCACGTTTGCACCAAGGCCAACCATCGCTCCAACGCCCACGCCAACTTTCGAGCCAACCCCAATTTTGACGCCAACGCTCCAGCCAACACCAACTCTGACGCCGACGCCATCGCTCCAACCAACACCAACACCGACGCCAATGCCAACGCCAACGCCAACGCCAACTCTCCATCCAACTCCCACCAACACATCTACACCTACCGTCCCCACTCCGGCGCCAGTGGCAGAATTGATCATCGAATGCATTCTTTTTGACGGTCTGGTATTAGGCTCCGAATCCGACGAGTACGTCCAGATATTGAACCAAGGCGGCGCCGCCGTCGACTTGATGGGATGGCAATTGCGAGACGTGTCCGATGGCTCACCGACATTCACCTTTTCCTCATTCATGTTGCTGCCGCAAGCCTCGGTCCGCGTTTACACCAATGAAGACCATCCGGAATCCGGTGGATTTTCATTCCAGCGGAAGACGCCGATCTGGAACAACTCCAGCCCGGACACGGCCGGGTTATTCGACCCGGATGGCGGGTCGGTGTCCACCAAATCCTACCCGCCCGGTTGTTAGGCCCCACAGCCCCGGTAAATCTGACTCGCCTTTCCAATCGCAATCTGTAATCAGCACCAAAACGGGCACATCGGGCTAATTCGAGATCTCTCAGGGAATATCTCCACAAAAATGAATGACATTAGTTGGCTGTCCGGGCTACTCTACGCTCGCCAGTTTTCCTGGATTAGGTCAAACGCTATAATCCACCAAAATTCTCCAGAGAAAACCCAATTAGAAAATTCAGTTAGAGGCGACGATAATGGAAATCGGAATCTCCATCCCCAGGCTGCCCGACGCACAGGGACTGAAGCGTTTCGTTGAGCAGGCGGAAGAACTGGGGTTCGAATCGGTCCTGGCCGGCGACCACATCGTATTGCCGACAGAGGGCACCAATCAGTACCCCTATACCAGCGACGGTTCGTTCTCGCGGCCGCCAAGTGAGCCATTCCTGGAAACCATGACATTGTTGGGCTACCTTGCGGCCTGTACTAGCCGGATCAAGCTGGGCAGCACGGTGGTAATTCTTCCCTATCGAAACCCCGTGGTGCAGGCCAAGATGTTCGCCTCGCTGGATGTACTAACCAACGGCCGGATCATCTGTGGTGTGGGCGTGGGGTGGCTCGAAAAGGAATTTGAGGTCCTCGGGTTGGACTACCACCAACGGGGAGCGATGACCGACGAATTCCTGGAGATCATGACCGCGCTTTGGACCCAGCCGAACCCGGAGTATCACGGCAAGTATTACAGCTTCGACGGGATCCAGTTTGAGCCCAAACCGGTGCAGCTGCCAGGCATCCCCATCTGGGTGGGCGGTCATACCAAGGCGGCCCTGCGGAGGACCGCTAAATACGGCAATTGCTGGCACACCACGCGCCAAACTCCAGATTTTGTGGCAGGGAACCTTCCCTATTTACGGGAGCGTATTGAGAAAGAGGGGCGGGACCAATCCGAGGTCACCGTATCTCTGAAGCGCAGCCTGCATTTCACTGATATGGGGCTCGGCGATGGACGCTACGTGCGCAGCGGTGGGTCTTTGATCGCCACAACCCAAGAGGTTCTAGAAGACCTGCACATCTGCCAGGAGATTGGGATCGACCAACTGACTTTCGACTTCCGTGTCGAGGGCTTGCCCGATCAGATCAAGGTGATGGAACACCTGGCCGACAAGGTCTTGCCGGCGGCGCGCCGGTTGGGGTAGCCGGTTCCCGCAGGCCTTGCTTTGAGGCCACATTCCCTGCCGGCCGGTGGAAGCGGGGTTGCTATAAACCGCTGTCTTTGAATGACTTGGCCCGCGCCACCAACTCTTCGTTGGTGTGGCTCATCTGTGAGATTTGCTTGTCCGTCACCGGCCGTTTCACCTGCGCCGGCGCTCCGGTAACGAAGGAGCGGGCCGGAACTTGAGTCCCGCCGAGCACCACCGAATTGGCCGCGATCAGGCAATTTTCGCCCAGGGTAACCCGGTTCAACACGGTACAGTTGTTGCCCAAAAGCGAACCCCGGCCTACCCGGTCGCAGTGGACAACCACCGAATGACCGACAGACACATGGTCTTCGATGATTAGACCGTTGCCGTGTATCACAGACCCTTCTTGGATGTTCACATAGTCTCCAATTACGATGGCGTCGGGACTGTCGCCCCGAACGGTTACGCCGGGCCAGATGCTGGCATATTCGCCAATCTCAACGTTGCCGACCACGTAGGCAAACTCGCTGACCCACGCGGTCTCGGCTACCTTGGGGGTAATACCCTCTAGGGTTCGAATCAAGTCGGACCTCCAATTTAGGTTCGTATTTGCCTCGCGGCAGTGCAGCCGCGGACAATCTTCTCGGAATCAAGGTCTGAAAATCAGCATCAGGGCAAGGGCGCATTCTGCCAGCGGTAGATTATAGCTCACAAAACGGGTCCGGGTCAGCGCGATGGGGAGGGGAATCTGGGTCTTTCCATTATCGTGCCAGAGTCGATTTTGCCGTTCGTCCTGAGGCTCTCGAAGGGCGCGGAGTAGGCGAGTTTCCGATGAAGGGAAACTGCGTCCATCCGTACCGGTGGTTCGACAAGCTCACCATGAGCGGGTTTCCCCATTAAGCTCTGGGAAAATCGATAGACCCTGGGACGGCAATGGCGAGGTCGTGCAGCCTAATCCCTGGCGGAGCCCATGGCCCGGCGGGCCTCCCGGTCCATATCGCGGTCAATCATGGCCCGGCGTTTGTCGTACTGCCGCTTGCCCCGGGCCAGGCCCAACTCGACCTTGGCCACGTGCCGTTTGATGTAAACGCGAAGGGCAACGATGGTGAGACCTTGCTCGGCTGCGGCGCTGGACATACGCATTATCTGGTCCCGGTGGAGCAGCAATCTTCGGGACCGTTTTGGGTCATGGTTATTGACGCTGGCCGGGTCGTAGGGGGCAATGTAGGTGTTGTGGAGCCACATCTCCCCGTCCTGAGCCCTGGCGTAGGAGTCGCGTAGGTCGATCTTTCCGGCCCTGACGGACTTGATCTCGGTGCCGGTTAGCGAGATCCCCGCTTCGACCCGCTCCAATATCTCGTAGTCGAAGTGGGCCCTCCGGTTGGATGCCACTGGGCGAAAGTCGCTCTCAGGCGCCTTCTTGGCCTCTTTCTTGGTTGACGATATTGTTGGGGTAGATCGGCCTTTCCTGGGCATTTCTTAGCCGCCTCGGCTGATTTGGTCCTTCAGAATCTCTATGGCCCGGTCCAGATGCACATCGTCGTCCTCATCATCTTCGATCGGATCAAGCACTACGTCGGGCGTGATTCCTTCACCCTCGATCAAGAGGCCATTTGGGGTGAACCAACGGGCGGTGGTAAAGACGATCCCGGAGCCGTCATTCAGAGGCCACAGGTTGTTGACACTGCCCTTTCCAAAGGTTGTGCTACCGACTATAGTCGCTCGATTGTTGTCGACGATAGCTCCCGCGAACACTTCGCTGGCGCTGGCGCTAAATTCGTTCACCAAGACGACCATGGGAACATCCAAGGCCGTGCCCCCCGATTTGACTCCCCAATCCCGGCGATTGCCTTGGGCATCCACCTGATAAAGGACCAGACCGCCTCCGATGAACTGGCTCGTCACGTCGACGACAGACGAAACCAAGCCTCCCGGATTATTGCGAATGTCCACCACCAACCCTACTCCCTGGGAACGCTCGAACCGCTCCAGGGCTACTTTCAATTCTTCGCTTGTGGTGCCCGTGAAACCGGAGAGGCGTAGGTGGCCGATCCGGCCCACCTGCATCAACAAGTTGACGCTCTCCAGATTGATGATGTCCCTCTCTATCTCAATCGAAACCGGTTCGGAACTCCTGAGGTGCCGTATTAACAAGGTTACCGTGGTGCCTTTATCACCTCTGATCAACTGGACCACCTGCAGGAGACTAAGGTCCCGAATGCTTTCACCGTCCACTTCCAGGATTACGTCGCCCGCCTTCACTCCCGCCGCCTCGGCAGGGGTTTCGGGCATGGGAGACAAGATGGTCATCACGCCGTCCCGTATGCCAACCTCGGCCCCGATACCGCCGAAGAATCCTTGGATATCTTCCGATTCCAGGGAGTATTGTTCCTGGTTCAGAAACGAGGCATAGGGGTCTTCCAAGGCCCTAACCATGCCGCGAACCGCCCCGTCGCTGATGATCTGAGGGTCCAAGTTCTCGGCGTCGATATGCTCTTGGTTCATCAGCTCCCAAACTTCGGCCAAGCGCTGAAACTCGGGGGGGAGACCTTCAATGCTAGTATCGCCGTCTCCGCCGCTATCTCTGGAGCAAGCGGCGGCCACCAACAGCATGACCGCTAAGGTGGTCACGACTGCAAGACGTATGGGGAAACGGGTTATCACTGGTGTTTACTCCTGCCGTAGAGCGGAGGTCGACGGTCCCGACGCCGGGACCGGACAGGCTCCGTGGGGTTCACATCGTAGGTTTCGATTGTATCATAGGGCAGTTTTGGCACAGTCACTAGCCGTGGGACCAGCGCGGCCAACATGGGTGCGTTGACACTGATTTCAGCAAGCTGCTAGCATGGCGAAAACTGGTATCGACCAGACTCCTGTTAGGGCCACTCAGTATTGGCTATCCCCGTTAAGGAAGAGAATTTTGCCAGGAATTTCGGCCTTTGGCGCCTATGTCCCTAGATACAGATTGGGTGCGGAAACCCAAGGTTGGGACTCGGCCGGCCAGCGCTCAGTGGCCAACTTCGACGAGGACAGCGTCAGCATGGCGGTGGCCGCCGGCATCGACTGCCTGAGCGGCCATGACCGTCAGGAGATCGACGGGCTGCTGTTCGCCACCACGACTCCTCCCTACGCCGAAAAGCAGTGCGCTTCGATAATCGCCACTGCTTTGGACTTGCGCCGGGACATCTTTACCGCCGACATTACAGACGTGCTAAGGGCCGGGACCACTGCTTTGAAATCGGCCCTAGACTCGGTTGCCGCTGGTTCGGCCAAGAAGGTGCTAGTGGTGGCCAGCGACAACCGCCAGGGCGCTCCCAGGGGTGAGGCCGAGCGCAACTTGGGCGACGGCGCTGTGGCCTTCGTCGTGTCCGGCGAAGATTTGATCGCCGAGCAAGCCGGGTTCTATACCATTTCCGAAAACATGATGGACACCTGGCGCAGCGCCAGCGACCAGTTCGTCCGCTCTTGGGAAGACCGCTTCGCCATCGAAGAAGGGCTGGAACGGATACTCGGAGAAGCAATCCCAGGTTTCATGGCTAAAGAAGGCGTGGCCGTGAAGGACGTCGCCAAGCTGGCCCTCTACTCTCCGGACGCCCGCCGCCATAGCCAACTGGCGCGGCAACTGGGGTTCCAGCCGGAGCAGGTGCAGGACCCGTTGTTCGGCCGGCTGGGCAACACCGGGGCCGCCTTCCCACTCATGTTGTTGGCGGGAGCCCTGGAAAACTGTGCGCCAGACCAGTTGCTCCTCACCGTGTCCTATGGGGACGGCAGCGACGTGCTGGGCTTCCGCACCACTTCCAAGATTGGGGACGCCAGATCCAGCATCGGTGTCTCCGGCTACCTCGACTCCGGTCAGATGCTGGACAGCTACGAGACCTACGCCAAATGGCGGGACGTTTGGCTGACCGATTCCTCGTCAAGGCGGCCCCAAGCCCAGTCGCCCTCGGTCACGGCGCTGTGGCGGGAGAGTGATCAAAATATTCGCTTCTACGGCGATGTCTGCAACCAGTGCGGTTACGTGCAGTATCCGCCCCAACGCGTCTGCGTCGAGTGCCAAACCAGGGACGACTCGACCCCGATCAGGCTCAGCGACCAACCGGGAACTGTGTTCACCTACTCGCTGGATTATCTGGCCGGCACGGTGGACACGCCCCTGGCCATCGTCGTGGTGGATTTCGATCCGGGAGGCCGGGTGCTCTGCATGATGACCGACCGGGAGACCTCGGAAGTGCAGATCGGGCTGCCGGTAGAAATGAGTTTCCGGAAGCTCCGGGTAGTGAACGGGATCCACAATTACTATTGGAAGGCCGTGCCCCGGAGGGCGGCGGTCAAGGCAGAGGCACTATAATTGTTTTCTGGGTTATTGACCTGGGTTATTGGATAGGAGAGCGTTATGAGCGGGATAAAAGACCGGGTTGCGGTAATCGGCATGGGCTGCAGCAAGTTCGGGGAACGGTGGGATTCCAGCGCATCGGACTTGATCGTTGAAGCCGCCTACGAAGCCTATGAGGACGCGGGACTGGAAGGCAAGGACATTCAGGCCGCCTGGCTGGGCACAGTGGGTTCCTTCCGGACCGGTCAACCCCTGGCCGCGGCTCTTAAGCTGGACTATATACCCATCACCAGGGTGGAGAACGCCTGCGCCACCGCCACCGACGCCTTCCGAAACGCCTGCTACGCCGTGGCTGCCGGCATTTACGACATTGTGTTGGCTGTAGGGGTCGAAAAGCTCAAAGACTCTGGTTTTTCCGGTCTGGCCGTGGCCGAACCGGCGGGCTCCGACGTCAACCCTCCGGTGCCGCCGCCCTCTCAATTTGCCCTGGCCGCCACCCGGTATTTCCATCAATATGACATTCCCTATGAAGATGGCAAGATGACCCTGGCGCAGATAGCGTCCAAGAACCATCACAACGGCACCATGAGTCCCAAGGCCCACTTTCAGCGGGAGGTCAGCGCGGAACAGGTGGCCAATGCGCCCATGGTGGCCTGGCCCCTGGGATTGTTTGACTGTTGCGGTGTTTCAGACGGCGCGGCGGCGGCCATCATCACCACACCGGAAATTGCGAAAACCTTTAGGGACGACTACATCTTGGTCAAAGGAATCGGCCTCTCGGTGGGCGCCTTTGGAGTCCTCCGCAACGATTGGGATTTCACACACTTCCCCGAGTCGGTGCGGGCCAGCCAGACTGCCTACCAGGAAGCTGGCATCTCCAACCCGCGCCAGGAGATCGACTTGGCCATGGTCCACGACTGCTTCACCATCACCGAGCTGATCATCTACGAGGACCTGGGATTCAGCCCCCGCGGCCGCGCCAGCGAGGACGTGGCGGCGGGGACATTCAGTCTTGAAGGCGAATTGCCGGTGAACACCGACGGCGGGTTGAAGTGCTTCGGCCATCCTATTGGCGCCAGCGGCATCCGCATGATCTACGAGGTCTATAAACAATTACAAGGGAGAGCGGAAGGACGTCAGCTAAAGGACCCAACTTTGGGGCTGACCCACAACCTGGGAGGCCGCCCCGGCTCCTTCACCTGCTCAGTGGCCCTCTTCGGCACCCGTGACTAAGCGGCCCTGCAAGGGCGTTTCTAACTCCGGTGGAGAAATCTGTCTGCCAAAGCGTCATTTGTCTCTCTTTGATAACGAGAGCAAACGGCGCTTTCTCTGCCCAAGACCTTTGCCTCTAATTGTGCGTCAGGCTCAACGCTCGACATAATCCTAAAATATCTTTAAATATTGACCATTATATCGTTGTGCCGGGACCACTCCGGCTGAAATAATCGTGGTGGTATCAGGTGAGAGTGATAGTGGGCGGAATGTCATCTAGAAACCAACAATGGGCCACGGGCGCCTCGTGCTGACAACTGGAGTAGTGCAGGTCATCACCAGGGGCGCCGACGTGGCCTTTGTTATTGACGAAGAAGCTACCTTTGACGTTGTGGCGGAAGAGTTGCGCGGGTTTCTGTCCAAACAAGACGGCCTGTGGTCCAAGGGCGACATCACATTAAATGTGGGCCAGAGGATGCTGGCCCGGGATGAACTGGCCCAGATCAAGACGATGATCGAGACCCACTCGGGTCTCACGGTAACCCGCTTCTGGTGCGCTCCCGAGTCCTTGGATGGCGGCGAGTTCAAGCTCGAGACCAGATCCGAGACTGAATCTAACTCCTCCCGGATACCCAAGACCCTGGTCCACAACGAGATTGCGGTAGCCAAACCGGTGCGGCGAACCACCGTGAAACCGCAAGCGCCGGTGGAACCGCGAACCCCGGCAGAATCGCAATCCTCAGTGGAATCGATCATTGAGGATCTTAAGACTCGTCACAATAAGAATGGGGCCCGCAACAGAAACCGTACCGAGGCCCTTTTCATCAAGTCCACATTTCGGTCGGGGGAATCCGTGCACCATCCTGGAGACGTGGTGGTATTGGCAGATGTTAATCCGGGTGCGGAGATTCGAGCCGACGGCGACATAGTGGTTTTAGGCTCCCTCAAGGGCTGGGCCCACGCTGGGGCCTCCGGTGACACCAAAGCGGTGATCATCGCACTGGACCTCCCTTCCGCCCGAATTAAAATTGGCAAATATGAAGGCGCCGCACCAACCTCACCGCGCCGCAAGGCCAAATCCCCTGCGGCCGGAGCCCAAATTGCCTACGTTCGGAGCCGTTCCATCCAGGTAGCCACCTTCGCGGGCCGGTTTGCGAGATACAGTAAAGGAGTTCCTTATGACGGGTAGGACCATGGTAATAACGTCGGGCAAGGGCGGCGTAGGCAAGACCACCGCGACCGCCAACATCGGCACCGGCCTGGCTATGCGCGGCCATAAGGTCGTGGTGGTCGACACCGACATCGGCCTTCGCAACCTGGACGTAATCATGGGTCTGGAGAACCGAATCGTCTACGACTTGGTGAACGTCATTGAAGGCGAGTGTAAGTTAAACCAGGCCATGATCCGGGACAAGCACGCCTACGATCTTTACCTGATCCCCGCGGCGCAAACCCGAGACAAGAACAGCGTGGAACCGGAACAGCTTCGAGAGCTGTGCGCCGAACTTGAGGAAGAGTTCGCCTATGTGCTGATTGATTGTCCGGCGGGCATCGAGCAGGGGTTCAGGAATGCCACTGCCGCGGCCACGGAGGCAATCATCGTGACCACTCCGGAAGTCTCAGCCATCCGGGACGCAGACCGCGTAATCGGTCTACTGGAGGCGTCGGGACTTCACCGGCCACGGCTCATAATTAACCGAATCTCGCCGGAACTGGTCAAGCGCGGGGACATGATGGACCAGCGGGACGTGGAAAACTTGCTGGCGGTGGACATACTGGGCTTGGTGCCGGCGGATGAACACACGGTGGTGGCCGCCAACCGGGGTGTACCGGTGGTGCACAACTCCAAGTCCTCCGCTGGCGGGGCGTTCCTGAGGATCGCCGCCAGATTGGATGGAGCAGATGTACCGCTGATGGAACTTGAACCCAAGACCAGTATATTCTCCCGAATCAAGGAGATGGTCGGTATCAAAGGAGGGGCCTACTCTCATGCATGAGCTAATTCGCTGGTTCCGTAGCTTAACCAACCGTGAATCAGAGCAGCTTAAAGAAGCGCTCTCCAAGGACACCGCCAGACAGAGGCTCAAGCTGGTGTTGATCCAGGACCGGCTGGAGTTAGCCCCGGAAAAACTGGAAGAGATGAAGAGGGATATCTGGAACGTGGTCTCCAAGTACATGGTGGTTAACGAAGAATTCATGGAATTTGACGTGCGCCGCCTGGACGAGTTGACTGTTCTAGTCTCAAACATTGAGGTCAAAGACCTGAGTGTTCTAACGCCGGCCCATTCGGCATAGACTCAATACATAGCAGGTTCTAAAAAAGACCGCAGTCTTGAGACGGCGGTCTTTTTGTTTTAATGATGCTTCCCGGCTGTCTTTATGATCAGCTTTTCTAGAAATCGAGTAATTGTTGATCCTGGAGACGCGACGAATTCGTTGACCCTTCTGATGCCGAAGTCTATGATGCCCCTACGTTAGGCTGATTTGAATGCCGCTAGACCTGCGTTTTCCGGTCCGGCGGTTTTTCTATAAAGGCGGATTTGAAGCTTGGCCAGCAAAAATGAGTCCGATGTCCTGATAATCGGCGGCGGCATCGCCGGGACCGCAACCGCCTTTCATCTGGCGCGGCACGGTGAGCAAGTCACGCTGTTGGAGCGCGGTAGCATAGCCGGCGAAGCGTCGGGAGTTAACGCAGGTGGCCTGGGCGGCCCAGGCTGGGGCCACCACCCCGACTTGCAGTCTTACCTGACCGCAGGCAGTTTCGAGGTCTTCAAGACCCTGCAACTGGACATGGGTTATGACATCGAGTTCCATGCTCCAGGCGGACTGCAGGCGGTGCATACGGCCGAGCAATGGGACTACGTCCGCGACCGTGTATTGCAGCAGAAAGCCGAGGGCTTTAGCATGGAGCTGCTGACTACCCGGGAGGCGCGGGCCATCGAGCCGGAGGCGTCGGAGTCCCTGGCCGGGTTCGTGTTCTTCGCAGAACGCGGCCGGGCCAACCCCACCAAGGCCACGGTGGCCTTCGGCAAAGCCGCCGAATCACTTGGGGCCAATATCGAGACCGGCCATAAGGTCCAAGGGCTCACTCAGCATCAAGACGGGTCGTGGCAGACCCAGACCAACCACGGAGAATTCAGGGCCAACACTCTGGTCTTGGCGGTGGGCGCTTGGTCCGGGCCGTTGGGCGGCCTGCTGGGAATCAACATACCCGTCGCCCCGGTCAGAGGTCAGATGTGGGCCACCGACCCGGCGCCGCCGAGCATATTCCATTTGATCAGCTCCGCCGAGTCTCCCTTTGATTGGAGCCTACAGGCGCCTGACGACGATTTCCCCCGGGAGCTCACCCACCGCGAGAATGTTCGTGTCACCCGCCATCTCTACGGGGGCCAGACCAGAAATGGTGAGATCATCTTCGGTGGCGACCGCCAGATTGTTGGGTACGACTATAACCCCGACGCCAATGGCCTCGAAGTAAACCGTGGCCACGCGTCTGAGGTAATCCCCCTTGTGTCCAGATTGCCAATCAGCCGCACCTGGGCCGGGATCATGCCGTTTTCAATGGACGGAAAGCCGATAATCGGCCGAATTTCCCACTTCGAAAACCTATTCGTCTTGACCGGTCTGGCGTCTTCCGGATTTGGGCGTGGACCCATGGCCGGCAAATTACTGGCCGATTATATACACACCGGTCACCCCGCTCCGGTACTGGCCGAGTCGGACCCCGCCCGTTGTGTCACCCTAAGCTAACATCGAATTAGCACTGAGTCTCCCAATTGCGCTTGATTCTGACCGACTGCGAGGTCATCGACTGTGTAAACCCCGATTGCCACTCAGGATGGCCCGGCTTATAATCTGCCGGTCGCACTCGATAAAAACTATTAGGGCGGCCACCCATCAGGAGAGTCGAATTGCCTAACAACAAGCTGACCATTGGCAACGTGGAGATTACGTCCCTTTCAGACGGGCTGCTGGAGTTCGACCTTTGCAATTTCTTTCCCGACATCCCAGAGGACGACTGGAAGGGGCAGGAAGCCCATCTCTCGGCCACCCAGGGCGTCAGCTTTAATCTGGCTTGCTTCCTGATCAAGTCGGACGGCCAGACCATCGCCGTGGACACCGGCCTGGGGCCCAAAGAGACTCCCGAAACCCCCTGGGGCGAACTGCTCAACGATTTCAAGGCCCACGGCTTTCGCCCGGAGGATGTGGACATGGTGGTGATGACCCACGCCCACCGGGACCACATTGGTTGGAACCTGCTGTCCCAAGACGGGAAGTACACGCCGACCTTCCCCAATGCAAAATACCTGGTGAGCGCCAAGGACTGGGAGGCCTGCCATAACCCGGACCTGATCGAGACCAGGTTCCCCAATGCTCCAGAGTGCGTTTGGCCGTTGGAAGACCTGGGCGTGTTGGAACTGATGGAGGAAGATCACCGGATAACCGGCGAGATCAGCGCGCTAGCCACGCCGGGCCACACTCCCGGACATATGAGTCTGGCAATCTCATCTCAGGGCGAAAACGGGCTGGTCCTGGGCGACGTGCTGCATAACACGGTCCAGATCGAGAACACCGATTGGGTGTCCCGCGCCGACATCGACCCGGTACAGACCCGGATCACCCGCCGGGAATTGATGGACCGGCTGGAGCGGGAGGGTATCCCGATTGCCGCCGTCCACCTGGCCACTCCGGGATTCGGCAAGATCGTCCGCGACCAGGGCCGCCGTTTTTGGCAGGCGATTTAGCTCCGCGTTCCGGCGGTTAAGAACCCGACCAAGTGAACTTGCTGTAGAGGCCGTGTTTGCCCTGGTATTCCCAGTTCATGGCCTCATCGTCCACCTTGAAGTTGGAACGGCCCATAACGTGCTCGTTTCCATGAATAACGTTTCGTAGATTATTGATCGTGACCAGGCCTTCGCGGTCCACGCCACCACGGAGAGTCTGCATCTCCAAAAAAAGCCGGTTTGGTACGTTGATCGTTCTGGTGCGGCCGTCGATTGTGAGTTCCAAAGGCATCCTAGTGACCGCGTGGTACTTTCCGTCCTGATAGAACTGAGACATTATTTCCCACGGCCCACCGGCCTCTCCGGAAAATATCGCCCGCAGTGCCTCGTCTTGCTGTTGGGAAGTACGGTCATCCACATACAGCACGGTTTTCCAGCCTCCATCGACCATTTTTCCTGGACAATGCAGAAAGATGGCCGCATTCGAACCGGTCAAGTCCACATCACCGTAACGGCCCTTTTTGATGGACACGGCCCAGATGTTGTCACAGTAACCTTTGGTAGGCGGCTGCCGGAAAGACACGTGGCAAGGGCAAAGCAAGTTGCAATTACAACCCTCGAAAAGGTCTCCCTCGGCCGTCCATTCTTCAGCCATCGCAAGCTCCTTCCCGAATCGACTCCAGTACAACGAGGCAACGGTACAATCCGAGCCCAAACCCTGTCCATAGCCGGAAGATTGCCAGAAAGATAAAGGGGGAGCGAGAATGATTCCCGCTCCCCCTTCTTCGTCGCAGTATCGCTCCAAGCTTCGCAGCCTAGAACATCGTGCTGTCGCTTACCTCTCCGTGGATGATGTAGCGCAGCCGCTCGCGGAAGTCAAACAGGACCTTGTCGTGATCCGCCTGGCTCAAGCCATCATCTTTGTTCTCGATGTGCTCAATGAGTTCATCCAGCGCGGCGGCTTCCCTGGTCCCATTGGGAATCTTAAAGAAGTCGGCGTCGAACGTGGGCAACTCACCAGGACCGAAGTAGCCGGTCGCGTATTTCCCGGTGTTCTCGTCGTGTAGAGTGTAGCCTTCCAGGTCGTGGGTGCCCTTGCCCAGAACCTGCCCGGTCTCAACGTAGTGCTCCATTACGGCCTTGGCGCCGTATTTGTTGATGGGGCAGACCTTCATGCAGATGGCGCAGCCCTCGTACCGGGACATGACCGGGCGGCAGCGCTTGTAGATAAGCTTGTTTTTCTCGACGCCCCGCCACCAGATCTTTTCGCGCATCAGGGCGCGGCCGGGGCAGCGGTTAACACAAACCTGGCACACTTGACAAAAGGCGTGCAACCCGTAGTCGATGGGTTCGTCGAAGGTCACCGGTGCGTCGGTGGTGATAATCTGGAGGCGGCACCGGGCGCCGGCGTGGGGAGTGAGCAGTTGCCCGTTGGCTCCCAATTGGCCCATGCCTGCCGCCACGAACATCGGGATGGTCGCGGCGCTGTGATTGCTGGGGCCATGTAATTGGGCTCCATAGCCCAAGGACAAGATGTAGTCGACCATGCGCAGGCCCATGGGCGCTTGGGTCTCGTAGGTGCCATAGTGACCGTGCTCAGCCGCCATGCTGGGGGCAGTCTGGGTCTCTGCAAAGTCTTGTTCCAGCGCCAGGCAGATCGCGTTGGAATATTTAACGTGCTCTTTCCGGTCCTGGTATATGAACCGGATATCGTGGTCGGTGAAACCTACGTCCAGATACCCCATCTCCATCGCTCTGTCACGGATCAATTGGGTGACATCTTGTCCGGAGGGAGTGCCGGTGGGCTTCAAGTCGCCCGTGCGGTTCATGCTGGGATAGAACTCCTCCATCACCGCTTGGTGTTGGTGATGGTAGGCCTGCATGGCGGGAGTGCCCACGGTGGGCGCCCATTCGGTGTCAGCAGCGTGCTCTACCTGCTGGCGGACCAGCGGATATTCTCTGCTGTAGAAATCTACGTCTTTGCTGACCATGGGGATGCCGGGAACGGTTTCCAGCTCCTCTGGGACAGGAATCTCAACGGGATCCATGCCGAGTTTTCTTCCAGGGCGAACCACGACGTGTCCGACTTTCAACATCGGTTTAACTCCTTTGGGACCAAAGCTAATACTTAACGGGGATTTTGCCCCACGGGTTACCCGATGTCAACACGTCTAAGCTCAGGTAATGTCGGCAACGACGCGCCCTCAACTTGGTCCTGAACTAGATAGGCGCTCTTTCAAATGATCGATGTTGGGTGTCTCCGATGGGTCCGCGTCGTTGAGCAGACCCATGTAGTAGCTGATGTGATCGCCCAACACAATCATCGACAGAATTTGGGGCAACGCACCTCCTTGGACTCCGGTAAACATACGATTCTCTATCCCCGCGTGATCCAACATCTCGGCAAGAACAGTGTACCTGCGTTCAACCTCGGGAGTTGGTTGGTTTGGTTTGAGAAGGAGGGCAGTGGTGCGTTGGCGTATCTCGGCGCCGCCGGGATAGCTCTCAACTGCGTTGTGGAGGAGCTCGGGCAGCGACTCGGCGAATGCCCAAGATTTGCCGTTCTCATTGATCTGGGATTTCCACCGGAGGGCCATGCCGGAGAAAATCCCGCCGCCGTACACCAATGTCAGGCGTCCGAGAAGGTCTCCGGCCAGCGACTTCGCCGGGTTTGTTTCGGTAGGCGTTTCCACCCCGACTTGTAGCGCCATGGACGATGCGGCTTCTACGGCTGCCGCAACGTCTTGTTCCGAAACGCTCATCACTCCGATTCGGTCCAGCAAAGCAGCGAGAACCATCAGGTTGTAACCCACGGCGCTCCTCGGTTCGCCAGGGGCATGGACTGTCATAACCGGAATCCCCGCCTCGGCCGCCCGCCGGCCCAGCGTGCCGCCACCTGTGACGACGGCCATGGCTGTCCCGGCTGCATGGGCCTGATCAAACATGGAGAGGGTTTCTTTCGTTTCGCCGGAGAAGCTGCAGACGACTATAAGTTGCCCCGGCTGGGACCCGTGCTTTCCCGTCAGACCGGGCACGTCGAAATCCCTGGCCACCCTGATGGGTGTGAATGAGGATGGGCTAGCCAGATCGGCAACCAGGTTCCCAGCAATCGCCGAGCCTCCCATTCCCGCAATGATCACTTCTGTGCACTGCCGCCACTCATTGGGGAATTCGGTCTTCTTGGCCTCAGTCCATGCCAGGCTGCACTGGGCGGGCAAACCCTGGAGCCGCCGGTGCAGGCCCGATGGGTCAAGTCTCCCATATGTAGCCGGACTATCTAAGTCGACCATCGCGCCGCCGGTGTAACGATATCCGATAACAAATTCCAAGGTGCCGGTTCAAAATTTGGCATCGTTGCCATTGCCGAAGTAGGTTGAGTCTAATTCCAGTTCCTCCAGGCAGCAATGAAGAGCCCTTCCCATCCACACCAGAATATTGCGAGATTATACGCTCAATAACCGCACCTATCCTGGTAATACAGGCAAAATATATGTATACATAACGTACAATTCAGCAACACGCGATACTGGCCGAGGAAGATTAAAGAGGCTGTTGGCATTAGGTCCAATGGTAAACCCAGCAACAATTACACCATGCGACATGGTATCGCATCATCCGAAATTCGTATAAATCGAATGAGACATTATCAAAGGCAACAACGTGACATAACCAGGGCCCGCTACTTACCGGTGTGGATATGTGACTCGAATCCAAGCTTTGAGATAATCGCTGACGGGATCACCGGACCTCTAAGGACAGAAGATTTTACATGAGAATTAGTATCCCAGGACTCGGCGGACGTCTGCGTCGGGCCCGAAATGAAACCGGACTGAGCCAGGAGGCAGTGGCAGAGCGGATCGGTGTTTCTTGGATGACCGTCCACCGTTGGGAGCGGTCCCAACGGGCCGTACCGGACCACCTGCTTGACAAGGTTTGTTTACTTTACAACAAGCCGATCCGTTGGTTTCTAACTCTGGAAGAAGGGGACCTGGAACAGGAAATTGGACCGTCTGGAGAAGGGCCAGGAAAGGTGTCTGAGTCAGCACCCGCCTACGGCTGGAGCCCCACTGGCAGTAGCACGGATGCTGCCGGTCGGGTCTACCGCAAGATTGCCGACGCTCCAGCCAACTATGCACCACTCATCGAAAAGGTAGTGGAAGACATACTTGATGGCCTCAAAACGACCAGGGATTAGCTGAGTCGCTGACCCGCTGACCGACTCGTACCGGCGATTCCATCGCCGGTAATTTTCTTCCCCAGTGAATTCCCTCCCACGTTATCCGCTGGCCCTCTTTTTTCTGATGGCAAATAGGCCGGACACTCCCAGATGGATAGCACCTTGATCAAAATTCTTTCTAATTTTCTTGCCACGATCATAGGGCGGACGACACTTGAAATTGCCGTTTTGGTGAATGGGAAAACGACCGCTTGGAAGAGCGCAGGAAAGCCGCAACCGGAGATGCAGGCCAAGGGGAATCTAGCGGGTGGTCTTGACCACGTAGTAGACAAGGGCTCCAGCCATCATTACGACCATCATGGTGAAGGCCACTTCCAGTTCAGGGGATGCGCCATTTAGCGTGGCACGTAATAGCGCCACGACTCCCATCCCCAGCAGGAAGCCAATGGTCATGCCGATCGATATGATTGAAAGTATTCGAGTTCTCATCTCATCGCTTTGAAACTGACTACCCTCACCTACCATGTAAATTGACGCGCGGCTTAAATGCAAGGTACCGGTGATCGTGCCGTATTAGCTATAGCCCTTTCCCGTGCCTAATGCCGGCGGTGTATGGTAGCAACCCACAATAATTCATACGATATTCCAACAATCCGTGAAGCTCACCCACCCGGACGATTCACCCCGAGCCGGCATATCCCGCCAACCCGCCTTTAGAAGGCTGCGGAGGGGCTTTTGGCGTTCGCTCTGATCCCCAAAACGTCAATCGCCCTCTAAAAATTCCACGATTCTCCCCGGCCAGCTTCTTAACTGATCCCGTCGGTCCATGGCTCTGGACCCAAAGGCCCACCCTCCTACCCTTTCCGGTTCCCAGACAAGGACACTTTGCTCCGGGTGATTTGGACCCCGGAGAACTTAGATGACGTGCCTGCGGATGCCAGAATGGATTCGTGACTACCTTGTGGATGGACCACCGTGAGGGCAGCACAATTGGAGACAACGTTGACTTCTACGAACGCGAAACAGGGTGCAACTCAAAACGGGTCCGGCTCCTACGCCGTGACCATAGATCCCTGGGACCAGTCACAGCAGGACAAGGCGAGTGGCGAAGGACCGTTGGAAGCCTCCAAACTCACCAAGGGCGAAGCCGAAATCGCCCGTCAGAGCATTGCCAACGAGATTCTCGAAGCGGCGAAAACGGTATGCGGAGAATTGATCGCCGACACCGAACGCACATTGGAGAAGGCCCGGTATCTGGAAGCGGAAGCCGACCGCAAGCACGTTGAAGCCCATGAGGAGCGGGAGCGTGCCGCCGAGATCCGGCAAGAAGCCGAAGAATACAGGGAATCTCTGATCGACGATGCCAAGCGGCAGTCAGCGGAACACATCGAACGTGCCCGCGCTGCATCGGAACGCGAGTGTTCGGAGTTGAAGAATCGGGCGTCCATCGATGCGGAGAAAATGCTGGCCCAGGCCCAGGTCATGCGGGCCGCGGCTCTGGAAGAGCTAGAAGCTCAGAAGATATACGCCGAAGCAGCCCGGTTCAAAGCGGCCTCTCAAGAAACCCTGGACCAAGCTAGGAACCGCCTGGATGACGCGCGAACCTCGGCGCTCTTGAAACCAGGGGCTCAAAAGCAGCCGCAGGTACTCACTCCGCATACGAAACCGGTCAAGAACAATGTTTCCGACCCCGGAACAGACCCGGCGGGGCACCAGGGTCAGATTGACCGGGCGACTGCCATCGCGATGGGAAGCATCAACATCGAACCTCCTCAGGATAGCACCAACGGCCATACACGGGCCATGGACTCTCTGGAGGAACTCCGGGACATGCAGGAAGCCGCCTCCAAAGCGGTTGACGCAGCCTTGGCCGAAGAGAGAAAACCCACCAAAACTAGGAGAACCGCCAAGCGTAAAAAGACCGCTACCGACAAAACCTAGCATCCGCGGCTCTTAACGTCCCGATCGCAATTTGGAGCCCAAGTTGGTCGAACCGCTTCAGTACCTAAAGTTGACAACAGCCCCTCCCTACAAAGGTGTGGCGGTCGTCAGCCAAAGCTGAACAAACAATAGTAATCATATTTTTTCTAGGCTGAACCCTATGGGTGAAGTCAGGCTAGACCAAACACAAGGCGCTAAAAAGCAATCGTGGGCCACTGCCGATCAACTGCCGATGTCAGGTCAACCCGGCAAAGTCTCGACCCGACAATGGCAGCGAGCAGGAGGCCTCTTAAGTGGTTAGGAGGTTAGGATGTATTGGTTCAAACAATGTCCCCGCTGCAGTGGAGATCTGGTCGTGGAGAACGACCAATACGGCATCTTCGTTTCCTGCATGCAATGCGGCATGTGCAAAGACGTTGCCAGCGAACAGATCGACCCTTCCCAGATTAGTCTGGAGCCTGTACCCGCCCCGGTAGTGCCCCAGCCAGAGTCGGGCACTCGCCGCAGAATGTCCCACGGAGGCAGGCATAGCTACCGAAGCCTAGGAGAGCCTGCAACCCAATCGTTGGCAAGTTAATATTCCGAATTCGCAACAGAGCACACACGGCCCCAGGCTGCAAAAAATCCAGCCTGGGCCGTTTGAAGCGACAAGGACCACTGAAATGGCACTAGCAGAGCGGACCCAACTAGAAGCGAGCGGCCACCCTGGGATTGAAGGATTTCAAACCCGTTTCAATGACCTTGTTAGCAACGTGGCCGGAGTGGTGGTAACGTCGCAAAAAAACATTCATCTGGCGCTCCTAGGGCTGATTGCCAAGGGACACGTCCTGCTGAATGACCTCCCTGGAGTTGGCAAAACGCTTCTGGCCAAGACCATCGCAGATTCCATTGAAGGGAAGTTCTCCCGCATCCAGTTCACGTCAGACCTACTGCCCACCGACATCACTGGCACGTCGGTCTTTGACATGCAAAACCAGACCTTTGAGTTTGTGCCAGGCCCAATTTTCGCCAACGTAATCGTCGCCGACGAGCTGAACCGGGCTGGCCCCCGCACCCAGGGAGCCCTATTGGAAGCCATGGCGGAGGGTCAGGTAAGCGCCGACGGTAAACGATGGGCGCTCCCCGAGCCGTTTTTGATCGTGGCCACTCAGAACATGATCGAGAGCCACGGCACCTATCCGCTGCCCAATTCTCAGCTCGACCGGTTCATGGTCTCAATGAGCCTAGGCCTCCCCAGTCTTGAGCAGGAAGTCGAGATCCTTGACCGGTCCGAGCACGGCGTCACCACGGTGCGTCCGGTTGCCACTGCTCATGACATTGTCGACATGCAGCAGACCGCTCTCAGCGTAGAGGTATCTCGCCCGATCAAGGAATACGTGGTAAACCTGGCCGCCGCCACCAGGGAAAACGACGACATTGTCGTGGGGGTGAGTCCCAGGGGCTCGGCTGCGTTGATCCGGGCATGCCAGGCCTGGGCTGCCATATCCGGACGGGATTTCACCGTTCCGGAAGACGTACAGGAACTGGCCCCATACGTCTGGGGACACCGCCTTGTGACTAGACCCGAGGCTGAGTTCTCCAGTGGATCCAAGGCCGTTTCCCACGTCCTTCAATCCGTCACGGTGCCTTATTAAAGGAGCCCAAACATGTTGAACTCGATGACATTCAAGTCATTATCGGCCGGCGGATTTTTGGCCCTGGCCATCGCGGCATATGTCATGGTTGGACCCAACGAGGGCATGCTCTCTGGTCCGAAAACGGTGTCGCTGCTCCTGCAATCTCTCCCCCTAGTAAGCTTCTAAGGACCAGCCGGCGAATTGATTACCGCGAAAGGCGCGGGCGTTCTCGCGTCCGCTCTCGCCATATACCTACTCGCGCGATTGTCCCAGGTCGGATGGCTATATCTAGTCGACTCCGTGTTCTGGGGCGCTTTGGCTTTGGGTCTGGTCTTGCCTTGGCTCGGAGGGGCTTTTATCAGCGCCCACCGCAGCGCTTTCCCTGCCGACGGAGCAAAGACCGGCGGCCGGCTTTCTGAAGGGGATCGAGTAAACATAAACGTCTCCTTGAAAAACCGGTTTTTCTACCCCAGGTTCTTTCATTCCGTTAAGTTTGCATCCACTTTAGCCGGACCCCATGAGGCTGAACGGCGGTTCTTTGTCGCCCAGCTTCCCAGTTCCAGCACACTGCTGCTGGAGTCCACCGCTGAGGTTTACATGCGGGGGCTTCACCATCTGGGGCCGGTAATATTAGAGTCCTCCGCGCCCTTTGGACTGTTCCGCAGAAGGAGAACCCTGGCGGGCCCGCAGACGATGCTGGTCTTGCCCAGGGTTTACCCGTTGAACCGCCTTACCCTGGTCGATGGGCAAGATAGC
Source organism: SAR202 cluster bacterium Io17-Chloro-G6 (assembly GCA_002816585.1). Next base: position 4,933 of record MUCT01000039.1, on the reverse strand, counting down.
CAGTCCGACAAAACCCGCGTGTCCCGCTCTGGCTTGAACCTGGCAGGCTCCAGGCCATACGTACCGGGAGACTCCCCCCGTATGGTGCATTGGCGCAACACAGCCCGAGCCGGCCGGATGATGGTGAAAGAGACCGAGGATGAATCCGATAAGACTCTTCATATAATGTTCGACTCCGGCGATGTTTGGGGAGAGGGCAGAGACACGAATTTCGAATACGCCATCAAATTGGCGGTTACAGTTGCAGACTATGCCCTGAAGAATGGCGTGCCGGTAAGAGTGTGGGGCAGCCACCTTAACGGGGCAGGCGTTGCCAGCGGGGCATCCGCCGGAGGCCCACTTGACGTCGCGCTCACCTGGAACGAACTTCTAGAATCGCTGGCAATAGCGCGCCCGGCTGGCCGCGTGGCCGTGGGAGAAGGGTTGGCCAGCCTCCCAACCGCCGCCAATCTATTCATCGTGGTATCCGCCAACGACGAAACGGCCCACCAGGACCTGCGCCGCGCCCTCGTCCGTTCAAGGGAATCCATTGTGGTGCGCCTTGAGGGATTCGGCGAGCCGGCAACCAATCGCGATGCCGGTAATTCTCCGGAAATGGCCGGAGCTTCAGTTCTCACCTGCGGTCCCGGAGGATTGGCCCGGACACTCTCTGAGATTGAAAACATGGGCCAATGGGATGGGTCGGGAGCGTTCATCGCAACCACCGGCAAAACCTCGACTGGGGCGGTCATTCAATGATTGCCGCGCTCTTTTGGTGGATCCGTACCGGGATAAGCTCATTCTTCTCTTCGGGGATTGAAGACTCTTTTCGACTGCGTGCGCTGACCTTAGCCGGTATGTGGACCGGGGCTATGGCTCTGGCCTGGGTTGGGGGAGACCTTGGCTATTGCTTGGCCGGGGGATTGTTGGGGACCGCCGGCCACTGGTTCAGCTACCAGATGAGGAATCGGCCGTCTCGCTTGCGGCCGGTTATCATCGCGGTCTCGGTCATCGCCCTTTCTATCTACCTTCGTAACGACATGGTTAAGTCGCTAAATGGCGACTGGGTGCCCCTTGGCCAGTACCTTGTGTTGGTTTGCGGCGCCTCGGCCTTTGAGTTGCGTACCAGAGGCGGACTCTACACCGGTCTGATCTTGAGCGGCATGGTCCTCTTTTTCGCCAGTCGACAAGCATTTGACCATAGCTTTGGTATATTTGTGGTCGGATTCGTGGTTGTGATATTGGCCTTCTTGGTGGTGACCTTCCTGGAAGACATGATTCGGACAGCCCGGACCTACTGGACCAAAAATCAGGCGGCGACATTGTTGTATTGGACCGGGGCCATCTGCGCCATGTTCCTCCTGGCAGGCCTGGCTTTCTGGATTCTGCCAAGGGGGGAGAACCGTGTAGCCGGTTCGCCTCAGTTGGCAGTTCTGCCGTATTCAGAGATCGATATTCGTACCCAGCGGTCTCTACAGCAGATAGAACAGGGACCCAGCCCACAATCGGACGTAGCGCCGGGAAATTTCTCCGGCGAAACCGAGGGAACGGTCGGAACGAACGGGCTGCAAGGTGATGGCTCAGGACCTCAAGATGAAATAGGCGAAACAGGCGAAACAGGTGGAACGGGTGATCTCGAAGGCGATGGCTCTGGATTCAAAGGTGAGTCAGGAATCCAAACAGAAGATTTCTCAGACAGCACCCAGCCTAGCGGGCCTGACTCTGCCTCGCCGGTTTACAGCGCTGACAACGACGCTAGCCCCTCGCCGGACTCTCCGCAGGACCTGGCCAGCTCCAGTCAATCGCAATCGGAACTAAAAGACAACCGGAGCGAAAGCGGTGAGGACCCCGTAGTGTTCCATGTCCGAAGCAACGTTGCCTCCTATTGGAGAGGGCTGGTCATGGAGGATTTTGAAGATGGCCGTTGGTTCGTCAGCAACCTGAATAATAAGATGATCGAAAGTACCAGCGTTAAGGGCACTTGGTACAACCTGGAGAACGATTTTTCCAACGCCGACATCAACTACCATCAAACGTTTTTCCTGAGAGGGAACGACCAATTGCCGATGGTGACCGGCTACCGATCCCTACAGGTAACGGTCAACGAAGAGCAGACCGACAACGCCCTGCTGGCTTCGGGTGCATCGTACCGGGTGATCTCCTCGGTGCCCAAACACACACCGGACCAACTTCGATGGGACAAATCAATTGGTTTATCCCCTGAACTGACTATCCTTCCGAGCGACATCGAACGGGAGATCTCAGAATTGGCACAGGAAATCGTTTCAGGCTCGTCGAGTGATTTCGAGAGATTAGGCCGAATAATCTCATACCTAAACACCGAGACCGGTCTCGTTCAACCCGAACACACGGGGCTGGTATCAGTGGCGACTCTAGATGAATTTTTGTTCCAGGGGACGGCCGGAAGCATTCTGGACTACGCCACTGCGACGGTGATGCTGGCGCGGGCCTCGGACATGCCGGCCCGGTTGGCTGTCGGCTACCTTCCCGGCGTCCAGGACCCCTTAACCGGGACCTACCGGGTGCGCGAGAGCGACCGTCACGCCTGGGCAGAAGTTCTGTTTGACCAAAGCGGGTGGGTACCCTTTGACGGCGCTCCCAGGGGGCAACTCTCTTATGGGGAGCGTCCGGCGGCTGGCCTAGCCAAGCTGTTCACCTCCGGAGCCGGAGAGGGCTTATATTCCGGGCTGAAAGAAGGGCCACAGCAGGTCTTTCGGACCCTGATAAACTCGTTGCCCGGCCCTGTTTTATCGGCTTTGGCTTCAGCCATCGCCGCCGTGATTTTGATTGGCCGGTGGTTCCAGATCCGCTCCCACCGGCCTTTGAACGGTCCAAACCGGCGGCGGATGTCCTACGCGGTAATCCCTGGAGAAGGCAGGCGGGAGATGAAGAAGCTCCATGCCCAGGTAGAGCGGTTGATCCGGCGCCACGCCGGCATGCCCAGGGCCGGCTGGCAGACAGTAGGCGATTACGCTTCGCTTGGGACCAACCATAGCCCGGAGATCGATAACCACCTATCTTGGTTCACTCAGGCCATCTGGAGAGCAACGTACCGCGGCGGTGACCTGCACCCGGAAACGATAGCTAATGGGCGTCGCCGGTTGGCACTGTTGAAAGAGGCATTCAAAGTATCGCGCAGCCAGAGGGCGGGCGTCCAAAGCTAATAAATCGGTTAAACGGGGTTTAGGGCGGCGGGATATGCGACAACTTGACCAGTGATAGCCGCTCAACCCTGAAAATCAGCCATGACAGTTCCGATCCCCGCGGCCATAGTATTCACCATATTTTTCGTGCTCTCGACCGTCACCTTCTTCGCTCTCCTGGATTCCTGGGATACTCAGACCAGCGAGTTCTCGGCGGCGCAGGCCCGCCAAGTGGACCGGATAAATTCCTCCCTTTCCATCTCGTCGGCGGGGCCCACGGAGACGGATCTGGACTGTAATAATTTTACCGCCAGCGTGGTGAACACCGGGTCGGTAGCCATGGTCCCAGTTTCTGATGGCGACGTATTCGTAGAGTACACCGACACGGGCAGCTCAAAGGTCTCCAGTTATCTTCAATACGCCACCACTGCCGTCACGGGCAACAGCTGGACCGTAACTTCCTTCTCCTCCGATACCCGTAATCCCGATGTGTGGGACGCCCAGGAAACGGCGGCCATCAAATATTCCATCTCGTCGTCTATGAAGGCCGACGCCTACGGGCCTCTGCTGGTCAATTCACCCCTTGGCGCCGGAGATGTGGAGTATTTTCAATGTCCCGAATATCTATATTTCCATTCTGAGACCGACAACATCGCCGGCGCCAACTATTACAGAATGATCAGCGACGTTACTGCGGAGGCCACTGCGACCGCTACCACCATTTCTTCCTTATTCTCAGCAGAGACCACCGGACGCGTCCGTCCCACCAGCAACAATGGCAAATCGACTTTCCTTCTCACGGAGACAGATAGCGTACCCGCCGCTACCTGGACCGCGACTTACCGTGTCAAGCGCGATAAGGAGGACATGGGCTTCGTGTGGTCATCCAACGCCACGGACATCAGTTTGAGCACCACTGGCAGCTGGGAGGATATCGACCTTTCCGTTGGCAACATCGTCCCATCAGGCGCAGAGGGAGCGATAATCGAGGTGGTCAACACCGGCATCGCCGGCACCTATAGCGGGATGGTGCGGGGGAAAGACGACACCCGCGACTATATGTCGGACGTAGAGAATGGACTGTTATACCCGTCTTCCCACCGTTGGCAGGTGGTCAAGATCGACAGCGGCCGCCTGATCCAAGGCTATATCGAGAACGCCGAGATCGACTTCAAGTTGTTGGGCTACACCATTGGGTCTGATCCAGCCTATTTCAGCGTGCCATCCGACGTCACGCCAGGCACCACCGCAGCTTGGACAACCGTTGATGTGTCTGCCTACGTGGATTCAGACGCGGACGGCGTGATTCTATTGATTGACAACATCGAGAACGCCGCCCGGAATTATGGTGTCCGGGAAGTTGAAAGCTCTTTTTCGACGACCACCAGGAAAGTTGGTCCATACGAGAACACCATGTATATGGTGGGGATCGACGGATCCGACCAGTTTGACGCCTATATAGAAAACAGCAATATCAAAGTGTATCTGGTGGCGCAGACCAAAGGGTCGGTTGTCTACTACACCGACGATGTGGCGGTGTCCGACCCAACGCTGGGTTCGTGGCAGCAGCTTGACGCTGATTCGGACGTTGTGCCAGCGGTGTCTTCCGACGCGGTGGGACTGCTGTTCTGGGCGGAAAACACGGACGCTGCCGCGGATCACCGGACAAGCTTCCGGGAGGGCGACTCGACCGACGACTGGAACGGTGATCTACAGCGGGATACCCACCTTCAAGGGGCTGTGGGCATCACCAGCGCCAACGCGTGGGACGAATTCGTGGAGAACGCTGC
>MUCT01000038.1 GCA_002816585.1 SAR202 cluster bacterium Io17-Chloro-G6 | reverse complement strand
GTTACTCAGCCGTCTGCCACTTGCCCGAAGGCACGTTCGACTTGCATGCATTAAGCGCGCCGCCAGCGTTCACCCTGAGCCAGGATCAAACTCTCTATCTCGAACTTTACCTAGCTTCCTTCCACTATTCAGTTGTTAACGTGCGCCATACCTTCCGACCGGAAGGCTAGAGTAGTATATTCCCACGCCTGGCCGGTGTCAAGTGTGAAAATCGCATCTCAGGCACGATAATCGGACCTGTTTTGGGACACGTCCAGAACAAGTCTATAATTGACTGGTTGTCCAGGTAGATTACTATAACTTCAATATCATTAAACGGCTTCCACATCACCGGGCCCACACATCAGATGGCCATGCAGATCAGCTATGAAAGTTAAAGACCTGGGCGAATTCGGCGTCATCGACCTACTCACACGCATCGTGGTTGACCAGCGGGCCAGCCCCGGAAACGGCCCTTCGTTCACCTTCGACCTGACGGTGGACAATGGCGACGATACCGCCGCCTGGAGTCCTTCCACCAGTGGAAGGATCAACGAACTCTTCACCACCGATACGATGGTTGAAGGGGTGCACTTCACCCGCGAGACCACCCCGTGGGAGGACTTAGGCTGGAAATCAGTTGCGTCCAACATCAGCGATGTCGCTTCCATGGGAGGGCTGCCTACCTACGCCCTGGTCACGCTGGGGCTGCAACCCGAGACTCAGGTATCGGACCTGGAAAGTCTCTATAAAGGAATGCTTGAGATCAGTAATGAATACGGCCTCGCCATCGTTGGCGGCGACATGGTCCGCTCGCCGGTGGCATTCATCACAATTGCGCTGACCGGAGCGATGCAGGGCCAGCCCATGGTCCGCACCGGCGCCCGGCCCGGGGACCTGGTGGCGGTAACCGGTTATCTTGGGGGCTCCGGCGGCGGCCTAAAATTGATGCTGGAAGGGCTTTCCGAAAGTGGTGAGGCGGCCGATTACCTGCGCTCATGCCACCGCCGTCCCCGTCCTGCAATCGCCGCCGGTCAAACCCTGGTCGAGGCGGAGGTCACCACCGCCATGGACGTGAGCGACGGTCTGGCCGACGACCTTGCCAAGTTGTGCAAAGCCAGCGGTGTGGCGGGGAAAATATTCGCCGACAAGCTGCCCATTCATCCCCATCTGAAAGACCGCTTCCCCGACAATTGCTTGGACTTGGCTCTTGCCGGTGGCGAGGATTATGTGCTGATCTTCACCGGCCAGCCGGCAAAGATCAACCATGTCGTCTCTGGGCTTCCAGGAGGCGCAGCAGTGGTGGGCGAGGTCTTGGAAGGCGAGCCCGGCGGGGTCACGGTCGTCGATGCCAACGGCCAAGAGCTCCCGTCTCACGCGCGGGGTTGGGACCATTTCGGCCCAGCCCGAATTTAGACTATGGCCGCCAATCTACGTATCAAATCGCCCGGACCGGATTTCACTCGGGACCTGGGCTGGACCATTGGAGAAAACGCGTCGGCCGGAGACGTTTTCTTGTTGACGGGGCCACTTGGGGGAGGAAAGACCTGTCTCACCCAGGGGATAGCTCTGGGCTTGGGAGTGGAAGGATACGTTCGCAGTCCGACCTTCGTACTGATGACCCGGCACCAAGGCCGATTGACCCTCCACCACGTAGACCTCTACCGTATGGGGAGCGCCGCCGAAATCTGGGATTTAGGACTGGACGAGCAACTACTGGGCGAGGGCGTTTGTGTGATCGAATGGGCTGACCGGGCGCCGGAGCTATTTCCTGAAGACTGTCTTTGGATCGACCTGGACTACGGCCAGGACGCGGAACAACGGGTCATCACCGTGGAGCCCGGTGCCCTCTCGGAAGAATCCCGGTCTCAAATTTTGCTGGCGCTGTTGGCCAAAATTACCGTCGCTTCCGGCAATCAAATTGGATAGATCTGCAAGTACGTTCGACTTTTTGGGATAAGAGACCAATGCTGCTGGCCTTGGACACCTCCACCCGGTATGCCAGCGTGGCCCTCGCGGACGGGGACCGCGTTGTCTCCTCGCGCACCTGGCATTCGCCAGTTAACCACACCGCGGAGCTGATGCCCGCCGTGGCCCATGTTCTGGAGAGCCGTGGCCTGAACGCCGGGCAGCTAGACGGGGTGGCAGTGGCTCTGGGGCCGGGGGGCTTCAGCGCGTTGCGGGTCGGCATCAGCGCCGCCAAGGGCCTTGCCTTGGTTGCCAGGAAGCCTATTGTGGGAGTTGGCACACTGGACTTAGAGGCCTACCCTTATCTCGGGTCCGGGATTCCGGTCTGTGCCCTGTTGGAAGCGGGCCGTCAGGAGTGCGCCACAGCCCTCTACGGCGCGGACGGGATTCGGCTCAGAGAAGACCTCGTCTGCACCGCTGAGGAACTGCTGGCCGAGGTTGCAGACCAAGTATCCGGACCCACAGTATTTTGCGGCGAAGGCGTGGCTGCTTGGAAAGGAGTGATTGCCGAAAAGCTGGAGGCCAAGGCCCAGATCGTTTGGCCGGTCCCCGCGTTAAGAGTGTGGGCCCTGGCCGCCATCGCAGGGGAGAAACTCCTGTCAGGGGAAACAGGCGACATCACAACTTTGCAACCGGAGTACCTACGGATGCCAAGCATCGGCGTCCCTAAACAACGGGACCGTGTTGCCCAGAGCGGCAGGCGAGGCCGTTAGGGATGCCCGGACACACCGCGTTATTGATCGGCTGTGGGACCATCGGCAGTTCCACCGCGCGGCTGCTAATCGACGACCCCAGATTTCAACGGATTATCGTGGCGGACCGCCAATTCCACCGGGCGGCCTATCTGGCCGAGACACTGAACGGCCAAGTGGTTGCCGTCGAACTTGACTGCAATCAAGAAGACCAGGTGACCGCCGCCCTGAAGGGTAATTCGGAGGGTGTGTCTGTGGTGTTGAACACAACCGGGCCCTTCAGCCGCGACACTTTGTCACTCATGCGCACAGTGGTGGAAGCGGGAGTCCCATATGCAGATGTCAATGACGATATCGACGCATTGCAGTCTGTATTCGAATCCGAGTATCTGGACTCTTTGGCCAGGCACCGGGGGGTTGGCGTACTGCCAGGATTGGGGGCCAGTCCAGGCCAGACCAACATAGTGGCTGGCCTGATCGCGGGCCGGATGGACGCGGTGGACGAAGTGCGGTTTTTCTTGGTGAATGGCGCCACCTACCGCAGTGAAGCCGTCTGGCGGCACAGGTTGGCGCTTTTCGGGCAGCCGGCCTTGCGCTACGACGGCGGTAGATGGATCGAGACGCCCGCCATGTCGGAGTGCCAGGACGTTGCATTTCCAGCCCCTTGGGGTACCATCCGTTGCTATGCTGTGGGGCTGGAAACCGTGACTATCCCTCAATCGATTCGCGGATTGCGTCACGCGTCGTTGTGGCGAGGGTTTTCCCAAGAATCCACAACCCACATGCTCAAAGTCCTAATCGATGCTGGATTCGCCTCTGAACAGCCGCTCATCGCCCAAGGAGTCTCTGTGTCTCCCGCCGCCATATCCGCGGCGGTCCTTTCCGGACAGCATCCAAGTGGTAGGAGTGCAGAACCGGACCGGTTGCCTAGGCAGGTGCGGGTCAAAGGGATGAGGGATGGGCATCCGGCCGAACTGACCATGACCTATTCATTTCCGGCGGGAGACATCGCCCTGGCCACGGCTTCATGCCTGGTGGTCGGCGCCGGGCTCCTGGTTTCCCGGGAGCTGCCGGGCCCCGGTGTCATCGCGCCCGAGGTTCTGGACCCGGCCCCATTTATGTGGGATATGGAATCCCGGGGCGTCCACTTCAAGATGGAAGACTCGGCAAGCACCCGGACCTGACGGTCGGGCTGACAATCAAGACCATTAACTAACTTGGAGGAAGATATGGAGCGCACTTTGGTGCTGGTGAAGCCCGACGGGGTGCAACGAGGCCTGATCGGAGAGGTGGTGAGCCGTCTGGAGCGGCGGGGCCTGAAACTGGTCGGCCTGAAACTGATGCAGGTGGACGATGCCCTTGCGCGCCAACACTATGGCGAACATGTGGACCGGCCCTTCTTCCCCGGTCTAGTGGATTTCATCACCTCAGCTCCCGTGGTAGCAATGGCCTGGGAGGCCGAAAACGCTGTGGAGGCGGTAAGAAACACCATGGGACAGACCAATCCGACGGCCTCCCCGCCGGGCACGATCCGGGGAGACTTGGCATTGGATATAGGCCGGAACCTGGTGCACGGGTCTGACAGCCCTGAATCAGCCCAGCGGGAACTCGCCCTTTTCTTCAGCGGCGGCGAGCTTGTGGACTACTCCCGAAGCAACGATTCCTGGATCAAAGAATAAAGCAGGTGACCAGTGCCGGCCGGACCGCTACGTATGTATAAACACCCAGAGAGTTGCTGCCTTAGAGAACCCTGACCACTTGGGCGGCGCGGGCCCAGAGCCGTTCCAGTCCAAAAAAATCACGCTCATCCGGAGAGAAGATGTGCACGATCACGTCGCTGCAGTCCATGAGCACCCAGCCGGATGCCGCTGTCCCTTCCCGGCGGTGAATGGATAATTTGGCCTCTTTCAGGGCCGTTGTCAGGTCTTCTTCCAGGGCCTCAATCTGCCGCGTTGAGTCTGCGGACATGATGACGAAGTAATCCGTGAAAGGGGCCAAACCCCGCAGGTCCAGCATCACAATGTCGGAGGCAAGATTCTCGGAGGCAACCTCAACAATTAGCTGTGCGACTTCGGACGGTTCCAGTTGGTGGCCCTCCAAAATTGATTGGTTCAAACGGGATTCACGACGCTAAATCGAGTATAGGCCAGGCGTGGAACAGGGTCAACGTGACCGTGCAGGTTGGGGAGTGTAACCCGCCATCTTCTACTTCCGCCTGATTCCAGTGCGCGCCCTGGTAGAAAAGGAGTGCGTGAAATGCGGATTGTGCTAATTGCCGGTGGCCGCTAGCCTAGAATTAGGCAGCTAGATATTGTTAAGTTGTTGGATGAATAGATATTTGAGTAACCGATGCGGGCAGGGATTACCAATTTTTCGGATCGGTGTCTGAGAGGTACAAGTGGGCATCACCCGGACAGTGAAGTCGACGGCATTGGCGATTACGATCTTGCTACTGGGCTTGGCCGCTGCCGCATGTGGCGGAAACGACAGCAGCAGTGGCAGCTTCGAAGATATGGTTCCCCAGCGGGCCAACATAGTCGGCAGTGTCGACGTTGATCAATTTGTGGACGTGATCAACATGGACCTGGAACAGTTATTCGAATTAATGGCCTCGGATACCCTGGATGGACCTGAAGGTATCAACGAATTTTTTGATATCGACCCAGCCAGAATCGTGGAGTTGTTCGGTGAGGTGAACCGGGCGGACATCTTCGCCGAAGCCGAGGCGGATGGAAATTCGGAATACTTTGGTGTGGTGCTACACGGAACCTTCGACGAGAATGCGGTGATTGCCCTTCTCCAAGTGGCATCGGACGGTGACTTGGTGCAAGAAGACTTTATGGGAACCGATGTCTACACACTACCTGATGATTCGGACGAAATCACGTTGAGCTTTCTGGATTCCGAGACGTTGGCTATCGGGTCGAGCGGGGCCGTCAAGGACATGATTGATCTCCGCGGAGGGGATGCCGAATCGGCCTCGGGACCTATGATCGAAGTTTTCGAAGACCTGCGCCAAGGTGTTTTCGGGTTCGCCGCCGAGGTTCCCCAGGACGCCTTCGCAGGAGAAGACTTGGGGTCTGTTCCCGGTTTGGGCGACCTGCCTATCTCATTGGACTTCCTGTCGTCTCTTGAAATTGTGGGGTTGGGTGGCAAGCTAAACAACGATTCCCTGGATCTATTGATCAGCATGGATTTCACCAACGATGACGCCGCAGAGACGTTGGAGGGATTCATCAATGGAATCGTCACATTGGCGTCTGGCTTTTCACCCGACCCGCGCACCACGGAACTGCTATCTAGCCTGGAGATTGATCAAGACGGACGCAGGCTGACCATTACGATCGAGATTCCCGAATCAGAACTATCCGATATAGTTGGTGACCTGACCTCGACCCCGGTCATCAATCCCACGGTAACCCCCACCCTCCCGCCGACACCTGACATCAGGAACCTGCAATCGAGGTTTGGGGAAGAGATCGTCATCATGCCCAGCGCAAGACACGTTGAAGAGGGCCAGGCCGTGGAATACAGCACCATTCCTCCTACCTCGGGTTTGCACTGGGCCCGCTGGGCGGACTGCGGGTGGTATCCGGATGGTCTGCCCGACGAAGTAACTACCCATAACCTGGAGCACGGCAACATCGTGGTCAGTTACAACTTCCCCAACCCGGCCCGGGTTTCCGAGTTGCGTCGGGTTCTGGACAACGTGGACGAGTTTCGTTCTTGGGGTGTCGCTCGGTCTTACGACAAGATCCCGGACGGCCAGCTTTCTCTCGCCGCCTGGGGCCGTCTGGCCACATTCGAGGGCGTCTCCGCCAGAGAGATCGAGCCATTCTTCGAGGTGTTCGCCGGAATGGTGGGCCCGGAGACAGTCCCCTGCTAACCTAGGCTCCGGCTAAACAGACACCAGGGGCGTCTCGATTCATCGGGACGCCCCTTTTGGTTTTCCTCCCCGCACAGACCTTGTGTACTCCGCATATTGTGATATATTTAACAAAATCATTTCGCGGCCCTGTTTTCCAGGGAGGATTGTGCCTACGCCGCGACTAAGCGGTGGATCGGTGTTTTCATCGTAGTTGCAGCAACGGGGTAGTTGCAGTGACGGGAAGTTTCCAGTGACGGCCGCGCTGAATCCGGTATATAGGTTTTCTCCTGATGCACCCGTTAAGAGAACTGGCTAAAAAGGGACTCTACTCACCGGAGCAAGAACACGATGCTTGCGGTGTAGGCGTTGTCGCCAATATTAAGGGCCAGAAGACACACCAGATCATCGATGAAGGCGTGCAGGTGTTGATCAACCTGGGCCACCGTGGCGCCGCTGGGCGCGACCCGGAGACCGGCGACGGGGCCGGCATGCTGATTCAGACACCCGAAAAGCTGTTCCAGCGCGAGGCTGCTGCTCTGGGCATCGACCTTCCGGCCGTCGGCGAGTACGGCGTTGGCATGGTGTTTCTGCCACCCGAGGCTCAGATCAAATGCCGCGGCCTGATCACCAAGATAATTGAGTCCGAAGGTCTGGAAGTACTGGGCTGGCGCGACGTGCCCCTGGACCACTCCAAGATCGGCGAGGACGCGCGGGCGGTCTGTCCCCACATCTGCCAGGTGTTCATCGGCAAAGGTCCGTCTATCAAAGACGCCGCCCATCTGGAGCGGAAGCTCTACGTGGCCCGAAAAGTCATTGAGCATTCCATGGAAGAGTCGGGGCTGACTGAAGAGGAAGCCGATTGCTTCTACGTTTGCAGCATGTCCTGCAACACTATCGTATATAAGGGCCTGCTCATGGCCCATCAGATAGCCGGGTTCTATCAGGACTTGAGAGACCCTGACCTGGTCAGCGCCTTTGCGCTGGTCCACTCCCGGTTCAGCACCAACACTCTCGGTAGTTGGCGGCTGGCCCACCCATACCGGTATCTGGCCCACAACGGAGAGATCAATACCCTGCGGGGCAACCTAAACTGGATGCACGCCCGAGAGGCCCAATTCCAGTCGCCCTTATTCGGGGACGACATGGCCAAGATCGCCCCGGTGATGAACGCCGGCGACAGCGACACCGCCAGCCTGGACAACGCATTGGAACTGCTCCAGATGACGGGCCGCGATCTGGAGCACGCCATGCTGATGCTCATACCCGAGGCTTGGGACCAGCACGAAACCATGTCCCAAGAGAAGAAAGATTTCTACGAGTACCATTCTTCTCTCATGGAGCCGTGGGATGGCCCGGCCATGATCGTGTCTTCCAATGGAAGCAGTATCTGTGCCCTCCTTGACCGCAACGGACTGCGCCCCTTCCGGTACTTGGTTACCAACGACGACAAACTGGTGATGGCCTCGGAGACCGGGGTCTTGGAGGTGCCTCCCGCCGAGGTCAAGTCCAAGGGAAGGTTACAGCCGGGCCGCATGTTCTTGGTCAGCCTCGAAGAGGGCCGGATCATCGGCGATGAAGAACTGAAGCATAAGCTGGCGAGCAGGCAGCCCTATGGCCAATGGCTCAAGGACAACAAGCTCACATTGGAAGACCTGGCGGAGCCGCCTGATGCCCCTCCCATGGACCGGGAGGACTTGGTAAAGCTGCAGCAGACTTTCGGATACAACTATGAAGAGATCCGCATGCTCACCACGGTCATGGCCGCGAATGCCAGCGAAGCCATTGGCTCCATGGGCAACGATGCGCCGCTTGCCGTGCTCTCCGACCAGAACCAGTTGCTCTATAACTACTTCAAGCAGCTCTTTGCTCAGGTGACCAACCCGCCTCTGGATGCCATCCGTGAGGAGATGGTCACATCCCTAAGGGCCTTCATCGGGAGTGAGCAGAACCTGTTCGATGAAACCCCGGAGCACTGCCGCCAGTTGAAACTGGATTCGCCCATCATCTCTGACGGCGAACTGACCAAGATAAAGGCGTTGGACCAGGAAGGATTGCGCTCAGTCACTCTAGCGGCCCTATACGACCGGCAGGCCGGAGACGGCTCGCTGAAGAAAGCTCTGGACGGAATGAGGCAGGAGGCTTCCCAAGCGATAGAAGATGGCCGCACCATCATCGTGTTGTCCGACCGTGGCACTGACATCCGTTGGGCGCCAATACCTAGCTTGCTGGCCGTCTCGGCGGTGCATCATCATCTCATCAGCGAAGGCACCCGAACCGAGGCCGCGCTGGTATTAGAATCAGGCGACGCCAGGGAAGTTCACCACTTCGCGCTGCTCATCGGCTACGGCGCCAGCGCCATAAACCCGTATCTCGCCTTGGCCACGGTGCGGGAGTTGGCGGAGACCGGCCAGATTAATGGGACGAAACCTGATTACGCTCAGATGAATTTCATCAAGGCCAACGCGAAGGGCGTGCTCAAAGTCATGTCCAAGATGGGCATCTCAACAGTGCAGGGCTACCGTGGCGCCCAGATTTTCGAGGCTGTGGGCCTGAACCAAGAACTGATCGATGAGTATTTCACCTGGACCCCGTCCAGGGTGGGAGGAATCGGACTGGACGGTGTGGAGCGCGAGGCCTCGGACCGGCACGACCGCGCCTTCGGATCACCCGAGATTGTCGCGAAACAAGATTTGCCCATGGGCGGCGTCTACCAATGGCGGCGGGGCGAGGAACACCATCAATGGAACCCCGACTCCATCGCCAAATTGCAACATGCCGCCAGCACTAACAATTGGGAAGTCTACAAAGATTTCAGCAAGCAATCCAACGACCAAACCCGGAATTTGGCCACGCTGCGCGGCCTATTGGGCTTCAAACAAGACCGGGCTCCCGTGCCCATTGAGGAAGTTGAGCCGGCGTCACAGATCGTGAAACGCTTTGCCACCGGAGCGGCGTCCCTGGGTTCCATCAGCCGGGAAGCCCACGAAACCATGGCCATCGCCATGAACCGGATGGCCGCCCGCAGCAATACCGGGGAGGGTGGAGAGGACTACCGCCGCTATTGGCTGGACGAGAACGGCGACTCCCGCAGCAGCGCCATCAAACAGGTGGCGTCGGGCCGGTTTGGCGTCACCGCCAATTACCTGATCAACGCGACTGACCTGCAGATCAAGATGGCCCAGGGCTCCAAACCCGGAGAGGGCGGACAACTGCCGGGCCATAAGATAGATGAATATATTGGCTGGGTGCGGAAGACCACACCTGGCGTGGAGCTGATCTCGCCGCCGCCTCACCATGATATTTATTCCATTGAAGACTTGGCCCAGTTAATCCATGACCTGAAGAACATCAACCCCGACGCCAGGATCCACGTGAAGCTGGTTGCGGAGGTTGGCGTCGGCACCGTCGCCGCCGGAGTAGCCAAGGGTCACGGAGACGTGGTGCTGATCAGCGGACATGATGGAGGCACTGGGGCATCACCTGAGTCGTCTATCAAACACGCGGGGCTGCCCTGGGAATTGGGCATCGCGGAAACCCAGCAAGTGCTGGTAGCCAACGGTCTCAGAAGCCGCATCGTGGTCCAGACCGACGGTCAACTCAAGACCGGCCGGGACGCCGCGGTCGCCGCCTTGCTTGGAGCTGAAGAGTTTGGGTTCGCCACCTCTGCCTTGGTGGTCAGCGGTTGCATCATGCTGCGTAAGTGCCACATGAACACCTGTTCGGTGGGTATCGCTACCCAGGACCCGGAACTGCGCAAGCAGTTCGCCGGCAAGCCGGAGCACTTGGTCACCTACTTCACCTTCGTCGCAGAGGAGATGCGGGAGATCATGGCCGGCCTTGGGTTCCGGACCGTCGCCGAAATGATTGGCCGATCGGACGTCCTGGACGCGCAAGCAGCGGTCGACCACTGGAAAGCCCAAGGCATTGACTTGGACCGGCTGCTCCACAGACAGGAATCCCAAGATTCCAATGAGCCGGTCTACTGCGACCGGGAACAGGACCACGGTCTGGAAAAAGCTTTGGACCACCAGTTGATCGCTCAAGCACAGCGGTCATTGGAGGCCAGGGAGCCGGTTCAGATAGACCTGCCGATCCACAATTCCAACCGGACTGTTGGCGCCATGCTCAGCGGCAAAGTCGCCAAGAACTTCGGCGAAGATGGCCTCCCCGATGACACCATAAATATCAATCTGACTGGCTCCGCGGGACAGAGTTTTGGCGCGTTTTTGGCCCGTGGCATCAGTGTCAATCTGATGGGAGACACCAATGACTACATGGGCAAGGGAATGTCCGGCGGCCGAATCGTGGTCTGCCCGGACCCCCAAGCCACGTTTGTACCTGAGGAGAACATCATCATCGGCAACGTGGCCATGTACGGTGCGACTGGAGGCCATGTGTTCATCCGCGGCGTCGCGGGTGAGCGGTTCTGTGTCCGCAACAGCGGGGTGAAGACCGTTGTTGAAGCCGTGGGAGACCACGGGTGCGAGTACATGACTGGTGGCGTCGCGGTCGTGTTGGGCCCCACTGGCCGCAACTTCGCCGCAGGCATGAGCGGCGGTATAGCCTTCGTTTACGACAAGGACGATGACTTCCACGTTCGGTTCAATGACGGTATGGCCGATCTAGAGCCGGTGAACGACACTGAAGACATCGCCGTTCTCAAGGGGCTGATTGAAGACCACAAAAAGTTTACCGGCAGCACCCCGGCGGCGGACATCCTGGCCGATTGGGATTCAGCTTTGAAGCGGTTCAAAAAGATCATGCCCAGGGATTACCGCCGGGTTTTGGAAGAGCGGAAGCAAAGGGCTGGGGAGGGTACGGAGAGGGAGCTAGAAGCGGTCGGCAATGGGTAAACCGACAGGCTTCATGGAATCCGGCCGGCGGCCCCCAGAGCGGCGGCCGGCGTCGGAGAGGAAGGGCGACTACCGCGAATTCTACCAACCTTGGGGCGAAGCCGAAGCCAGGGAACAGGGTTCCCGGTGCATGGATTGCTCAGTCCCCTTTTGCCATATGGGCTGTCCTCTGGGCAACGTCATCCCTGATTTCAATCACCAGGTCTACAAGGGAGATTGGAAAGGGGCCCTGGTCACTCTCCTGGCCACCAACAACTTTCCGGAGTTCACCGGCCGCGTTTGCCCTGCTCCCTGCGAGGCAAGTTGCGTGCTCAGCATAAATTCTGACCCGGTCACCATTGAGTACATCGAAAAAGAGATCGTCGACCGGGGTTATGAGCACGGCTGGATCAAAGCCGCGCCACCGGACCAGCGGACCGGCAAGAAGGTCGCCGTCGTCGGTTCCGGGCCCTCCGGCCTGGCTGCCGCCCAACAATTGAACCGCGCAGGGCACATGGTGACGGTCATCGAGCGGGCCGGCTACATCGGCGGCCTGCTGACTCTGGGCATCCCGGAATTCAAGCTGGAAAAGAGTGTGGTCCAGCGCCGCGTTGATCTGATGGCCGAAGAGGGCGTTACCTTCCTGACCAACACCAACGTCGGGGTCGATTATCCAGTGGACCGGTTGCTCTCAGAATTCGACGCAGTTTGCTTGGCCTGCGGCTCCACCCAAGCGCGGGAATTGGACGTTCCGGGGCGCGAACTGACGGGAGTCCACCTGGCCATGGAGTACCTCTCCCAGCAGAACCTAGTGTTGTCCGGGGAACAGATTCCCGACGGCGAACGGATCGAGGCCGAGGGCAAACGAGTCGTCATACTGGGCGGGGGAGATACCGGCGCCGACTGCCTGGGCACGGCCCTCCGGCAGGGCGCTGAAGTTGTGTATCAACTGGAACTGCTGGCCGAGCCGCCCGAGGAACGGCCGGGCAACAATCCCTGGCCCCAGTGGCCGATGATCCTGCGTTCATCACCGGCCCATGAAGAGGGCGGGATACGTGACTACTCAGTACTGACAAAGTCCTTTTCCGGGAGCGGCGGAAGGCTGGAAAAACTGCAAGCAATACGGGTCGAATGGCAGGAAGGGGCCAACGGTGGCCGTCCCTCCATGGTAGAGATTCCCGGCAGCGAGTTTGAAATTGAGACCGAGTTGACCCTGCTAGCCATGGGGTTTTTACATCCCGAGCATGACGGCATGCTGGCACAGATCGGCGTGGCATTGGACGCCCGAGGCAACATTGCGATCGACGAAAACCGGATGAGCAGCGTGTCAGGTGTGTTCGCGGCCGGCGATGCAGCCAGGGGACAATCGCTGGTGGTTTGGGCCATCGCCGAGGGCCGGGAAACCGCTCGAGCCATCGACCTCCATTTGATGGGCACGACCTCCCTCCCTCACTCTCTCCCCAACCACTAGAGCGAGCTTCTGGCCGACGATAAGGGAATTATTTCCCGTCTGAGAGGGAATGTCGTGATCCGCTTCGATCTGTGAATTCCCGGATGACGAGCGTCCCTCCGTTTCTATCTTTTGGTGGATACGAAGATATTGTGAAGGGGATCACCTTCCATCCTCGCCACTTGGATGTCGATAAATCCAGCATCCTCCAGAAACTCCCGCCCTGTATGTTCACCCCACATCGTGCCCAGCCCGGCGCCGCCGTAGGCGAGAGAAGTCGTAATGCAATACATTACTGAAACGCCGCAAAGAGTCGGGCCCAGCATGTGGTCAACACTTTCGTGGAGATGGCTCGGAGCCGCAAATTCCCCCCTGAAGTAGGCGCCGCCAGGCTTTAGGGAATTGATGATAGATTGCAAGACCTTGGACCTTGGAGGGTTGGGCAAGGTCATGGATGACGTCGAATGCTTCGGCCTTATTCTGATCAAATGCTCCGGTTGTCATTATTGCCTCCCAACGAGTCTGCTTCATTGCTGGAAATTCATGCTAGGCCATCTTATGGTTGGGGGGAGTAAAGCAAAAATCGTATCCATTCGCAAAGCTCAATATCAACAAAGGAGGTCTCGCTTGACCTTTGCGAAGGTTAGATCGTAAGGACAGGGTGCGGTCACCAACCGCCGTGCAGTTAGTCCAATGGCCTTGATGACCGAAAAGGGGAAATCGATATTAGACCAGTTAACTGCTGGGCGCGAACAACCGGAACACGTCGGTGAACTTGGATACGTCGACGATAACTCTGACCCTAATGTTTTCCCGTTCTTGACGCACTCCTAAATCTTTGAACCCTTGGGTCAGGTCTTCGCTGGCCAGCGCTTTGTTGGCGACTTCCAAGGCGGACCGGGCTTGGTCTTGATCTGAAAACGCTACCAGGACGTGTACAACCACCAAATCGCCGGACAATATGCCCGCGGTTGCTATGGCGCCGGCGCAGCCGGGCAGCGCTTGAACATCGGCGAACAAAGGCACCATCTCGCATTGGGAAAGCACCGCTGCGGCGAACCCAGAAGGTACATCACTCACCAGGCTGGTGAGCCCCGGTGAATCCAGTAACCGGGCAGAGCGTCCGTCAAAGGCGTCCAGCGAGGCTTTCGCCAAGCCAATCGCATTTGAGCCAGTGTCGTCCTGTCCAGAAGCAGCAACTCCGGTCGTCTCATCCGCTACCGCCAAGGCCAAGTTCACTCCCAA
This sequence comes from SAR202 cluster bacterium Io17-Chloro-G6, assembly GCA_002816585.1. Next base: position 25,056 of record MUCT01000038.1, on the reverse strand, counting down.
AGCGTCGACGTCCCATATGTTGTGGCCCTCATAGGTCTGCGGGCTGCCTTCCTTCAATTGCAGGCCGAAGCTATTGGCCACCTGGAGCATCGCGGCGATGGTGAAGTCTCCCTGGAAAGAGGTGAGCACGGCGTGGCTTTGAAAATCTGCCGCCACAGCTATGGAGTTGACCAGCCCGGTTGCTATCGATGGCAGAGCCAAGTCCAGTCCCAACATCTCCGGACTGAACGAATCGGACAGAGTCACGGTGGACCGCAGGAACTCCATGTCCAGGTACATAGCCGAGCCGTAGCTCGCGGGGAACAAAGCAACCAGCCGGGTAAATTCGGCCAGCCGTTCTGGATCGGCGGGCGGCACTTCCGCGCTGGAAAAATCGCCATACGGATTGGGAGTCGGAGTTGGTGTTGGAGCAACGGACGAAACCGTCGTGGGTTCCGTGGTCGTGGATGCCACGGGAATTGTCGGGCCCGCGCCGCCGCAGGCGGCCAATATGACCGCCGTCATTATGGACGCCAAAAATGCTGTCCCGCCACCTCTATTGGATGCTAAGAGCAAGGGACTATTTATTGGCGGTGGCAGTGCGCTCTTCTTTGACATGGGCCAGGTATTCCCGCATGTCCAGAACTTGCACGGCGTTGGTGGTTCCCGACACTCCGGGCAAGAATCCATGGACGATGGTCACCACGTCGGTCGATTCGATAACTCCGCCTTCCAGGCCTGTTCTGATGACCGATCCCACTAATTCAGCTATGTCTTGTTGGGGCGGTATGACCCCGCCTGGACGGATTCCCCATCCCAGGCAGAGCTTCTGGAGCACGGCCGAATCGTGGGAAAAGGCCAGCACGTCGGCATTGGGCCGGTATCTGGAGAGTTCCAGCGCAGCCCGTCCGGTGCTGGTCACCACTACGGGCTTGGCGCCCAAGGAACGGACCAACCGCGCGGCCGCGGAGGTGATGGCCTGGGTGCGGTCCCGGGAACTCAGGTCGCTGAAGAATGGGTAGATCTTCTCAGTTTCCTTAACTGTGGCATCGGCCACCTTGAAGGCTTCAAGAGGGTGCTGGCCTACCGCTGTCTCATCGGAGAACATGATGGCGTCGCAGCGGTCCAGAACGGCGTTGGTCACGTCTGAGATTTCAGCCCGCGTCGGCGCCGGCGCAACAACCATGGACCAGAGCATCTGGGTGGCGATGACCGATACCTTGCCCGCTTCATTGGACTTGGCCACCAACTGCTTCTGGACGATCGGAACCTGCTCCATGGGAATCTCAACCCCCAGGTCTCCCCGGGCAACCATGATGCCATCGACCTCGGGTAGGATGGAGTCGATGTTGTCCACACCTTCGCCCCGTTCCAATTTTGCCATCACCAGCGCCTTGCTGCCGGCGGCGTTCAGGTGCTCCCGGGCGTAAAGGATGTCGTCGGCGGTGCGCACAAATGACAAGGCGACCCAATCGACTCCTTGCTCGACCCCGAATTGGAGAGCGACTTTGTCTTGTTCGGTCAATACCGGATCATCGATGGGCACGCCGGGAAGATTAACGCCTTTGAAGGAAGAAACGACCCCTGCAGATTGTACGGTGGTCTCCACCCTGGATGGGCTAGCCGCCGTAACCGCCAGCCGGACCGTGCCGTCGGCGATGAAGATGTTGTGCCCGGCCGCAATGTTTCTAAATGCCCCCGGCTGTGGGAACGGCAGAACACCCAATTCCTGAGTCTCATTTTCGGGAACCAAGCTTATCTCGTCGCCCGGATTGAGCAAGACCGGTTCTTCAAGACGCCCCAGGCGAAGTTTGATGCCGCCAAGGTCCTGGAGGATCGCGACCGGGCGCCCATGCTTCTGGGACAACCGCCTGATGTTGGCGATCACCTCCGCGTGTTCGGCCAGAGTCCCGTGGGAGAAATTAAGCCTGGCGCAGTCGATTCCCTGGGCGATTAGCTGGTCCAGGATGTCTGGGTCGTTGGAGGACGGGCCGATAGTGACGATGATCTTTGTCTTGCGCATGGGGTGTACCTTGTTGGGCTTTGACCGCGTCGGACTTGGATCCGGGGCGGTCAGTCATTCCCAAACTGCCCTTCTTGAGTTTTTTATTATTGCTTAAGAAAAATATAACAGACAGATAATATTTCTACGAACCGTGACGCGACAGAGATTCATGGCAAACACAAGAGCGCTTGGGGATCTCTTAGAGTGGTGCGGGTGTAGGGGATGGCAAATGGTATAGGGAACGCATGGAGAAGGGCTCTGCCGCTGTTTAACGACAAAGCCCTGTCCGTCATTCCCGTGAAATCTGGAACGGCGGCGTCAGCATACATGCGTATCTATTCGAGTTCTCGGAGAACTGTAGGTTGAGCTCTGTTAGGTTATGGCTATCTACCGTTGCCTCTGTCGGCGTCGAACCGGTCCGTGGCGGCCTTGATGCCGACATAGCGGTTCTGTTGGAGGGCCTCTTTGCGCTCGCTGGCCCAATCGCGGGAGATGCGGATTCCCTCCACACTTCCTTGGAAATGGGGCATCACGTAGCGGGCCAAGAGCTCGTAGCTGCGGTGAATCTTGTCCCGCGGGGCCCAGTCTTCAACCCGCATCATGAACTTACCAAAGCCGCCGGTGATCTCCTGGAGCCGCTCGATGCCGGCGATGCAGTCGTCGGGAGTTCCGACGATCCACTGGTTGTGGTCCACCATGTAGTCCACGATCTGGTCACGGGGCACGTCCGGAACCGAGTTACCCAAGGTTTCCCCAAAATATTCGGTGACTACCCTGGCGCTGCCCTCGCGGATGTCCTTGAGAGCCTGCTCTTTGGTGTCCGCTAGGTGCATGCCCATGACTATGCCCCAGTCTTCCCGGTGCATGGTCTTGTCGTGCTCGGCTGCCGTCTCCTCTGCGATGGCCCACAGCTCGGCCAGGGAGGTCTTTCGGATGGTGTCCCGCGGGACGCTTAGCGAAAGGACCGAAGCCCCGTGTTTCCCGGCCAGGGTGACACCAGCAGGCGATTCCACCGAGGCCACCGCCACAGGAACGATTGGGTCCTGGTACGGGCGCAGTTGCAGCACCGCTTCGTTCATCTCGAACCAGTCGGTCTTGCAGGAGAAGGGCTCGGAGTCGGACATGAGCCGGACGATGGCGTCCAGAGACTCTTCCATCATTGCCCGTTGTCTCTCTGGTTTGATGCCCAGCATCAGCGCGTCCGATGCCAAGGCGCCTGGGCCACAACCCAATATCACCCGGCCCCGGGTCAAATGGTCGAGTTGGACCATGCGGTTGGCCACCATGAAGGGATGGTGGTAGGGCAGGCTGGTTACGCCGGTGCCCAGCCGGATGTGGCGGGTGCGCTCGGCGGCCGTGGCCATGAACAACTCCGGCGACGCGATGGTCTCCCATCCGGCGCTGTGGTGCTCACCGATGTAGGCCTCGTCGAAGCCCAGTGTGTCGATCCACTGCAACAGCTCCAGGTCCCGTTCCAAGGCTAGAGTGGGATTTTCGCCCACCCGGTGGAAGGGTGCCATGAAGACGCCAAATTTCATGCGTTTTGGGACTGCCATCGATACATCCTCCGTGAGTGTTCCGGGACGTCTTTGACGACATCTGGAACTCCGAGGTCCGCAAAGCGGCTGCACCCATCGTCATTCTAACGCAGGGGCAGGCCGGCGGCCGAGACTATTCTATCATGCGGCGTCAGAGGCGGATTGGTGCGGGGATGCGAGCCTGCGAGGGCTCAGGGGAAGTTAGGCGCCGGCAACATCGCTGCGCCGCTCCATGAGAAGGGTGTCGCGCCAGCGGCCGTTGAGGCACCCGATCCGTTCCCTGGTGCCTACGGTTCGGAATCCACAGGCCGTGTGAATGGCGATACTGGCTTCGTTTTCCACGAAGATACTAGCTTGGAGCGTCCAGACTCCAGCGGCTTCCGATGTTGAAACCAGGGACTTTAGCATGAGTTTACCAACTCCCATGCCCCTTGAGTCGTCGGCGACGTAGACGCTCACCTCGGCCACTCCAGAGTAAGCCTCCCGGCTCGAAACAGGACTAAGAGCGGCCCAGCCAACCACGCGGTCACCATCTTTGGCTACCAAACGGCAATCAGGGCGGTGAACGCTGTTCCATCGCTCCCAGGCAGGGGCATGGGTCTCGACCGTGGCGTTCCCGGTGGCAATACCCTCTTGGTATATATCCCTGACCGCTTCCCAGTCTTGGGTCCCCATATTTTCGATGATGATATTTACGGTTTTCATATCGGAATCTTCGTCTGTTTGTTGCCGCCTCGTAGCCATCGACTCATTCCCGGCCACGAAGCAACGTTGGTTGAGGAACGTACATTGTAGGATCAACGTGGCATGGTGTAAACCTGGAAGCTGTAATTGGATTGCGCAGAAAAAATATTCACGGCGGGCAAAGTGACACGAGCCGAACAAACGTGGTATCTTTGGTTAACTTCCGCCCGACTTTCGGGCCCGTTTAAGTAAAAACCCGCAAGCAAAAACCCGCAAGCCAATACCAGCAGGAGAGATTGCGAAATGCCCAAAATAAAGCACATCGCCATTGCCACTCAGGATGCGGCCAAGACCGCCGAGTTTTACAAAGAAGTTTTCGGGCTGCGTGAGATCGCCCAGTTGGAAAGCGCCAACGCCCAAGGCTATTTCCTCAGCGACGGCAGCGTGAACATGGCCATCTTAAATTTCCAGAACGACGCGGTGGCCGGAGAACGCGGCAAGGACTACAGCGGTATCCACCACATCGGCTTTGAGGTCGAGGACCTCGAAGACGTTGAGAAGAAGTTGGCCGCCCACAATTCCGCCCCCATGGACGAGGTCAATAAGGCTTTGGGCGTGGGAATGGGCGGACCCCGCCACCAAAATGTCGAGATCAAGTACACCGGCCCCAACGGTGAGATGATCGATGTCTCTCAGCACGGTTGGGCCGGCACCCGCGGCTTCGACTAGGCCGGCTCAGCCGGGTTTTCATGTCGGCTGACGGCCCTGGAACCGATTCTATACAAAAATAAGAAATGCCCAGTCATTGACCGGGCATTTCTTATTTGGCGCCTGGCTGATGATTATTAGGCGGGTTTGAAGGCCAAAGATGGCGACTCTTCGTCCAGGTCTTCAAGGTCCAATACCACGTCCATACTGGTCTTGATGCTCTGGGGATTTGAGCCGTCGACCCCGTTGATCCTGGCGCTGATGCGTGGACCCTCTTCCAGGGTGACGATCCCGGTGCAATAAGGCTTGTCCCGCCCGTAACCTTTCGCGGCCATCGCGACCGGTACTATCGAAATGCAGGTGAAGGTGTTCAGCTTGGCCTTTCCGCTGAACTGGTGCCATTCCATGTCGAACCCGTGGCACTCTGGGCACATGGGCCGGGGCTCGGGGGATAGATGACCGCAGGCCTGGCACTTCACGCCCACGAGCTTCTGCTCATCTTTCAGGTTGTTGTAGAAGGCGGTGGAGTTGAATTCACTGGCCATGATTACGAGTCCCGCCGCAGCACATTGACGACGCACGTGCCGCCGGTGCCGCCCACGTTGTGAGTCAGACCGACCGTCGGGTTGGTCTTTTTCACCTGACGCGCTCCGGCCTCGCCGCGCAGTTGGTGGTAGATCTCTATGACTTGCCCGACTCCCGACGCGCCCACTGGGTGTCCTTTGGCCTTCAAGCCGCCGGAAGTGTTGATGGGATGATCGCCACCAAGGGCGGTCCGTCCTTCGTCCACCGCCCTTGGGCCCTCGCCCGGCGCGAAGAAGCCCAGGTCTTCGGTGGCAACGATCTCAGCGATAGTAAAGCAATCGTGGACCTCCGCCAGGTCGATGTCCGCCACGGTGATGCCGGCCATGTCGTAGGCCTGCTGGGCAGCGGCCTTGGCTGCGGACAGCGATGTGAGCTCTTCCGAGTCGTGGAGTGGTTTGCCGGTGGCTTGGCCGATTCCCGCGATGCTGATCGGCGTTTCAGTAAAGTTATGGGCGATGTCCTCCGATACCAGCAGCACGCAGGACGCGCCGTCAGTGATCGGTGCGCAGTCGTATAGCCGTAGCGGCCAGGCGATCCAGGGATTGGCCTGGGCGTCGTTGAGGAAATCCAGGTCGGACTTCCAATCGGGAACGGTTTGGCCTCGCTCCTCGGCCCGGGCTTTGCGCCGCTCCATCATGGTCGTGATGGTCTGTTGGAATTGGGCCTTGGGATTGAGAGCGCCGTTTTCGTGGTTCTTGATGCCCACTTTCAACAGGTGGTCGAGGTTCGTCTCGTAGCGGTCCATGTGGGCCTTGGCGATGGCGCCGAAGATGCCAGGGAAGGTCAGCCCGGCGGGAACCTCGTAGAGGCCGTCGGCCGCCGACGCCAACACGTCGGTGACGCCGTCCGTCGGCAGATTGGTCATCTTCTCCATACCACCCACCAGGACAACGTCGTACATTCCACTGGCGATGGCCATGACACCTTCGCGGAGGGCGCTGCCGCTGCTGGCGCAGGCATTCTCGATGCGGGTGATCGGAATCGGCGTGATGCCCAGCCAGTCAGCCACGATGGGCGCGGTGTGGCCCTGATGCTCGAAGAGGTCGGAGGAGTAATTGCCCACGTAGGCGCACTCGATGTCTTCGATGTCAAAGCCGTGGTCCATGCTCTGGACCATGTCCTGGAAGGCCTCAACGAACAGGTCCCGGCTGTCCTTCTCGGGGAAGGCCCCGAATTGGGACAAACCTGCGCCTACGATGGAAACTTGGCGTCCCAACTGTCGCTTCTTGTTGATCGTGGACATCTGAACTCTCCAGTGCGTGAATTAATTTGGGTAGTCTTGGCCGGTCAGGAGGGCCGGTTGATCCGCTCTTGCTCCCTTTCCTCCGCTTTATGCCTTAGCGGCCGGCCTTTTTCTGGGTCCGGGTCCTTGATCAGACCGTACGTTTCTAGTGCTTCGTGGCCTTCTGGGAGATACTCAGTGATGGGGTACCCATCCTTATTTACGAATAATAGGCAATGGCAGTATTTATAGATCTGCATGTCGTCGCAGGCGCAGATCCAGGTGCGGTGGGTTATCTCCTCTTTTTTGTCTGGATAGAAACGGCAAGGACAGAGAGGCCGTCCAATCTCGTCGATATTTTGGGCTAAACCTAGAATGACTTGCTCCGTAACCCCTTCGACAGGAGAGACAGTGGTTCCAGATTTGTCGCAGTATTTTTCAACGAATACCCGCATTCTCTGGATCGATTTCTCACTGGGCTGTTCTTGCATATGACTATCCTTTACGGCATGGTAGCCGGTATGAATTTTGGGGCGCTGATTCAGAAAGAGATCAAGCCAACATGAGACGTCGGCCCTTAGGTTCGGGAACGGCGTCGCCGAACTCCATTGCGGTATCGATCCAGAGTTGGACTGCATCTTGGGCGCTGGCTAGTGCTGCTTCTTGCGAATTCCCGTGGGCGATACACCCTGGAAGCTCCGGCACCTCTGCCACGAAAGTCTTGTCTTCTTCGGACCAGTAGATAATTATTTCATATTTGTGCATCAGCCCTCGTTGTTATGCCCGTATCTTACGATCATGGCTCTTACTTGGCGGACTTGATAGACCTTTGCCTTGCTGCCATCTCTCTGCAAGTTGATCAACTCTTCTACACAGTCTTTTCGAAAGATATGGTGGCTGCCTCTAACCCGCTCCTCGAACCCTAGGCGCAACAGCAATTGACGAAGGGGGTTGAATGAAATATTCGCATCAGATGTGCCACCTTAGTACCCGGGAGAGGGTCCGATCATTGGTCGACACACCACCGCCTCAAGATATTATCTGTGCCATATGCTTTGCCGGTCAACTAGGTTGTCCTTACCGGCTAAGCCCCTCTAATGATCCCTTCGCACATCTGCGCGCCCTGGAGGACCTCGGAGATCACCGCTGTTTCCCACGTGGTATGGAAATCCCTCACACCGATGCCCACTGGGATGGCCTCGATGCCCCGCTCAACGAATACGTTGGCGTCGGAACCCCCGCCGGTTGACTCCAAGACGGGCTCAAGGCCCATTTTCGCCAAGGCACGGCCGATCGTGGCGACGGTTTGGCTGTCAGCCCCTATGCGGTACGCCTGGTAGGTGTTCACGATATCCAGGGCGATCTCCGCCTCGGGGTATCTGGACGCAACCTCGTCGAACACACCACGGAACTTGCGCTCCAAGTCCGCCAGCTTTTCGTTGTTCCGGCTCCGGAACTCGCCATCAAGAAATGCTCTTTCAGGTACGATGTTGCGTTTGAGACCACCTTCCAATCGGCCAATATTGGCCGTGGTCTCTTCGTCGATGCGGCCCAGAGGCAGCCGGCCCAAGATCTCGGCGGCAATCAGCAGAGCGGAGATTCCTTTCTCGGGTTCCAGGCCGGCGTGGGCGGCGCGGCCCGTGATCGTGGCGGTGACCACGTTCTGTGAGGGCGCCGAGACGCAAACCCGGTTGGGAGGCCCCTCGCCGTCAAAAACAACGCCCTCTTTGGCGGAAATCATGCCGAAATCCAGATTGTGGGCCCCCACCAGACCGCCCTCTTCATGGCGGGTGAACACCACCTCGACTGCCCGGTTGCCACCGCCCGATTCCATGGCCGACGTAATGGCCTCCAGGACGATAGCCACCCCGGCTTTACAGTCGCCACCCAAGATGGTGCTCCCGTCGGATTTCAGGACCCCGCCGTCAACGATGGGCTTGATGCCCCGGCCCGGTTCCACGGTGTCCAGATGGGCGGAGAGCATCACCGGTTGGCCCTGGCCGTCCAGCTTGGCGATCACGTTGTTATAAGAGTCGTGGTACACCTGAAGTCCCAGTGCTTCCAGCCGCGAGCTTACTTCTTCGTCCATGGCGTCTTCCTCGCCGCTGGGACTGTCGATCTTAATCAGGTGCATCAGGGTTTTTATCAGCCGTTCTTGATCAGCCAAGACACTTCTCCCTAAGTTGATATTCGAGAAATAATTCTCTAGCGATGGTGGCGTGCCCTATGTTCTCGCCAAACGTCATCCATGTTCACCCGTTTAAGAGCCTCACGTAGACGATTTAATGCCAGTGGCGAGTATCTCTGGTAGGTTGCTGCTCCCATTTGAATTTCACGATAACAATCATTATCAGATTGCAATTCCAAGTGTCGCACTAATGCCAGGGTCTTTGGACGCGTGAGCCCTAAATTTTCGGCCAGAGTAGTTGGTGTCATAGAGTAGCGCTGAGTAAGGTCTATTTCCCGGACGAGCATGGCGTCTTCCCCGCCTCCACTCCCTTCTCGAATTATTCTGACCGGAGCTGCTCCAGGCTGTCGAGTGAAACGGATTGAGACTCCAGGTCCATCACCACTTGTTTCAAGGCGGAGGTTGGCTATCCCGGGAAGTATGTCATTCCAACTCGCTCCACTTCGGAGCGTCTTGATAATGCCGTCCAATTCTCTATCCGTCGGCTGCCCTCCGTCAGATGACATATTGGACTCCAAAATTGCGAATGCCCGCAGACGGTTTCTGGCATCCGATGCCCGTCTCATCCTCGGCCGGAGGAGAGATTTTATCTGAGCAAACTCGGAATCTAGGAAAACCATCATATCCTGGGGAGGATCTGTTGAAATCGGAAGCACTCTAACTGGTAGGTGTTCAGCTAATCGCTCACCGTAAAAGGCATTGAGCAATTTGTCGAATAGAGTCACGCTAGCTCGAGCTTGTAGAAACAATGACTGCTCTGTTAGGTCAAGTAGATTGTGCATTGCACAGTCTCGTAAATCATCTAGAAAGGAAAGTGTAAGCGCATCGTCTTCATCGATTCCGTTTAGATCACTCTTAGCGATACCGATACACCGTTTAAAAGTGTATGACGTGCGTTCTCCACGGTCAGTTATCGTACCCCGACTCTGGTAAATCAAACTTTTTAGAAGCATCTCGAATGCGTGATGCATGAATATCAATACGGCTTCGGCTCTCCCGAAATCAACCGGGCGATTAAACAACTCAATGCCTAACATAACCGAATGTATTGAATTGGTTTTGAAGCGTCTAGTGTTTCGTCGAAGTCTCGCCATACCAGATCAACCGCTGATGCCACCTAGGGTAGAGCCGCCACGGCCTTTATCTCGACCAGAAAATCCTCGTTCACCAGCCCTGCGACCACCAAGAGGGTGTTGGGCGGATAGTCGCCATTGGGGTAGATCTCCGGGAAAACCTCGCTCCGGCCCTGGAGATATCCCTGGATCGAAGGGCGGCCCACCACATAGGTTGTAAACTCGACCACATTGCTGAAATCGGCGCCGGCGCCCGCCAGCACATGCCCGAGATTCTCAAATACCTGCCGCGTCTGGGCTGCGGCGTCGCCTTTGCCCACCAGAGCGCCGCTGGAGTCCACGCCCACTTGTCCGGCGACGTAGACCAGTTTACCAGGGCTAACGCTCATGCCCAGGGAATATGCTCCCAAGGGTTGGGGCGCCTGGTTACTGGTTATCACTGTCCGGTCCAACGCTGCCATTGGTTCTCCTTCGACTTGTTTGGCCGAATCCAAATACCGGCCAATTATAGGGCAAGCAGCAACGGCGGGCGAGGGTCAATCTTACGACGGCCAGAGTTGCCCATGCTATACTCGGCGCCATGGCAGCAGAGGCACCAAGGCCCCAGGTTGGCGTAGGCGTGATTTTCGTGCGTGACGGAAGGGTATTCTTGGCCAAACGGCACGGCGCTCACGGCAAGGACACCTGGGCTTCGGCCGGTGGCCACTTGGAGAACGGCGAGACCCTGGAGGAATGCGCCCGCCGGGAGGCCATGGAAGAGCTGGGCGTTACCGTGGGCGAGTTGCGGTTCCTGTGCGTTAGCAACATCATCGCCTATGGCAAACATTACGTGGATATCGAGTTCATCGGCGACATCGATGGCCAGGAACCCCGCTTGATGGAACCGGATGCATTCTACGATAGTGGCTGGTTCCATCTGGGTGATCTTCCAGAACCCCTGTTTTTCGCCATGGGATATGCGGTTGAAAGCTACGGCACAGGTCAGCATTACTTTCCTGGTGATTAGCCTAGGCCAAGCTGAACAAAAGACAATCAGAGCACGGAGGATGAGATGGCGGCGAAGAAAGGAAACGGCCTGCTGATGGTCTACAGCGACGTCGCAGCCGAGCATGAGGAAGAGTACAACCGGTGGTACAACGAGGAGCACATCCCAGAGCGGTTGTCCATTCCAGGCGTGCTCAACGCTGCCAGGTATGAGGCAGTACAGGGCGGCCCCCGCTACCTGGCTTGCTATGAGCTGGAGTCAGCCGACACTTGGCATTCAAACGCCTGGCAGAAATGGCTCAAAGAGCCGACCGAATGGTCCAAACGGATGTCTCCCAGTGTGATCGGAACGGCCTACATCAGGAACCTGTACACCCGCATTTATCCGGACCGCGTGTCCGAGGAAACCGCTCATGCCGACATGGCGCCGGTTATCCTGGTCGGCCGGATGTCGGTGCCCGAGGAACTGGAAGAGAAGTTCAATAAAGCCTACAACACCGAGCGTTTGCCGGAGGCCCTGAAGATCCCCGGATATATCCGGGCACGGCGGTTCGAAGCGGTCATGGGCGGGCCCAAATACACCACCGTTCATGAAATGGAGTCCATGGACGTGGTCAACGGAGAGGGGTGGAAGGCGTGGAGTCCGATGGTCACTCCGGTGTGGAACACCGAAGTGCGGCCCTTCATGGTTCACGAAGAGGGTTCGCCGGGAATTTTCCGCCGGATTTTCCCGACTTAAACGCGTTTCAGGCCCACTTTTAAGCAGTTTTAATGGGCATGGTCTGTGATCCAACGGACCATGCTTATTTTGTCGCTGTGACAGTAGTATGTTGACAACAATTCGGAATGATACAAGAATATATGTGATTATAGGAACGTATATCTCCAATAAACACACATAAATGGCTACGATTATTTGGCCCATTCAGGCACGCGATCGCCGACACGGCCAATATCAGGTCCTAACAAGACATAAAACAGGGACTAAAAAGCCTTGATTTCGAGGCTATTTAGCCTCAAATCTGCTATAATAGTATGAGTGTAAATCACTTCAGATTTTACTGTCCCAACACCCCCTTTCCGCCAGCAATTTGTTCTCAGTCCGCCCAACCAATACCTATGGTGAAATAACAATATGACCCAAACCAAAGTAGGCGAATACACCGCCAAGGATATCCAGGTCCTTGAGGGCATGGAGGCGGTGCGTGTCCGCCCCGGAATGTACATTGGCAGCACCGACCAGCGCGGTCTACACCACCTGATCTACGAGATCCTGGATAACGCCGTGGACGAAGCCATGGCCGGCTATTGCACACACGTCGATCTCTCGATCTCCGAGGACGGCTGGATTACTGTGGCCGACAACGGCCGCGGCATCCCCATCGACAAACACCCCAAGACCGGCAAGAGCGCCCTGGAAACGGTAATGACCACTCTGCACGCCGGTGGCAAGTTCGGCGGCGGGGCCTATAAGGTCACCGGCGGGCTTCACGGCGTGGGCGGGTCCGTCGTGAACTCACTGTCCGAAGAACTGCGCGCCGAGGTCCGGCGTCAGGGATGGGAGTACAGCCAGGAATACGGCCGCGGCAAACCGACTACCAGCCTGGTGAAAGGCGGGAAGACTGGCGATCACGGTACAACAATTTCGTTCAAGCCCGATCCTCAGATATTTCCGGAAATTGCCTACGACTTCGATCTGCTGATTGCTCATTTCAAGGAGATTGCTTATCTGAATAAGGGCTTGGAGATTGCGTTCTCCAGCCCATGGCATTTCGCCATCCGCAAGGGCGATATCGAGCGCACCTATTTCTTCGACGGTGGTATTGCCAACCTGGTCCGGAACGTCAACCGCAACCGCCGCACCGTGCAATCCAGCCCCTTTTACTTTGAGAAGACGGTGGATGAAACGGCCGTTGAAGTCGCTATCCAATATAACGATACGTTCTCGGAGACGGTGTTCTCCTTCGCCAACTGCATCAACACCGAAGAGGGCGGGACCCATATGACGGGCTTCCGCACCGCTTTAACCCGGGTGATCAACGATTTCGCCCGAAAGCAGGGTTTCATCAAAGATGACCAGTCCAACTTGACCGGAGAAGACGTCCGGGAGGGCCTGGCTGCCGTGATCAGTGTCAAGCTGACCGACCCCCAGTTCGAAGGCCAGACAAAGACCAAATTGGGCAATGCCGAGATCCGCGGTATCGTGGACTCAGTGGTCAGCGAGGGTTTGAACCGCTATCTGGAAGAGAACCCCACCGACAGCAAGCGTGTGGTGGAGAAATGCCTGACCTCCCAGAAGGCAAGAGAAGCGGCCAAACGCGCCCGCGATCTGGTGATTCGCAAGAACGCCCTGGACGGAACATCGCTGCCCGGCAAATTGGCCGACTGCGCCGAGCGCGACCCCGCCAAATCGGAGCTCTATATCGTCGAGGGTGAGTCGGCCGGAGGCTCGGCTAAGATGGGCCGCGACCGTCACTTCCAGGCCATCTTGCCCCTGAAGGGTAAGATCCTGAATGTTGAGCGGGTCTTGCAGCAGCCCGATAAAATCCTCGGCCACGAGGAGATTCGGGCCATGGTGGCGGCGCTGGGCGCTGGAGAGGGCGAAGAATTCGACGCTTCGAAGATACGCTACCACAAGATTATCATCATGACTGACGCCGATGTGGACGGCTCCCATATCCGTACGTTGATCCTGACTTTCTTCTACCGCCGGATGCTGCCTCTGATTGAGCAAGGGTTTCTCTACATTGCCCAGCCGCCTCTGTACCGCATCCAGACAGGCAGAAAAATCGATTACACCTACTCTGAGGAAGAGAAGGACGAGTACCTGGCCAACCTGAACGGAAACCGTAATCCTCAGATACAGCGCTATAAGGGTCTGGGCGAGATGAATCCCGATCAGCTGTGGGAGACGACCATGAACCCGGAGACCCGGCAGATGCTGGAAGTGACCATCGACAACGCCATTGAGGTCGACGATGTATTCACGACTCTGATGGGCGAGTTGGTGGCGCCGCGTAAGAGCTTCATCCAGGCCCACGCCCGCAGCGTCCAGAACCTGGACGTTTAATCTACTAAACGCTGTTTCCAAACCCGGAAATCCGGCTCGAGCGGTCCTTGGACAAGCTCAGGGTGAACGGAAACCGCGTGTTCTGCCGCTCATGGTGTACTTCCCCGGAAGGATGTTGGACCACGGTTTGATACAACCTATGGATCAGCCGGCATCCGGTCTTCCATTGGAAACGCGTGGAAACGCGCCTTATTTGGTTTATAATAAGCCGGCCATTAACAGATTGAAACGGCGGTCGATTCGCCGGATTGGATGACCGCAGGAGGAGTAATTTGCCCGCACAGAAGACAGGCCGTCAGCAAGTGAAAAGGGCCGTACGCACCCGAGGAGACCGCACCGAAACCAGGACCGCGATTGCCAAGGCGTTGCGCTCGGTGGATGAGGGTGACGTAGCCGAGGCCGAGATTGCCGTCCGCGATGCATTGAGCATCATGGACCGCGCTGTGCAGAAGGGCATCTTACACAAGAATAACGTCAACCGCCGTAAGTCTCGTATCGCTGCCCGCCTGAACAAGATGAAGTCCGCTTCCACCTGAACCGGGTCTACCTGCAAATCGATTAAGCCCGCCCTTTTCGAAGACAGGGGCGGGTTTTTCTACGAGCCGGCAACGCCAACCGCATGGCATCGTGACATAGGATTGTTGACAGGCGGAAGCGCCGTTGCTAGCCTATGTTCAGAACATAAGTTTTTATGTTAAGGGCCGGCGTGCTAGGCCCGAATCTTAATGTGATGGGAAGGGAAGGTATGGTTAGCAAAAGGAAGATGCCGCCAAGGCGACAGCAGATACTGGAGTTTGTCCAAGAGTTCTACTCCCAGAACGGCATCCCGCCCACGGTCAGAGACATCCAGAAGGCCTGTGAGATAAGTTCCACCTCGGTTGTGGACTATAACCTGGAGAAGCTGCGTGAGGCAGGATACATCAACCGGCGGTCCGACGTTGCCCGTGGCATCGAGATTCTGGACCAAGAAGGACAGCCTGTGTCCAACGCCCCCCGGGTCCAGATTGTCGGGGCCATCGCGGCCGGCATTCCCATTCCCGCATGGAGCACCGAGGGCTCCGCAGCCAGTGAAGAGTTCGACACAGTGGAGATCTCGCCCGAGTTGCAGCGCCGTCACGGCAAGTTGTTCGGCCTAATGGTGAACGGCACGTCAATGATCGATGCCCTGATCGACGACGGCGACGTGGTTATCGTGAAGCCGGCTGTTGATGCGGTCAACGGCGAGATGGTCGTTGCCTGGCTCAAGAAAGAAGAAGAAACCACTCTTAAGAAGTTCTACGCGGAGGGTGACCGGATCCGCTTGCAACCGGCCAACAGCACCATGGAACCAATCTACAGCCCTGCGGATAACGTGGAGGTTCATGGCAAAGTGGTCTACGTGATCAGAAATCTCGGCTAGCTGACCGAGAATTTGGAAATAAGGAACTTGGACATAAATAGAAAAGGCCCTGAGCTGCCGCGAAAGCACTGGGCCCTTCTTATTGGCTTCGGGATATCAGCGGCGGCTGTTGGTCAGCGCCCCGTAGGTTGCAACACAGAAGGGAACACAATAGGTGAGAGGCACCTTCCAAAACATGGCGCCAGTGACGCTTCCGGAGAAGAGGATATCTCCCTGGTTCAGCAGGGTTAGGATGGTTCCAACCACGACGGCTACCATCAATGACCGCCGCAGCATGGGACGGTGACGGATGGCACACCGGGAGCATTTTACGATTGTGCTCTCGTCCGGGGCTTCCTCGGGGACCGGCTTCTTGAAAGCGAAGGACCAGCCCTTTCCGGAATGGCGGCCGCATTGGTCGCAGGTCGCCCCTTGGCTGGTATCGTGGAGACTGGTGTCCAACGCTTTCGCCATACCTTGGTCTCCAAGAATCGATCCAACACGGATCAACTTTCCCAGGTTGCATCTCGGGCAACGTGCCCAAGTGACGCAATTGTAGGTGGCCCCAAAATTGGTGTCAACGAGCTTGAAGATAACCAGCGCGGTTCAACCGGTCCGCCATTCTTGTTAACACACCGGATGAAATCTATACTTACTCAGGTTCATTGCGGACACCACCTGGTGGAGCACCCGGGTTTGCAGGAGTAATTAGGAGCAAATCGATGTACGATTTCCACACCCACACCTTTCTCAGCGACGGGGTGCTTTCACCAGTGGAGCTGATACGCCGGGCAGTGGTGCGGGGCTACCGGGCCATGGCTCTAACGGACCATGTGGGCCTGGGGAACGTCGAGTTCGTGGTGAAAACATTGGTGATTGACTGCGAACAGGCAACTAGGCGTTGGGACATTCTGGCGTTGCCTGGCGTGGAGATTACCCATGTGCCCAAAGACGACATCGACCTAGTAGCGCGGACCGCCAAGGAGATGGGCGCCAAGCTCGTCGCGGTGCATGGGGAAACGCCGGTCGAGCCGGTAGAGCCGGGTACCAACGAAGCGGCATTGCGCTCGGACTTCGTGGACGTGCTTGCCCATCCCGGGCTCATCACCTACGAGGAAGCACGGTTGGCGGCGGAAAAGGGAATCTATCTAGAGGTCTCGGCCCGGAAAGGGCACAGCCTGGCCAACGGACACTTGGCAAAGGTCGCCAAGGAGGCGGGTGCCGAGATGGTGTTGGATTCAGATGCCCACGAACCGGACGACCTGCTTACCCAGGAACTGAGTCGCAAAGTGGCCAAGGGCGCAGGTCTCAGCGATGACGAAATTCAATCATTACTGGAGACCAACCCTAGGAGACTGCTGGCCAAACTCGGTTTTCCCGCCCCTCCGGCGGCCTGAGCCTAGGATTTGCCGATACGGAATACTTTCGTCCCACATTCAGGGCAAACACCCTGTGTGGCGGGACGGCCGTTCTTCAGGGTGACCTGCTTCGGATTCGATATCTCCCGTTTGTTTCGGCACTTGAAACAATAGGCTTCCATTAGTTTACCCCCCCAAACGTTTCGTTACGGTCGCCGTGTCCAAATATGAGGTTACGAAACACAGTCAGCGGTTCGGTTAACGTAATGTCAATAACTATACAATTCGAATGGGGATTGTCAAGAAAAAGGGGCCAATTGTATCGAATTGATATGGTCTTCCCGCTATTATCGTCAAAAATGACCGAAGGGCCGGGACGGGAATCCGCTGTTGAACTTAGTCAGCATAGTGGATGCCGGAAAAACCGGGCTATGCCGACCTAAACTGAGGCGGGGGCGTAGGGAGAAGGAGAGTCCGTTTGAAATACTTTTTCCGGTTGCCAGGAGTTGGTGGGCCGGTCGTGGCGGACTAGTCCCAAGAAGACTCCTTCGGAATCGTAGGCGCGGTACTGCTCCAGATATCCTGCTTCGAGTTCGGGCCGGCCCAGAGTCACCGCTTGGCCGTGGCGCAGGTGGTCTGCGGCCTGTTGACCCAGGGTGATACTCCCAAGTCCTCTCAATACCCAGTCAACTGGAAAGAGATGCTTCTGCCAGCCATCCGGCCCGTCACCTGCTGCCTCAAGTTGTTCGAGGGTCACGGATTCCTCCGCCGGGAAACCGCCGCATAACCGACGCACCAGGTCGGTCACGTGGCCGCCGCATCCCAAGTCTTCTCCGACGTCGTGGGCCAGAGATCGCATATAGGTGCCGCGGCCGCACTCAACTTCTAGGGTCAATTTGGGCGGATCGAACTCCTTGATCTCGATACTGTGGATTTCCACCGGCCGGGGCTCACGCTCCACCTCTACCCCGGCGCGGGCCAACTTGTATAGCCTCTTCCCGTCTATTTTGATGGCGCTATACATGGGGGGCGTCTGCTGCACCACGCCGGTCCAAGGCCGTAGACTATCTTCAACCATAGCCAGAGTTAGGTTTTGGCAGTCCCCGGTTTTCACCACTTCTCCTTCTGCGTCGTAAGTGGTTGTAGTGACACCCAAAGTGATATCCATGCGGTAAATTTTTACACCGCCGGTAATGTGGTCCATCAGCCGGGTTGCCTGTCCGAAACATACTGGTAGCACTCCCCGCGCCAACGGGTCCATTGTGCCACCGTGACCTACCTTCCGGCGCTGCCCGGTGATTCGCTTGATCTGACGCAGGGCGTCCATCGAGGTTATGCCGGGCGGCTTAAACAAGTTGATGAACCCGTTGACCGCGGGCGGCCCATTGTTGTTTCGCGCTTTGGCCATGTTAGCTTCCAGAGGCGTGGGGCGCATTGACGTTGGGCGATTCGAGACCTGGTTCATCGGTTTTGATCTGGTTCATTAGCCGAAGAACCTGGTCGGCTTCGTCCAGTGAACTATCGAGTTCGTAGGTCAAGAAGGGGGTGTGCTTCATGTTGATGCGGTCGCGTAGTTCCCGGCGCAGAAAGGTGGCGGCTGATTGTATGCCTTCCAGGGCCTCTTTCTTTGTTGCCTGGCCGCCCATGACGCTGATGAAGACCCTGGCGCTGCGCAGGTCGCCGCTGGTGACGACGCGGGTGATGCTGATCACGCCGTTAAGGCGGGGGTCGTTTATTTGACGGGCGAGGAGCGTGCTAATCTCTTCGCGCAACTGTTCGTTGACACGGTCGGTGCGTCGGGACATGGCGCGTATACCTTATGGGCGTTGAAGATGCCGGGAAGTGGAGCCCTGCCGGAAGGGGACGGCTTAGCGCCGTCCCCGCTCCTGACGGTGGACTTCCAAAATGTCGCCTTCTTCGAAATCGTTGAAGCCTTGGATTACGATACCGCATTCAGTGCCGGCGTTCATCTCATTCACTTCGTCGCGAAAATGACGCAGGCTGCTGATGACACCTTCATTCACTGCGGCGCCGTTTCGCATCACTCGCACGTCGCCGTTCCGAATGATGCGGCCTTCCGAGACGCGGCAACCAGCAATCTGGGTGCCGCGGCGGCCTTCGAATATCTCCCTAACTTCTGCCCGGCCAACGATAACGTCAGTGTAGACGGGGTCTAGCATGCCGTGTAGCGCCAGTTCGACGTCGTCGATCAACTGGTAGATGATGTTGTAATGGCGAATCTCTACGCCCATTCGATCGGCCAGCCGTTCGGCGCTGGGCTCGGCCCCGATGGAGAAGCTGATCACGATCGCTTCAGAGGCGCTGGCCAAGAGAATGTCTGATTCTGTGACTGCGCCGCTGCCGGTGTGTAGAATCCGTACTTTGGCGTCTTCGTCGACCAACCGCTCTAACGCGCCTCGGACTGCCTCCACGCTGCCTTGGACGTCGGCCTTAACCACCAGGTTCAACTCTTTGACCTCGTCGCTATCCACTTGGTTGACGACTTCTTCCAAGGTCAGGGGGCGGGTGTAACTGGACTGACTGCCGATGGCCTTGGCTGCGCCATCGGCGATGGAGCGGGCCTCCCGCTCGCTGGAGGTGGTCTTAAGCAGGTCGCCGGCTTCGGGTAGTGAGCCGAATCCCAGAATTTCGACTGGGGTGCCCGGCAAAACGTGCTGTAGGGATTTCCCATTGTCATCGGTCATCGCCTTGACGCGTCCGGATGCGCTGCCGGCGACAATGAAATCGCCGATGTTTAGCGTGCCGTCCTGCACCAGGATAGTGGCGCTCGGTCCGCGCTTGCGGTCTAGTTTGGCTTCAATCACAGTTCCTTGAGCGGGTTTGTCTGGGTTGGCCTTGAGTTCGGCAATCTCTGCTACCAAGAGCAGGTTCTCCAGCAGGTCGTCGATGCCGTCCCCGGTTTTGGCCGAGACATCTACGGATATGACATCGCCGCCCCAGTCCTCAACCAGAAGTTCCTGTTCGCTGAGTTGCCTCTTTACTCTCTCGGGGTCCGCGCCTGGCAGGTCCATCTTGTTGATCGCGACAACGATGGGCACATCCGCCGCCTTGGCGTGGTTGATGGCTTCCAGCGTCTGGGGCATGAGGCCGTCGTCGGCCGCGACGACCAACACTGCTATATCGGTCACCCGCGCTCCCCTGGCCCGGATTGCCGTGAATGCAGCGTGGCCCGGCGTATCCAGGAACGTAATGGGGTGACCATTGGATTCTACTTGGTAGGCCCCGATGTGCTGAGTGATGCCGCCAACTTCTTCGTCGGCAACTTTGGTTTTCTTGATGGAGTCTAGTAATGACGTTTTGCCATGGTCTACGTGGCCCAGGATAGTGATCACCGGCGGGCGGATGCTCAGAGAAGCTTCATCGTCTAAGCTGGCTCCAGCGGCAGCCGGGTCTTTTGCTGCTGTGGCCTGCTCGGCCATGCTGCTGCGGATGCCCAAAGCAGTTGTCACCAGAGTGGCGACCTGATAGTCAACCACTTGGTTCATGGACGCCATGATCCCGTTGCGCATCAATTGCTTGATCACATCTATTGGATTTTGGTCCAGGACTTCCGCCAGGTACTGGACTGTCATCGTTTCTGGCAATACTAGGGCACGAGACTGTGCCCGTCGCTCCGATGTCCGGCGGGGTCTGGTGTCGTTACCGGCGTCGTCTACTGCTGTTGTTCGTCCGTCAGAAGTCATTTACACATCCATTAAGAATCTAAAGATAAGTGCCCGGCAGTCGGTGGGGCGAAGTTCTCTTGGCAATAGGTCCGAACCTGTTCCAAGTCTTGGGGAGCAATCTCCTGGCCGAGACTACGTCCTAGAGTCCCTTTGGCAACTGCGCGGTCCCAACAGTCAGGAGTCCGGCAAAGGTAGGCTCCCCTGCCTGGCGCCCGCCCGGTGGCATCGACGGCGACTGAACCCTGCGCGGACCGGACGACCCGGACCAGTTGCGATTTAGCCATCTTTTTGCCACAAGCTACGCAACTGCGTTCGGGGATGTGTCGCCTCTTTGGCAAATCCAATCCTCCAGGGTAGTTCCCATGAACCTTCGAAAGAAGGCTCCAAGTTGAGAACCGTCCAGCGAGGATTTAGCGTCCCCCGCTGGCCGCTGCCCCGCCTCCCCGGCGGGCCCCGCCACCACCGCGCGCACCACCCCGGGCTCCACCACCCCGCCGGCGCCTGCCACCACCCCGGAAGTCTTCAACGATGTCCTCGGCAAAGCGAATTTTACCGGCGTCGGGAATCAAGACTGGCAGGTCCGTCATCTCGCCCATGTCCCCATCCTCTTGATCTTCGTCCTCGTCTTCGTCGTCATCAGACAACTCGACGTCATCCAGAGTGAAAGCGCCGAGGTCTTCGACACTGAGGCTCTCGACGCTCGCAGTCTCTACAGGTGCGGGCACCTGTTCTTCCTCTTCCAGGATCAGGGCCTCGAGGATGCTGTCCTCGTCAGTTTCTTCTATAGGGATTGCGTCCGTTGATTCGACCGCTGCAGGTTCCAATACTTCAGCGACCGTTTCTTGGGCGGGCACGGCCTGAGCTTCCTCCACGATGGCGATTGCTTCTTCTACGGCCTCGGCGGCGACTTCGGCTGCTACCGCCGGCTCTTCGGCAATTTCCGCTTCTAAGGCAGCGGTGGCCAGGGCCATCTCCTTGATCTCTTCCCATTCGGTCATGCCTTTGATGTCCAGTCTCCAGCCGGTCAAACGGGCGGCCAACCGGGTATTTTGGCCTTCTTTTCCGATGGCCAGAGAGAGTTGCCGGTCCGGCACTACGACGATGGCGGTCTGGTCTTGTTCCAGCAGTTCCACATGGACCGGTTCCGATGGGCTGAGAGCGTTGGAGATGAAAGCCTTGGGCTCATCATCCCACGATACGATGTCAATCTTCTCGCCTTGAAGTTCGTTTACGATACTCTGAATCCGGTTGCCACGGATGCCGATACAGGAACCCACCGGATCAATACCCGGCTGGGTGGCGGTCACGGCGACTTTACTGCGGAGACCGGCTTCGCGGGCAATGGCCTTAATCTCGACCACGCCGTTGTAGACCTCAGGCATCTCGATTTCGAATAGCCGCTTGAGCATGTTCTTGTGGCTTCTGGAGACCAGAATCTCCGGTCCTTTGGGCGTGCTCCGCACACTAATCAAGAACACCTTGGTGCGTTGTCCCTTCCGGTAGCGTTCCGTGGAGACCTGTTCTTCGTAGGGCAATACGGCCTGCGCACGGCCCAAGTCCAACGTGATGGTGCGGCCGGCTTCGGCCTGTTCAATCACACCGGAGACAATGTCTCCCTCATGCTGCTGGAACTCCTGATATAGCAGGTCCCGTTCCGCTTCCCGCAGGCGTTGCAACACCACCTGCTTGGCCGTTTGGGCTGCTATACGGCTCGCGTTGTGGGGCAGCGGCTCGGCGGCAGCGACCTCGTCACCGATCTCGGCGCCCTTCTTGATGCTCTGGGCATCCGCGACCGTAATTTCTTTATCGGAGTCCTCAACCGTTTCCACCACCGTCTTCAGCGCAAAAACGTTCACATCCCCGGTGTTGGGATTGAGCGTCACAGATATGTTTTGGCCCGAAGCTGGGTTGTCTTTCTTAAAGGCCGACGCCAACGCGACTTCGATCGCCCCGAGTACTTGCTCTCGAGGCAGATGCCGCTCGGCTGCCAACTGGGTCAACGCTATCAAAAAATCGCTTTTCATTGCTACCAACCCCTCCCGAATCCCAGACGGAAAACATCTGTCTCCATCAGCAAGAAAGCGCGTTAAATCCCGCTCTCTAAGGAAGGTCTATATGTAGAGCCAGTATAGCATCGCCACGGCTGATGTTTCAAGTTGCACCACACCTCCCCAGTCTCGATTACACCCATTACGCAGCATCCCTGGATTTGGCCTGGAATGGCGTTAAGAAGCCTGTTATTCGCTCTCTAGTCGCCCGCTCCTAGCAAGATAGCGGTTTCGGTGCCGAATTGCCGCCTACCACCAGATCTTGCCCTTAGATTCCTTGGCCAGTTGTTCGTAGTCCTTAGTCCAGAGAGCGGTGCTCAGGTACTTCCAGCCGCCATCGGCCAGGAGACACACTATATCACCCTTATCCATGCGTTCTGCCTGGCGTATGGCCCCATAGACCACCGAGCCCGACGATACTCCGGCGAAAATACCCTCTTCTTCCAAAAGGCGCTTGGCGGTGGAGAAGGCGTCGAAACTGCTGACCAGCATCCGGGAATCCAGCAAATTGATGTCCAGAATCGGAGGTATAAAGCCATCTTCCAGGCTGCGTAGTCCTGAGATGAAATCCTCTGGCTCCGGCGCTACGGCCACAATCTTGGCGTGTGGGTTGTGTTCTTTCAGGCGGCGGGCTACGCCCATCAAGGTGCCGCCGGTGCCTAAGCCGGCAACAAACATGTTGATGTCAGGAAGGGCTTCGACAATCTCCGGTCCCGTAGTCTCGTAGTGCGCGTTGGGGTTGCCGCTGTTGCCATATTGGTACAGCATGAAATAATCGCTGCCCCGTTTGTCGACCAGATCCTGAGCGACTTCGATGGCCCCATTGGTGCCCCGGGAACCGTCGGAGGGGATGATCTCGGCCCCGTAGGCTTCGAGCAACTGCACACGCTCGACACTAACATTCTCGGGCATGACCACCGTAACTTTATAGCCCTTCAGCCGGCCAATCATGGCCAAGGAGATGCCCGTGTTGCCGCTGGTGGGCTCCAATATGGTCCGGCTGGCGGAAATCTCCCCGTCGCGTTCCGCCTGGTCAATCATCTTGAGAGCGATGCGGTCTTTGACGCTACCGGTCGGGTTTTGTCCTTCCAACTTGGCGAAGATTCGCACGCCCTCTTTGGGACTCATGCGTTGTAATTCAACGAGGGGAGTGTTGCCGATGGTGTCGATTATGCCTTTGTAGGTGAGCCTAGTAACCATAAACCCCGAATCGATCGCGGATTTACCCGCTGGTGGATTTACCCCAGGGCCAAGGCAATCTCTATGCCCAGGGCAGGTGCCAAGAGGGGCGCCCGTTTTGTGAGACGCCCCCGCATTTTTGATCTAGTCCGAGCCTACCGCTGCTGGCTCGTGAGGTTCCGCGATACCGCAGAACACCTCGTAGTCGATCAACTCGGTAACTGTGGGGTTGTCTCCGCACAGCGGACAGTTCGGGTTTCTCTTCAGACGTACTTCCCGGAAGCTCATGCTTAGCGCGTCGATGAGTAGTAACCGGGAACTGAGGGATTCTCCGATACCCAAGAAATGTTTCAGGGCCTCGGTGGCCTGGATGCTGCCGACCAAACCGGTCAGAGCGCCCAGCACGCCGGCCTCGGCGCAGTTGGGAACCATGCCAGGAGGAGGCGGCTCGGGGAACAGGCACCGGTAGCAGCCCTGTCCCGGCAGGAACACGGTGGCCTGGCCGTCGAAAATAAGGATGCTGCCGTCCACCAAGGGCTTGTTCAGCAGATAGCAGGCGTCGTTGACCAGATAACGGGTGGCGAAGTTGTCGGCGCCGTTGATCACCAGGTCGTATTGGCCGATGATCTCCATGGCGTTGTCGGACTCCAGGCGAGTCTCATGCACGACCACGTTCACGTCTGGGTTGTAGGACTTGATATTGTCGATGGCGGACTGGACCTTGGGCCGGCCCACGTCGGCGGTGTGGTGCAAGACCTGACGCTGTAGGTTTGAGAGCTCGACAACGTCGAAGTCGACGATGCCAACGGTGCCAACTCCGGCCAATGACAGGTAGATGGCAGATGGAGAACCCAGTCCCCCGGCGCCTATGATTAGGGCTTTGGCGCCCATCAGGGCTCGCTGACCTTTGCTACCGACGTCACTCATGATGATGTGGCGGCTGTATCGCTTTACTTGATCCGGCGTGAGCGTTAGGGGCTGTTCGGCCATTGGATGGACCCTCCTCATTTTCCCGCGAATCCTGGGACTCGTCTGTTTAGATGTGCCACGGCCCGAATGGGTGTTGGGCCGGCGGTTTCGCAAATAAAAAACCTGCGCTTACCCCGAGGGGTTCCTTAGACAGGTGGGCGCAGGCTTCAGGTGTGCAGAAGTTGTTGCCCGCCCCTATGTGGGCGGACACGTACAAGCGCAGGACAATTGATAGCTGGCTGTAATCATCAACCCATCGAGTTTATAGCTGGCTAAAGTCGTTGTCAAGCGAAAGTGAGCCTGGCGACAGGGCAATCGCATCTGATTGGAGGCGAGGTGGCAATAGTAGTATAGAAGTCATCTTAGGGGTGAGGAGGATGATTCATGGAGGAAAGGCCGGCG
>MUCT01000037.1 GCA_002816585.1 SAR202 cluster bacterium Io17-Chloro-G6 | reverse complement strand
GTTGTCAGATACGAGCGATCGGCCCATATCTACTTCGCCTTTGTCCTCATTGCTTTTATCCTGATCTGCTCGGACAGGATTTTGAAATGACTTCTAGAAGCAACATTGACCAGGCCATTGGGCCCATCCGTGCCGAAAAGACTGATCGAACATATCGATTTGAGTCCGCGAGAGACGGCGTCGGGCTTTGCATCAGGCTCTTTGGAGTAGTCCACGATTGAAACACTTTGCTCGCTTCGGAAGGCCCGTTGGGTAAATCCGTCCTCGGCCAAGGACAACGAGTCGGGAAGCCCTAAGAATCTTGGTCCGCTAGTGGCAACCAAGTCTAACATTCCCTCTTCTTCGTTTAGCATCCTTAGGGCGACCGTCTCCACATCTAGATGTTTCTGGATTACTGCCGCTACTTTTCCCGCTTTAATTTGGAAGTCCGTCGGGCCGGAAAGGGCCTCGGCAATCTCAAAGATTGCCTGCAGTTGCTGTGTCTTTCGGGTTTCAATCTCTTCGGCACGGGTTTTTGCTTCTAGAAGCCTGGCGTTGAAGCGCTCTTCAGATTCACGGTGGGCGCGTTCCGACCGTCTTTGTTCGGTGATGTCGCGATGGATGCCGACCGCTCCAATTACTTCACCGTATTCCCCGAAGATTGGCGATCCCCCAGATGAGACATCAATGACCTCGCCGCTTTTGGTGATCCTCTGGGTTTCGCGTTCAGGGTTCCGTTGTCCTTCCAAGGCCAATGTTACCCTTGCCGTCTGTAGCGGCATGGAGTGAGGAGGAGTTATCAATTCGAACGTTTCACCCAATGCCTCTTCCCTGGTATATCCATACAGCGCCTCTGCAGCCGGATTCCAAACGGTGATGCGTCGTTCACCATCGATAGCGATAATCGGATCAATGACCGATTCTACTATCGCAACGAACTGCCGCAGTTCCACATCGTTTTGCTTGCGTCTGGTGATGTCACGCACTATCCCGGTGAAAGAGCGCCGCCCTTCCAGGGCGATCTCGTTGACTGAGAGTTCCATGGGAAAAACACTGCCGTTCTTTCTCCGCCCTACCAATTCGCGGACGGTCCCAATTACGCCGGTTTGACCGGTCGCAAGATAATTGGAGATATTTCCATGGTGGCTTCCATGGTAAGGTTCTGGCATTAAGATCGAGACGTTCTCGCCGATCACTTCATCCGCGCTGTAGCCAAACAACGCCGCTGCCGAGGGATTTAAAGATTCGATGACTCCTTGGCTGTCGATCGTCAATATCCCGGTAACAGCGGTATCCAAAACTGCTCGAAGCCGGGCTTCGCTGTCGCGGAGCTTAACTTCTGAGCTGGCTATAGTCGCATAGAGTTGCGCGTTTGCGATGGCGCCAGAGATCTGGTCGGCGATAGTCCCCAACAGCCGGACATGATGATCTTGGTAGATATCGCGTTCCTTGGAAAAGATCTGCAAGATTCCCATCGTTTCGTTTTTGGCTCGCAGCGGAACCGCTATGAATGACTGAAGACCTAACTCAAGGTGTCTGGCCGCCGGTTTCGGCAGATGGGCTGATTCCTTGACGCCTATCGCACCGCAGACCACTGCGCCGTCTTCTTGGATCACCATCTGCGTTGTGCTTCCCGCCAAATCGTCAATATCACCGGGTTCTCTGCCAGGGACTCCGATCCCCCATGCGTAGGCCGTTTGAACTTCGCCCTTCTCCAGATCTGTCGACGCAACCGAGATGCGATCGAACTGGAGAAGCCGGTTAACAACTTGCCCGAACTGCGCGTAAACTTCAGATATATCGGTTGAGGAACTGATAATCCTCCCAATCTCAGCCATAACGGCGTTTTCTTCGGCTTGCCTGACGGCCCGGGATTCCGCAGACATCGATTCTCTCCTCAGTTTCGCGTCGACCATGGCTAAATGGCGCTCCTGGAGTTCTGGCCTTGTGGCTCTCGCTCATCCAGGACTGCTATCAGGTGTTCCAGGGAAAACGGTTTCAGCATAACCGCGAACGGACCAGTTTTTAGAGCAGCCGCCATCATTTCAGAGTCGGGAAAGCCCGTCACAATGACGACCTGCGCAGACGGGTCTTTGCTCCGGATTTGTTGAAAAGCCTGGGCTCCGTTCATACCTGCCATCATGAGGTCCAAGAAGATTAGGTCGAACGATTTATCCTCCAGCTCTACCAACGCAGCTTCTCCGGATTCGACCCCGACCGCATTCCATTGGCGTGATGCCAACGCACGAGTTAGCAGGATCCGAATCTGAGGATCGTCGTCCACCACCAAAGCCGTGGCAACGCGGGATTTAGGGAGAGCCGCATAGGTTCCTTGACCGACCTTCCGAACGATGTACCCTTCATTGCTTAACAGGTCCAATGCTTGTTTCAGGGTATTGAAGGCGACGTCGTTCTGTTTGGCAAGATCGTGCTGGCGGGGAAGCCGGTCTCCTGGGGCGTACACGCCGTCTAGGATTGCTAGACGGATCGAGTCAGCGACAGTTATGTATCGTAATTTTGATGGCATGGGTCGCTAACAGTGCATTGCGGAAACGGTGAGCGAAAAGATTGTTGCTATCGACGTTAATAATACTGGTATTAATTTGGTACTTCAATCCACATGTGCATCCCAACAGCGAAAGCACCGGATTAGAGACCTGGGCGATCGGAAATTGCAATTCTCAAACGGGTCGTGACGGTTCCGAAGCCGATGTTCCGATGGGTCGGACGACGCCGGGAAAATTTCCGAACTTAAAGTAGACGACCAAGTTAAGAGGGGCCTTCTGATGCATTCGGGAGGCCCCTCTTATCATGCTTTGGAATGGCTCTTGGGGAGTCGACTAGTTTGGAGTTACCGCCAGAGCCCGGATCTCTCCGAATTCCTTTCGCAGTTTGGTCCAGTTGTCGCCGCCGTCTTCGCTGACATAAACGTAACCGAAGAGTGTGGCCGCGGCAACCACATTGGGAATCTCAGGGTTGTTTGCCAGCCAATAGACCACTGAGTTGGGCTCAACGGGAAGATTGGCCGGGGCCCAGGTCTTGCCCGCGTCTTTGGTCATTTGCACGCAGCCGACGACACCGGGAATGAAATCGCCGTTGCCGACGAACATTACATCGGGGTTGTCGGGTTTGATGATCATGCCCCGGCAATAGGACCGAACATCCTCGGGGTTGAACTTGGGGAAGTAGTGGTAATCCCAGCTCTCGCCCTCGTCGGTGCTGGTTGCAAAGCCGAAGGGGCTGGTGCAATACACAGCCGCACTAGAGTCGGTCCGCACGGCCATGCCGTGGATGTCGCCGTGGAAGGGGTCTGGTCCCAGATCGGGCATGTGCATCCAATTGTCGCCGCCGTCCAGACTCTTGTAGACGCCGTCAACTTCTATGCCGGCCCAGACGGTTTTGCTATCTCTGGGATCGACAATCATGTTTGTGGTGCGAGGAGTCCCGATGGGGCATTCCAAGTTCACGCCCATGGACAGTTTGTCCCAGGACTTGCCGCCGTCGCGGGAGCGGAATCCCTCTGGACGGGTACCGGCGAAGATGGTGTCGGTATTGGCTGGGTCCACGGCCACCGACCAGACCTGCAGGTCGCCGATGGGCGAGTCCACGATCTCCCAATTGACTCCGTTGTCGTTGCTGCGGAATAGGCCCATGCCGTCGGAACCGGCCAAGATCCGGTGCGGCTCGTCGGGGTAGGTACGCAGAGCCCGGATATTACTCTCAGAAGGTATCGGCTGCCGAATTTTTGTCCAAGTCTCGCCGCTGTCACCGCTTACGTTCATCCCTTGTCCGACAGTGCCGACCAAGATTGTAAAGTTGTCTGCCATGACCTCTCCTCCTAATTTCTAGCGCAAATTTGGGGATGGAAACCAGGGAAATTGTTGCAAATATAATAGCTCCGCACCGGCCAAAACACCAGTACCCGTCCAATATTGCGCCGATAGCGCCGCCGCCCGTCGATTCACCAGAGCAAAATGACTGAACGGCGCCGCCAGCAAGCGAAACAGCGATTCTCCCTCCGCCCCGATATTTAGATTCAATCTGTTGACACCGCCTACATCCCGCATCAAAATCGATAAATAATATCAACAAATTCCGTTGGAGGCTCAAGATGGCACAAGCACAAACTTCCACCTACACGATGGAAGCCTTTGTTGAGGACGTTAGAAACGTCTTCAAGAACGAAGCAGACCCCCATGTCCAAGCGAAGACCGTGTCTGGCTTGCTGAAGAAGCTGCTGGCGGTCCCGGGCTGGCTGGAAGAAAAGCTAGAACTTGGGGAGGAAGGCGGCTACGGACGTTTTTCGCTGCACCTTGACGAAGAAACCGGCCACCCCGGCAACGGCTGGTGGCTCATGGCCTCGGTGCAGAAGCCCGGCCAAGACAACCTGCCCCACGACCACGGCGTGACCTGGGTCGTCTATGGCCTATACAAGGGATCCATCCAGCAGCGCAAGTGGCGCTGGGCCTTCCCCGGAGAGGGCGTTGACAAAGCCCAGATCGTCGAGCACGGCAAATTCGTGCAGCATGACGGCGACGTCGCCTATTTCCTGCCCGGCGAGATCCACGACACGCTGAATGTCGAAGAAGGGCGCTCATTGGTGGTGCGTCTTGAGTCTCAGAAGTTGGACCAGGTGACCCGCTTCCAGTACAACCCGGAGACCGGCTCCATGAAGATCATGGACCGGTAGCCCCGGTACCAAACACTCGTTGCATCAAGAGCCTCCGGCTTAAACCGGGGGCTCTTTTATGTGTTCGAATGCTCATCTGGCGTTCCCGCATCCCCCGAAATGACCAAGGCTCATTCAAATCCGCGGACGGGTCCGCTGGGCGTAACGAGCTAATTAAGTCCGGTCCAAGTCGGGGCCTGTGCCTTCGATGGCTTGTTGCAGTTGCACGGCAGTGTTGATCATCGCCAGGTGAGAGAACGCCTGGGGAAAGTTGCCCAGCATGGATCCAGTGGTGGGATCAAATTCTTCGCTCAGCAGGCCCAGATCATTGGCGCAGCCCATGGCTGAGTCGAACAGCTTCCTCGCTTCCTCCAATTCGCCGAGCTGGATCAGGTTATCGGCGAGCCAGAAAGTGCAGATGGTGAACGTCCCCTCGGAACCGCCCAGTCCGTCGTCGTAGTCGGTGTAGCGGTACACAAATCCTTGAGGGCTCGTCATTTCCATTTGAATCGCTCGAATCGTGGAGCGCATCTTGGGGTCCGTGGCTGGGATAAAACCCACCAGGGGCAGCATCAGGTTGGCTGCGTCCAGATTGTCGCTGCCGTAGGACTGGATAAATGCTTGGCGCCCCTTAGAGTAGCCCTTGGCCATGACCTCGTTCCAGATTTCCGCCCGCACCAAACGCCAGGTGTCGATATCGCCCGGCAGTCCCAGTGACGTTGCCGCTTTTATGGCCCGGTCCAATGCCACCCAGCACATCACCTTGGAAAAGACAAAATGCTGGCGGCCGCCCCGCGTTTCCCAGATGCCGTCGTCAGGCTCCCGCCAGTGGTCGATCACGAAGTTGACAACCCGCCTAAGATACTCCCAATACTCGGGGTCCACCGAGCCGCCGAACTTTCGGAATATGTGAGCCGAGTCCATGATCTCGCCGTAGATGTCCAGCTGGAACTGGGAATAGGCGCCGTTCCCGATCCGTACCGGCCGGGAGTGTTTGTAGCCTTCCAGTTCGGGAATCTCGATCTCGGTCAGCCGGCGCTCGCCCCCCAGGCCGTACATCACTTGCAGGTCCCTAGCCCGGCCCGAGGTGCTCCATTCCAGCCAATCCTTAAACGCCCGTGCCTCTCCTGTGTATCCGATGATCGAAAGTGCGTAGAGGGCAAAGGTGGCGTCCCTGATCCAGGTGTAACGGTAGTCCCAGTTGCGTGCGCCTCCAATGTACTCCGGAAGCGATGTGGTCGGCGCCGCCACCAAACCGCCGGATGGGGCGTAGGTGAGGGCCTTGAGGATGAGGGCGCTGCGGAGCACTGCGTCCCGGTGTTCGCCCCGGAAAGTGCATTGGGCGGACCATTCCTCCCAAAATGCCGACGTGTTCGCCAACTCACGTTCGAGTCCCGCCGGCGTTAGGGGTTCGGAACGATGGGAGAACGATGGCTGATTGGATACGGCGGTGTATAGCTTCTCCCCTTCGAAGATGACGCCCCGGGACCGGAACCCGTCGTTCACCACCGTGAGCCTGGCCGAGCAAAAGACCGACACCGCATCCCCTCCACCATGGGCCATGCCAGTGTTCGGGCTGCTTAACGAAGCGTGAGGCACGATGGTCCCATAATCGAACCTGGGGTAGCAGTCCATCTCAAAATCCAGGCGGCCGGCCGTACAGCGGAGGATCCGCACCACCCGCTGGTGATCCGTGACCTCCAGAGGCTCTCGCGGCATGATGGAATGGCGGTGGACGGGCATGAAGTCGATGAGGACTCCCGAGCCGCTCCCGGTCTCGAAACTAGTCTCGAGGATGTTCGTGTCCGGAAGGTATCGACGGGCGGCGTGTTTAATATTGGTGGGCGATAACTTGAAAAAGCCGCCCTTGTTGCCATCTAGAATACTGCTGAACAATGCCGGGGAGTCGAAGCGGGGGATACAGCACCAATCGATGGAACCGTCACTCCCAACCAATGCCGAACCGTGCATATCGCCAATGAGGCCGTATTCGTTTATGGGCTTATAGGTCAAGAACAACTACCCGCGAGGAATCTCAATGCTGCCAGGACCGGTTCAGCCACTTGCGGCCGTCCTTGGCCAAGAAATGATCGGCTGTGTCGGGGCCTCTGCTTCCGATCGCATAGCTCGCCGGAGCCGGGGCGTCCGCCGCCGCCAGTCCCTGGATGATTGGGTCGATGATCTCCCAGGCCTCTTCGATCTCGTCGCTTCGGGTGAAAAGGGAGGCATCCCCGGTCACTGCGTCCAGCAACAGGCGCTCGTAGGCGTCGGGGATGTCCTGGCCTCCGAAAGAGTCATCGTAGTGAAACTCCAGGTCCACCGGCCGCAGTTCCATCTTCTCGTCCGGGGTCTTGGCCTGGAATTCCAGATGCAACCCCTCGTCGGGCTGAATCTGGATGGCCAATATGTTGGGACCGATTTCCTGTGGGAACATCAGATGGGGCGGCTTTCTAAACTCAATCATAATCTCAGTGCGTTTGTCGTTCAGGCCCTTGCCGGAACGCAGGTAAAAAGGCACGCCTTGCCAGCGCCAATTGTCCACGTCTACCCGCAAGGCCGCGTAGGTGGGAGTCCGCGATCCGGCAGGCACATTGGGCTCGTCGAGGTACCCTTCGTACTGAGCGTGCACCGCAGTCTGGGTTGCCAAGTCGGGGGTGATGCGGCGCACGGCGTTGAGAACTTTTACCTTTTCGTTCCGGAGCAGGTCTGCCTGAAAATTGGAGGGCGGTTCCATGGCAACGACGGTCAACAATTGAAACAGATGATTTTGGAACATGTCCCGCATAACCCCAGCCTGATCATAGTAACCCGCCCGCTCGGACACCGGAACTGTTTCGGAGACGGTAATCTGGATGTTGTCGATATGGTTCCTGCTCCAGATGGGCTCAAATATGGTGTTGGCGAAGCGGAAAACCAACAGGTTTTGGACCGTTTCCTTGCCCAAGTAATGGTCGATTCGAAAAACCTGGCTCTCAGCGAACACCGAGTGGACCAACTTGTTTAATTCCTTGGCCGACGCCAGGTCGACGCCGAAGGGCTTTTCGATAACCACCCGCCGCCAGCAGTCCTCTTCCCGGGCCATGCCCATGGACCCCAGGTTCAAGATCGCCGGCCCGTAGAGGGACGGCGCCAACGCGAGGTAGTACAAACGGTTGGCGGGTTTGCCGGGAGATTCGAAGCCCTGAAGGGTTTCCTCCAATCCCTTCAGGTCATCGGGAGAAGAGATGTCGCCACGACAGTAGTGAATGCGGGAGGTGAACTCTTCCCATTCGGCTCGCTCCGGGCTAAATTCCTCGAACTGGTCCATGCTCTGGGTCAGCGAGTCGCGGAACTCCTGGTCTGTCAGGTTACTTCGCGCCATACCGACGATCTGGACCTCGGGCCCAATCTCCCTTTGCAAAAGAGGTTGCACAGCGACGGAATCAGTTTTCTGCGGGTCAGGTCTCCAGACGCGCCGAAAATCACTATGGAGGTGGTTTGCCCATTGTCCTTCATTACCGAAACCGAATCATCGCGGGAGTTAGAGGTCATTCACCGGACCTCCGAACGGCATGGCCGCCAAACTGCTGTCGTAGCGCCGCCAGAAGCCGGCCGCCGAAAGGCTGGTCCTGCCGTGAGCGGAACCGGGCTTGCAGGGCCGAGGTAATCACTGGAATCGGCACGGCCAGCGCCACCGATTCCTCGACGGTCCAACGGCCCTCTCCCGAGTCGTCTACGTAGGACTCCAGTGATTCCAACCTAGGGTCTTCCTTCAGCGCGTCGGCCGCCAGGTCCAACAGCCAGGAGCGTACCACGCTGCCGTGGCGCCATACCTCGGCGATGGCCGGCAGATCCAGCCCGAACTCCTCTTTGGCCGCCATCATCTCGAACCCCTCGGCATAGGCCTGCATCAGCCCGTATTCCACGCCGTTGTGCACCATCTTGGTGAAGTGCCCGGCGCCGCTGCGGCCGACCCGGCTATAGCCGTGGTCTGGACTCGGCGCCAGGGTATGGAAGATAGGCTCCAGTCGCTTGACCGCCGCTTCGTCGCCACCGACCATCAAGCAATAACCCTCGGCCAACCCCCAGATGCCGCCGCTGGTGCCTACATCGATGAAATTGATCCCGTTGCCGGCCAGTTTGCCGGCACGGCGCATGCTGTCTTTATAGTTGGCGTTGCCCCCGTCCAAAATGGCGTCGCCGGGGCTGAGCAGTGGGGCCAGAGCATCAATGGTGTCTTCGGTCGGCTGTCCGGCGGGCACCATGATCCATAGGGCTCGGGGAGCAGTGAGCCGGGCCACGACGTCCTCCAGCGAAGATGCGCCTTCACCCCCGAACCCGTGGCTGGCTGTGACCGCCTGCGAGTCCCGGTCATAGGTCACCACCCGGTGTCCGCCGCTGATCAAACGTTGGGCCATGTTGCCGCCCATCCGTCCCAGTCCAATCATTCCCAAGTCCACTGGTTCAACTCCTATTATCGTTATCGCCGTTTGCAGTTTGCAGATTGCCCATTATGAGATGCAGTCCGGTTATATAGGGAGTTGGCCGAAGGCCCTTTGGACCACTTCCGGCAGGGCGGGATGAACGTAGATAGACTGGGTTATTGCGTCCACGCCCAAGCGGAGCCGCATAGCGTTGGCGGCCTCTTGGATCAGGGTGGCAGCGTCGGTCCCGATGATGTGGCAACCCAAAATCTCTCCGGACTGCGGGTCAGCCAATACTTTAACGAAGCCGTCTCTGTCTTCGATAGAAGCTCCGTAGGCAGTGTCCGAATAGTCATATAAGGCGGCAACATGGTCAATACCTCGGCCCTCGGCCTCTTGTTGGGTCAGGCCCACCGACGCCACTTGCGGGGATGCAAACACGGCGTGGGGCATGGCATGGTAGTCCACCGCCGCCTGATTCTCGGGGTTCCCGCGTCCCTTGATAATGTTGTTGGCCGCGTAGGCCGCTTCCAGATTGGCGCTGTGTTTCAGCAGGTACCGGCCCACGATGTCACCCAAGGCCCAAATGCCGGGCACGTTGGTCTGGAGGTAATCGTCGGTCTTGATGTAACCCCGCTGATCCAACTCCACGCCGGCTTTCGAGACTTCAAGGATGTCGGTGTTGGGGACACGGCCGGTGGCCATTAGGAGAATGTCCGAGGTGATCGATTTGCTCCCTTCAGGGGTGACAGCCTCCACCCTGATCTCGCCATCCTGGGAGGAGGCACCCGTGACCTGGGCGCCCAATACCATGTTGAACCGGCGCTGATAGACCTCGGTAAACCGGCGGGCGACATCGTCGTCCTCCTCCCGGAGCATCTGCCCTCGGCGGTGGATGATTGTCAATTCAGTACCCAGCGCTCCGAAGAAATGGGCTAGTTCGGCGGCGATATAGCCGCCACCCACCACCGTGAGTTTTCGGGGTTGCTCGGGCAGCCGCAGGGCCTCGTCCGACGTGATGTACGGCGTGTGCTCCAGGCCGGGTATCTCCGGGGCCCAAGGGCGGGTGCCGGCGGCGATGAGGATGGTGTCGGCGGTCAATTGCTCGCCATTGGCTTCCCCGTCGGTAATTTCAATCGTCTTGGGGCCGGTGAAGCGCCCGCGTCCTTTGAAAACCTCGATGTTCGGGCTCTGCCGGTTGCCCCGTTCAATCATGGCGGCATCGGCGTCCACCTCTTGGAAGGCGCGGTGCACGATGAACGGCCAATCAACTCTCTCGACCGTGGCGTGAATACCGAAGAGGGAGGCATTCTGGACGGTTTGCATCACGTCGGCGCAGTGGATGAGCATTTTGGAGGGAATACAGCCGCGGTTTAGGCAGGTGCCGCCGAAGGGGCCTTCTTCGACAACTGCCACCGACCAGCCAGCGTCCGACGCCTCCGACGAAACTTCTAGGCCGGAGCCGGAGCCGATAACGATGGGGTCGAACTTCCGCATCACATCCTCTTCCCTAAAGGCAAGCTGGCCAAATAATAGGCGGGCGGGTACCGTTAGGATTTGATCCGACGGGTTATCCGGCCGGCGGTTAACTTATTCCGTTGACCAATTTCCGAGACTCGTCGGCCACCCGTTGCGCGGTGATGCCAAACTTCTCGTATAAGACTCCGAAGGGGGCCGAAGCCCCGTAGCCAGTCATGCCCACGGAAACCCCGTCCAGGCCAACGTATCGCTCCCACCCCTGGGTGACGCCTGCCTCTACGGAGACCCGGGCCGGCAACGAGGGTGGCAGGACCTGGTCGCGGTACTCTTTGGGCTGGCCGTCGAAAAGCTCCCAGGAAGGCATGGAGACAACCCTGGCCGCAATGCCCTCGCCCTCCAGAGTTTTGCCGGCTTCCAAGGCAATGTGGACCTCGGACCCGGTGGCGATAATAATCACCTGGGGCGAACTGCTGCTCTCCCACAGGATGTATCCGCCCTTAAGGAGGCCCGAAGCCGGGTTCAGCGTGGACCGGTCCAACACCGGCAGGTTTTGGCGGGTGAAAGCCAGGGCAGTGGGGCCGTCCTGTCTGTTCATGGCGGCGCGCCACGCTTCAACCGTCTCGGTGGCGTCCGCTGGCCGGCTGACCACCAGTCCGGGTATTGCCCGAAGCGACATCAGGTGCTCTATGGGCTGGTGGGTGGGCCCGTCTTCGCCGAGGCCGATCGAATCGTGGGTGAAAACGTAGATCACCTGCTGGCCCATCAGCGCCCCTAGACGGATTGCGGGGCGCATGTAATCCGAGAATATCAGGAAGGTGGCGGTGAAGGGGATCGCTCCACCGTGAAGGGCAATGCCGTTGGCCACGCTGCCCATGGCGTGTTCCCGCACTCCGAAATGGAGATTGTGGCCGGAAAAGTCTCCTGCCCCTATGTGTCCGCGGTCGTCCAGGATCGTCCTGGTGGACGGGGACAGATCGGCGGACCCGCCCATGAACGCTGGCACACCCTTGGAGAGGGAGTTCATCACAATGCCTGATGCTGACCGGGTTGCTATGGGATTGGGATCATCAAACAAACCGTCGAGTGTATCTTCCCAGCCCTGAGGAAGCCGTCCTTGCAGGGCATCATCGAGTTGTTGCGCCTCGGCGGGGTAGGCCTCCCGGTACTCGCTGAACGCCGCGTTCCATTCGGACTGGCGGCTCTTGCCGCGATCGCCGGCCAGACCCAGGTGGCCGCCGGCTTCAGCTGGAATGAAAAACTGCTCTTCATACGCCCATTCCAAATGTTCTTTGGCCAGGCCTACTTCCTCTTCGCCCAAGGGGTCTCCGTGGGCCGACGCCTTGCCAGCTTTGTTGGGGCTGCCGTAGCCAATCACTGTGCGGCAGATAATGATGCTGGGCTTGCCAGTCTCGGCTTTGGCAGCGCTCAATGCCGACGAGACCTGCTCGACATCCATACCGTCGATGGGGCCGACCACGTGCCAGTCGTAGGCCTCAAATCTTCGGACCACGTTCTCACAGAAGGTGATGTCGGTGCTGCCCTCGATGGATACATCGTTGTCGTCGTAGAGCATGATTAGTTTGCCCAGACCCATCGTGCCCGCCATGGATGCCGCTTCTGACGCGATGCCCTCCTGAAGGTCGCCATCAGACACGATAGCGTAGGTGTGGTGATCGATTATGTCGTGACCGGGCCGGTTGAATTGGCCGGCCAGCCAGCGCTCGGTCAGCGCCATGCCAACGGCATTTCCGAATCCTTGTCCTAGAGGCCCGGTGGTGGCTTCCACGCCTGGGGTAAGGCCATGCTCGGGGTGACCCGGAGTCTTGCTGCCCCACTGCCGAAACTGCTTCAGTTCGTCAATCGGCAGGTCATAACCGGTCAGATGGAGCAGGGAATACAACAGTGCCGATGCATGTCCGGCGGAAAGGACAAAACGGTCGCGGTCTGGCCAAGCGGGGTCGTTGGGGTTGTGCTTGAGGAACCGGTCCCAAAGAACGTAGGCCATTGGCGCCGCTCCCATTGGAGCGCCCGGATGGCCCGATTTTGCCTTCTGTACGGTATCGACAGCCAAGAATCGGATGGTGTCAATACATAGTTGGTCAAGGGCCGAGTATGCCAAGATGGAACCCCCTTAGCGGTCGCGGAACTGGGCCTAAATACCTCGGCTCGCGAAAGTCTGGTATTTCAACTTGTGCGCCATGGATGTGAAGGGGACCAAATTCCCCAGGATATGTTAGCGAACCTGGGGAGGGTTGTCACTAGTAGAAAGCTTTGAGGTTGGGGCGTAGATCCGCGTCGATTCAACTGGGTTCTGGCCGGGGGTCAGAGCCGGATTGCCTGAGAGCATCCGCGGCGCCCAACAGCGACAACGCGGAGTACTCGTCAAGGTGTTTGCGAAGCATGATCCGGGCGCGGTGAAGACGGGACTTCAAAGAGGCGATGGAGATACCCAAGGCTTCGGCGGCTTCCTCGGTGGAAAGACCTTGGATGTCCCTCAAGACCACGGCGGCACGTAGGTCGGGAGAGAGAAGGTCCAACCCGGATTCCAACATGGAGCGGAGTTCGCTGTTCACCGCCGCTTCCTCAGGGTCGTTCTTCCAATCATAAACGATGGCATCGTCGAAGGACTTTTCTGAAAGGTATTTGGCCCTGGACTTGTCCTTGCGAATCTTCATCAAGCAGGCGTTGACGACGATGCGGTAGAGCCAGGTGGATAACTTGGACTGGCCTTTGAAGTTGGGCAGGGCTTTCAAGGCTGATATGTAGGCTTCTTGCACCGCGTCCTCGGCGTCCTCGGCATTCCGAAGCATGCGGAAGGCAACGCTGTAGGCCAGATCGGAATACTGTTCCACGATCTCGGTGAACTGCCGCTCGAGGTCTGCTGAAGCTGACTCGTTTCGGACCGGCATCCAAGTGTCCTTAGAGGGTGTGGCGTAGCTTTCAATCAAGTCTATGCGTCCTGAAGACAGGCTGCAAGGAGTACCTCCGTATATTGGTAAAAATAATGGCGCTCAATCAAAAGATATTCCGGCAGAGTTATGCTTGGCCCTCTGCTAGCCTTGTCCTTGATAGATCAGAGTCTCGGGCTTGAACGCGCCCCAGGCGAACCAGAAGTGGTCACCGTGGACTATCTTGGTCAGACGTTCGCCGGTCAACGGACCGTCGGTGGCTTCCCCCAGAATATTCCAGGTAGAGCCGGTCTCTTCGTCGGTGAACCCGCTGATATCTGCGCTGAACGTCAACTTCTGACCGTCCAATACCGCGTTGAAGACGGCCGCGGAACCAATATCACGGGAAATACCGATGAATTGGCTGTCCAAGGCCGAAGCAGTGCCGGATTTAAAGAACACGGCCACGTCTAATCCGTTGACCTGGTAATTCACCGCTCCTTCCAGCGCTAGAGTGGAGAATGGGAATGCAGCGTCCACACCCTCCACAGAGATCGCGGCGACTCGCTCCATGGGCAGTAGGCGGCCGTCCAGATCGCCATCAAACAAGAATGGAGGGTTATCGATCCGATCATATCCGACGTATGGGTTCTGGCCATATCTGCGCGCGAAATCGGCGCTTCCAGTATCTTTGGTAGTGTCATTGGAGAGGACCATTCCTTCGGGTTGTTGGGTCTTAAAGTCCTGCCAGGAAATGATCGGCGCTGGCAGGAAGGTGAGCTTGGTCCCCGCCATGACACCGACGAGTGCCTCGCCGGTGAGTTGCTGCCACCAGGATTCGGTTTGACGGTCCCACATCACCAGGTCGCTATTGCGCAGATTACCAGAGGTTCCGAAATCCAGAACCATGCCATTAACGGTCCGTTCGAAAACGATTGCACTGTTGCAAAGGGGACAGAAAGTTACCGTCACCGGTACCCCTCCCACCTCGTCATTGACAACTTCGTGCCAAATGAGAATCTGCAACGGGTAGGCCCGCTGCACTCCGTTAAGCTCAAAAGAGATTACAGGTTCTGGATCGGATAACCACTCATCGGCTTGGGTGGTGGTCACGAATTGGGGATGGTCTAGCGGTCGTATGCCGTCCCGTGGTGGACCTCCAGAGAGGAATTCGCTATATGGGACCGAGTGGTAACTAAAATCGGTCTTCCAACCGAAGGTGGAGAACCGTCCCGATCTCAATTCGTCTTCGTAATCTGGGTCCCTTTCCACCAGCCCCGTCGGCGCCACATTCACGAAAGGATCCCCTACCTCCTCCGGCGTCGGGCTTACCGCTCCTCCGGGAGTAGGGGTAGCTTCTGCTGGCGCCGAATCCGGGAACAGAGTTGGCCCGGCCGACGTCGGGGCCGTGGTAGCTGTGGGCGAGGGCGTGCCGGTGGGAGAAGTTGAATCACCGGCGCAGGCAATTGCTACAAGAGCGATGGCTCCAGAGATCAGTCCAAGAAAGCGTGGATTCGGCATCGTTTTGGCTCCTCAGGAAATTATGATGCCTTGAACGCTTCTCGGGATTCGCGGCGAGGAGGCCCGCATGATTCTGCGCAGAGTACTGGTCGACAAGAACCTGGGCCTTTTTCTTCGAGTGAGCGGCTGCGACAGGTATGACAACTCGCCACCGTAGTGGGGGATGGCGGCGCCGTGCCCCTACGGCGGTGAATAACGCTGGCCAAAGTAATTCGCCCGGCCTCACGCAGGCTGCATGGACTTCCCCAGCGCCGGGAATATCTGGTCTTTGAAGGCCTTCAGCTCTCCAGTGGCGAACTCGTAGGTCTGGTCGGTCATCAAGTAGATGTGCTCCAGGCCCGCCTTTTCCGCTTGCTGGATGCGTTCGGCGCAATAGTCGGGAGACCCGATCAGGCCCATGGTGTCGCAGAGCTGGGCCAGCGCGTCCTCGGGCAGGAAAGCGCACAACTCCCTGGCCTTCTCCCAGTCCTCGGCGTGGGGAACGTCAGGGTAGAGGTCCCAAAGACCACGGGGCACTTCCAGGTCCGAGAAGTCCAGACCGGCGGCCTTCAACCAACGGACGTAGGTGGGCTCCATCAATCTCTGCACTGCC
Source organism: SAR202 cluster bacterium Io17-Chloro-G6 (assembly GCA_002816585.1). The sequence goes on along the minus strand of MUCT01000037.1, from coordinate 23,617 downwards.
AGAGGCCGGGCGACCTCCCGGGCTTCCTTCAGGTCGTCTCTGATAATTGTAGTGCAGGTGAATATGGTCTCAATATGGTCTGGGTTACGCCCAGCGCTCTTGGCCCCATCGGCGATCAACTCCCGTGCTTGCGCAACGGCGTTGGGGTGAATGCCGGTCGCCAAGACCGCGCCGTCGGCCACTTCCCCGGCCACCTTCATTACCCTGGGACCGGTGGCCGCTATGTAGACCGGGGTTGTGGCGCCCCCGCCGTGACGCATGCGGCTCGAGAAATCGCCGAAGTCGACGTGGTTCCCAGCCATGAGTTCTTTCATCATGACGACCGAGTCCCGCATCTGGCGCACGGTGGCCGGGGGGATGCCGATAACGTTGGCGGAGCTATAACCCCGCCCGATCCAGATCTGGGCCCGGCCCGGCGCCACCTCGGAGACGGTCTGGGCCGCCGATGCCAGCACCGATGGGTGCCGCGTAACGGGGTTGGTGACCGCCGAGGCGACCTGGATGGTCGAGGTGTTCAATAACGCGTGGGCCATGGACACGAATACATCCCGCTCCAACATCTGGGAATCCAACATGCCCACGCCGTGGAAGCCCGCTTCCTCGCATTGATTGACAAAAGCCGTGACCTCCGGGACGGGCTTGCAAGGGGGTACTCTCAGGTCGATCTTGATCGCCATTTCCTTCTCCTTAAATTAGTCCGCTCCCGTGCCTCAGGGGAAAGTTAGGATGGGGCCGTTGTTCAGCGGGTAAGTTCTTCACGCAAGCGTCGAATCACGGTTGATGTCTCTCCCTCGGACAGGTTCAATGGGTCCACCGCTAATTCGTCGGGTTGGCCCAACTGGTGCAGATAGATGGCGGGCTCGCCTTCTTCCATGGCCTTGGCAATCTCATTTCTACTGGGTCCTTGCCAGTCCGGGCCAAAGTGCAGCAGCGCATGGGGGATCAGATAGTCGTGCTCGTCATGCTCCAAAGTGATCTTCAGGCCGGGGACCTCGCTAAGAGCGTCCACCACCTGCTGGGCCAGTATCCGGTAGGCCCGCATCTCGGCTGCCTCGTCTTCCTCGACAAACAGGTTCAGGGCGGTCACCAGGCCCAGCACCTCCTCCTTGGCCACCTTCATGGGCCGTCCTAGGAACTGGGCCGGGTTGGCGTGGGCGGCTGCCGCCTCGATCAGGTCGGCTCGCCCACAGAGGATACCGGTGCCCTGAGGGCCACGGATACCCTTCCCGCCGCTGAAAGACACCATGTCGGCGCCCTCGGCCAGGTAACGCTGCAGGTTTGCTCTGGGCGGGAGCATTGACGCCGCATCTACGATTACGGGCACGCCCCGGCTGTGGGCAATCTCGCAGACCTGAGGAAGAGAGATGGCCCGCCGGTTGGTCAGGGGAGCGCAGAGGAAAGCGACCGCAGCGGTGTTCTCGCCGATTGCACCCTCCAACTCCCAGGGGTGGGAGTTCCGGGAATCGCCAATCTCCACCAGCTTGCCGCCGGCGGCCCGGTAAGCCTGCTCGTAGGGAAAGCGGTGCATGTTCTGGATGATTATCTCGTTTTTCATCCCGAATGTGTCGGGCAGTTGCCGCATTTTGACCGGGTCTTTTCCGGCGATGCAGGCAGCAGCTTGAAGCACTAGACCGCCCGCCGCGCCGCTACAGACGAAACCCGCCTCCGCGCCGGTGATGCGGGCAAGCTCCTCCCCGGCCTTCCGGTTGAGGTCTTCCACGTTCACCATGATGCGGGCCGCCCCGGTCATCACGTCCAGTACTTCGGACCGGGTCTTGGTGCCGCCGTACTTGGTGACCGAGCCGGCGGCGTTGATGACAGGTTTCACGCCCAAATATTGGTAGGCCTCTGCTGCTTCCAACGGAATGTCCGTCATGGCGCCTCCTGAGGCTTCAATGCCACTTAAAGGAATGGATGGGCCACATTATAGCAACACGGGCCTCCGTTAACCGGCCTGGGTATTTCTGAACCGGGCCTGCTCTTAACTGCCTTGCTGAAGCCGGGGTTGTGATAAAATTGGCAACCGAAGCCCAACGGAATTCTCTTGGTTAATATTTCGGTTAAACCCCTGTTGGAGAAGGGCAGATGGACGAGTTGGACGTGCGGACCAAGATTGGCTTGGTGGTGGTGAGTGCGTCGTCAATCTCTGAACTGAGGTATCCCAAAGTTGCGCCCCCGGGAGTCGCTTTCCTCACCAGCCGCATGATGTTGGCCGCGGGCGAAAGCATTGAGGCCCTAATTGAGATGGAGAGCAATGCTTCCCGTGCGGTGGGAGAGTTGGCCAGCGCCAAAGTCGATTCTGTGGCCTACTGCTGTACAGTTAGCGGCGCACTCCGTGGGATGGAGAAAGACCGGGAGTTCTGCCGGGACTTGGAAGATCAGTGGGGCACCCCCATCACATCCACCATGCTGGCTGTTGCCGAGGCGTTGCAGCACTTGGGGTTGAAGAAGATCGTGGTAACCACTCCCTACCCCGATAGCCATCATGTGGCGGAACGGGCATATCTGAAGGAAGCCGGTATTGTGGCCCTCGCTATGCAGGGCATGGGCCTGGAAACGGCGGAAGGGTTCGCGGCCGTACCGCCTCAAGAGATCTTCGATTTCGCCATGAATGCTTGGAAGGACCACGCCGATGAAGCCGACGGCCTGTTCATCAGTTGCATGAACCACGACGGCATGGCCGCCGCCGAGGCCTTGGAAGATGAAATTGGGAAACCGGTGGTAACCTCGCATTCAGCCACTCTCTGGCGTGTCCTGAGTCAGGCCGGCGAGACGGAGCCGCTGTTAGGATATGGCCGCTTGTTGGCCGAACCGCGTGTTGACCTGCGCAAAAGCACCACTAGCGTAAATTAAAAACTAGAAATAGACACGGGAGAGACAAAAATGGCCACTGCCGACCGGTTGACCATGTCCCTTGGCGAAGCGATGTTCACCCAGCGAGCCATCCGCAGGCTGAAGCCCGACCCCATCCCCGACGACGTGATGCGGGACATTATGGAGGCGGCCATCCGCGCCCCCAACGGCGGCAACACCCAGCAATGGCACTTCATCGTTGTGAAGGACGCCGACACCCGGAAGCAATTGGGCGAACTGTATCACGAGGCCTGGTGGGCCAAGCGGAAAGACGCCGGGATCATGGGGCCCGAGGACATTCCTCCGGGCAAGAACTCCATGCGCTCGGCCATGCGGCTGGCCAATGAATTCGGAGACGCTCCTGTGATGGTCCTCATCTGCGCCCTTAACAAGGGTGGCTCGGGAGGTATCATTCCGTCGTCCCAGAACTTGTTGTTGGCGGCCAGAGCCCATGGCATAGGCGGCACGATCGCCACACTCCACGCCGTGGTTGATGATCGAGTCAAGAAGCTGCTGAACATCCCCGACACCGCCGAGATCGTCTACTGCATGCCTCTGGGCTACCCGCGGGGCGAGTTTGGCTCGGTCACCCGCAAGCCCTTGCAAGAGGTCTGCGGCATCGACCGTTGGGACAATCCCTACAAATAGTGAAATCACTCCCATCGATTACCATTCTTCGGCTGCGGCCACAGAATGACTGATGGGAGTGCAGCATCGAAGAACCAGAACGGAGGTTGAGTGAGCGTGCCTAGCCCGTGAACAGGTCTTTGACCTTGGTTAGAAACGAACGAGAACCGCCGCGCTCCATGAACTTGGCCCAGGACTCCTGGGCGGAGCTGGTGCGCTTCAAGTCTTGGACCCGCTGCTTCATGATGTCCAAGACCTTCTTCTCTTCGCCCTCGTCCAGCCAGTAGCCGCATTGGTTCTTGCAGTGGTCGATGGGCAGGTTGTGAGCCCGGTAATTGAATGTTTCCATGACCTCGCTGCAATGAGGACACGAAATGTCGCTCTCCCGCCGGGCGTACTCGATCATCCCCTTGCTCTCGTCTTCGTCCATGGAATGGTCTTCGAGCCGGTCAAGTTCGTGAAAGTCCAGCCAGAGACCCTTGCACTGAGGGCAGTGGTCAACGTCGATACCCTTCATGGTTTTTTCGTCTAGAGCAACATCGCAACGTGGGCAGTTCAATCTGGTTCCTCACTCAAAACCTGGATGTATTGACCTCAAGGTTGTATGGTCAGGATAGCATAAGCGCTATCCAAGAGTAAGCACGGCTTATTGAAGAATACGCGGGCGCTGGTCGTTTTGATGGAACGGCCTAGCTGCCACGTAACTCTGCACCAGGATTTTTCCAAATGGTGGCGCGTCTCGTGGTTAATTTCCGACGAACTTCGGTTCCCGCTTCTCCAGAAATGCTTGCACCGCCTCTTTTTGGTCGGCGGTGCCCTGGACAGCGTCGTTGGCCCGGTGCTCGGCCTCGATGACCCGGTTCAGGTCCGGGTAGTGGCTGTTTAGTAGCTCCTTGGTCGCCTTCACCACCAGCGGCGGGTTGGCGGCAATCTCCTGAGCCAACAAATCGGCCTGGGACATTAATTCCTCGGCGGGAACGACCTGATTTACCAACCCCTTGGCCAGCGCCCAAGAGGCATCGTAAACCCTGCCAGTGAGGGCCATCTCGGCGGCGATGCCCGGTCCGGCCAGCGCCCCAAGGATCTGGGAAACTCCGGCGTCGGGCACCAAGGACCGCTTCACGAACACCGACGTGAACCGAGCCTCGTCGGAGGCTATCCTGATATCGCAGGACAGAGCAATGCCCAGCCCAGCGCCGGCGGCCACCCCGTTCACCGCCGCGATGACCGGTTGGGGAATTTGCCGGAGGTGAGGGGCCAGGCGCATGGTGATCGATGGACCTTGGTCGGCGCTGACGTCCGGGCCTAGATCGCTGTCCGCCGGGTCGGCCATCCGCTTGGCAATGTCGGCAACGTCGGCCCCGGAGCAGAATCCCCGGCCGGAACCGGTTATGACAACCACCCGGGTTTCCGGAAATGCTCCGGCAAGCTGGTCGAGGGCATCATGTAACTCCTGGGCCAGTTGCCTGTTAATTGCGTTCAAGCGGCCGGGGCGGTCCAAGGTTATCACCGCGACGTGGCCGTGGTGATCAAGAACGATATGCTGAAAATCAGTGTCGGTGATGGCCATGCGCTCTTCCCCTTGGATCGGCTAGGTGGTCTCGGGCCAATTGGGCGCCCCGGAAAAGGGCCGACAATTTGGCCCGGGCGGTGCGTTGGTCCAGCAGAACCAGTCCGCAATCGGGCGCCGCCTGAATTTTCTCCGGATCATGATGCTGGGCGGCCTCCAATAGTCGTTGGGCGATCGCTTGCGATTCCTCGATCTCAGGGTTGGCGTTATCGATGCAGCCGAACATGATGGTCTTGGAAGGACAAAGTTCAAGCAGGGCCGGGTCAAGTTGCGGGGCGTGGAACTCCAGGGCTAGTTGGTCCACCGTGGAACGTTCCAATTCGGCCAGAATCTGGGGGTAGCTGGGCTTGATGGGCCGGGGGACACCCGGAATGGTGTAGCTGTAACAGACGTGGACCGCCGTTTGGGCGATCAGCCCCTGGGCGCAGCGGTTAAGCGCTTCAATCCCCCATTCGGACACTTTCTCAGGGTACCGGCTGAAAACGGGCTCATCGAACTGAATCACTGCGGGTCCCAGGGCATCAAGGGCTTTGGCTTCCCGGTTGATGGCGTCGGCCACCGCCATGGCGAATGCTCGTTCGTCACCGTAAAAATCGTCAAATGTGGAATCAGTCACCGTCATGGGACCGGGCAGAGTGACCTTGACCGGCGACGTGGTCTGGGTCAACAGAAATCTCAAGTCATTCACTACCATCGGCCCCCGCCACTCAACCGGCCCGGTGCAGCGTCCCACCTGGGCCAGGCGGCGGCCATCGCGGATCCACTTTTCCGCCAGGGTCTCAAAGTCGAACCCGCCCAATTGGGAGGTGACGTAGGTCAAGTAGGTCTTCCGGCGTTGTTCGCCGTCGCTGATTATGCGGACGCCGGCCGATTCCTGATCATAAACCGCCAAGCGCACGGCGTCGTCTTGAGCCTCGCGGAGGGGTTGTCCGTCAAGCAGCCAGTCCGAACCGGCGCCGTGGTGGTCGAAGCCTTTGGCGTCCAATGGCGTCTGACGGTAGAGCCAGGGCGGCTTGGGCAGGCTGCCTACCACGGTGGTTATAAAGGGCTCGGCCATCTAGGCCATGACCCGGCGGAAAAGGTCCAGAGCGTTGCCGCCGACGATCTTCTTGATGTCGGTGTCCGAATAACCCCGGCGAATCAGGCCTCGGATGATGTTCTTGCCGTCGGCCGGGGATTCCAGGCCGTTCAGGTAGGCAGCCGGCATTTCGCTCAGGTCCCGGCCCAGCATGTAGTGATGAAATAGAACATGGTCGCCGACGACGGTGTCGGTGCCGATACCCACGTGGTCGACGCCGATCAGGTTCACCATGTAGTCGTAGTGGTCAAGGACGCATTCGATGTCCTGCTCCGGGTCGTCGCTGAGCGAGTTAGGCACGGCGGTGATGCAGACCAGGCCCCCCTTGGCCGCGCAGGCTCGGAGTTCCCCGTCTTTCCGGGTGCGCCCGTTGGGCCGCAGGGTGTAGGAGGCGTTGTGGCTGAAGACCACCGGCGCCTTGGAGAACCCGATGGCGTCCATGGCCGTAGGCGTCGACGCATGGGAGAGGTCGACCGCCATTCCCAGGTCGTTCATCCGGTGGACGGCTTCTATGCCGAATTCGCTGAGCCCGCCGGGGTTGCGCTCGTTCTGGCCGTCGCCGATGTAGTTCTTGCGGTTGTAGGTGATGCCCGCCAGGCGCACGCCCATGGAGTGGAGTTGGTCCAAACGCTCGAGGCGGTTGCCGATGGGCAGGTGCTCCAGCGTCGGCATGAAGCCGACCTTGCCCGTTTGCTTGGCCGCCAGAATCTCGTCAGCGTTGCCCACCCGGACCACGTCTTGCTGGGTCGAGACGTCGGCCAGCATCATGCCCACCTCGGCCGCCACGTCTTCGTATTCCACGAACGACATGTCCGTGGCATTCTGCAACGCGCCGAAAACGTTGGAGGTGGTCACCGTGGACCAGCCGCCGTGCTTCACCGCCTCGAACCCCCAGGCGTAACGGTTGGTGCGCAAAAAGTCGATGAACCGGTCCATCGCCTCAGGCAGCACGAAGGGGTGCTGGTGCACGTCAATCATGACCGCTTCTTCGGCCAAGGACTGGAAGCGCAATTCTTCTTGGGCGTCCAGAGGGACAGTGGAGGACGGGACCCGCCCAATTTCTCTAGCCATCTGGAAATCTTTGGAGCTGGTCATTTTTGCCTCGCGGGTTTTCTGGCTGGCAATGAAGTAGCTCGCCGAATTCGGGCCCAAATGTGGAGGAAGTTGGAGTGTAGACGACGCCGAGATTGGAGTCAACGGAACGGCCAGTCAAGCGATATCGCCGCTCAGAATCGGACTTGGCGGTCAACCATAGCTCGCTAGTTCAACGATATCGCTGCTCCGCCTCCCTGCGTTTGCTCGTTGACCAAAAATGAAGCGTGGTCCCGGCCCCTGGAAGTCTCCAGGTCGGCGTCGAACCGCTGCCCGCCCATGGTGCCAATCAACTCATAGCGCTGTTCCGTGTAGAGCCGCCCTTCATACTCGCCGCCCTTAACCTTACGTTCATGCTCCCCTGCCAGAAACATCTCGACCGCCTGGACCATCAGTTCATGAAATTCCTCTGTGTCCAGGTAAGAAGACGCTTTCAAAAAAACATAGCCCCAGCGAATTCCTTTGTGTTCCAACATTTGGGCCGAACCGCTCCATGATCAATGAATTTCTTGTCCCTCACGGGGTCCGCCTCCTGAGTGGGCACAGGAATCCTATCGCACCCTGCCCGCTGGGGCAAGAGATACCACTGCTACGCCTGGCGTACTACTTCAGGGCTGCCCTGGCGCAGGAACAGCGCGATCATCACGGCCGAAAATGCCACCGCTCCGAGACACAGGTAGCCGACTCCGGGGAAGCCGCTGGCCGCCAACAAGACTCCTCCGAGAGCGGCCCCGCCGACGCCTCCGGATTGGTTGCTGAAACCCATCAGCCCGACTCCGGTGGCCCGGGACTCGCCCGAGATCTGTGTGCTAAAGGTCAGCAACACCGGGAAGCCGACACTCAGGAGTGACACAGCGCTTGTGGCAATGGCCACAACCACCCAGACCGGGACTTCGATTGAGAACAGCAGCAGGGCCGCGAGTCCGCCGGCTACAGCCGAGGCAGCTATCAATGGCATCCGGTCCTTCCGGTTCGCCACGGGTCCGCCTGTGTAGCTGCCGATCGCCGTGCCCATGCCCACAAAGGCCAGGGGCAACGCAACCGCACCCACACTCATGTCGTAGGCGTCGATCAGATAGGCAGCCAGGTAGCTGAACAACGCGAAGAATGCCACGCGCTGAGCCAAGTTCACCGCTAGGGCCGACCGGAAATCGGGGATGGCCAACAGCGTCCGGTATCTCGGGAAGAAGGAGAATGATCGGATGCCCGCGCCATCGCTTTTGGGGAACCAGAACCAGTTGAGCAGGGCGCATGCGGCCAAAAGAAAACCAATAACCAGGAAGGGTAGCCGCCAGCCTCCCCAATCCGCCCCTAACGCCACGAGGGTCACGCTAATCACCGAAGACAGGGAGGTGATTGCCATCAGCACGCCTACCGTCTGGGCTCGGCGGGCCGGAGACACGGAATCGGCCACGGCCGCCAGGCTATTGGGGGGAATCATGCCGCCGCCGATCCCGGTCACCACCCTCAGGGCCATCAAGGTTCCGAGATTGGGCGCGAAGGCCGATGCCAATACCCCGATGGACAGCAACGAAAGTCCGGTCAAGGCCACCGGCTTCCTGCCGAATGAGTCGGACATGGGCCCCACGGACACCGCGGACACGGCCCACGCCGCAAAAGTGGCGGTAGCGAGCTGTCCGGCGACCGCCACGGAGGTATCGAACTCAATGGCAATGGCGACCAATAACGGAGCCAACATCAACGACGCAGTCATTGTGGTGAACAGTCCGACCGCAATGGATACGAGGAATCGGACTTGGCTCATGGGGCTTTGGACCCAGGGTCATGGTCCTCGGCGCCGGAGCTCGACAGAGCCACTGGCTCCGGCTCCCGCATGAAGAATATCAACACGAACGCGGAAAACACCACGACCGCCAGGCAGAAAAAACCCACCGCCGTGTACCCACCGATGGCCAGGAATGCTCCGCCTACGGATGCTCCCATAACTCCGCCCAGGCGGTTGCTGGCGCCCATCATGCCCACTGCGGTGGCCTTGGACTGTCCCGCAACGTCGGTCGCGAAAGTGATGAACACCGGCCAACCTACGCTCAAGAGACAGGCTGCTCCGAAAGCGATGGCGACCGTTGCCCAGATGGACGGATCGATGGCGAACATCATGATCGCGGCTATTCCACCGGCCATAGTGAACCCGGTCACGAGGTTGAGCCGCTTCCGGTGATTGGCAATGACACCGGCCCAAAGACTGCCAACTACCGCGCCAGAACCAACGATGGCTAGCGGGACCGCGGTTTCTCCAACACTCATCCCGTAGGTGTCGATGAGATAGGCGGCGAAGTAGCCGACCACGGCATAGAAGGCGATGCGCTGGGAATGGGCAGCTAGCATCCCGAAGCGAAACACGGACATGGAGCCCAGCCCTTTGAACCGGCTGAAATATGAGAAAGATCGCGGCCCGGCCGCTGGCCCTTTGGGATACCAGACCCAGGAAAGAGCGAAGGTCGCCAGGAGCAGCGCGCCGCATACGACGAAGGGCAGCCGCCAATTGCCGACGCTGGCCAGGACCGCGACCACGGGGACGCCGATCACCGCCGCTGCCGCCATGATTCCTGAGGCCGCCCCAATTGCCTGGCCACGGCGTTCAGGAGAAACGACGTCGGCGATGGCGGCCATGCTATTGGGCGGGATCATCGCTCCGCCCAGTCCGGCGCCAATAAGGAGCGCCATCAGGACAACGAAGTTGGGAGCGAAGGCCGCGGCGAGGATGCAGACCCCCATTAATAGCAGGCCGGTCAAAGCCACAGGGCGACGTCCGAACGAGTCCGAGATAGGGCCGACCAACGGTGCGAATACTGCCCAAGATGCGAAAGTTGCCGCCGCCAACTGACCGGCTACCGCCACCGAGGTGTCAAACTCTTCGGCAATGTCCACCAACAATGGCCCCAGCATCAGGGCAACAGTGTTGTTCAGAAACAACGCCGCCGCGATGATGGAGAACGTCCGGGCTTGGCGAGACGTCGTGGAGTTGGTCGCCGTGGGAGTCATGTGAGGTTGTGAAACGTGGCGGCCGACTTATAGGCCGAAAAGAGCAAAGAAAAATCGGTGTGGAAGAGGAAAACAAAGAAACGAACCGGGTGGTGGAGCTGCGGGGACTCGAACCCCGTACCTCTTCAATGCCATTGAAGCGCTCTCCCAGATGAGCTACAGCCCCACTGATAAGTGACCCTGGGAAGTTTCGTGTAGGGAAGCGCTCTCCCAGATGAGCTACAGCCCCATGGTCGCCTGCGGCAATCAGCTTTCAGAGTTCAGTCCGACTGACCGCCGCATATCAGCATAGCAAAACCGACTTCCGGGTACAACGCTTATCCCTTGCGGGTATATTTCACCACGCGGCGGCCCCTTCCCCAGTCGCCGGGCGTTACCACGTAAAGGTCCTTGTGGGAGTCCACCCAGATTCCGTGGCAGGAACGGTATTTAATATCGCCCCACTGGGCCAGTCTCTCGCCTTCGATGTTCAACACACTGACCAAGCCGCCGTTGTGCTCCGGTATGTAGGCGATATCTTCGTCGTCCACATACATCAAGGCAGGGCCGATCAGCTTGCTGGGCCAGGTGGAGATGTAATCGCCCTCCTGATTGAATACCTGCACCCGGTCATTCTCCCGGTCGGAGACCAAAACTCTACCCTGCCGGTCGATCCACACGCCGTGGGGCAGGTTGAACTGCCCGTCGCCAGACCCAGGACCGCCCCAGGACTTGATCAACTTTCCATCGGAGGTGAACTTGTGGACCCTGGCATTGGCGTAGCCGTCGGCGATGAATATCTCACCAGCGTCGTTGACGGCGATACCGGCCGGCATGTTGAAGGGAGGGCCGCCGTGGGTCACGCTGGACCAGGTGGTGGAGCTGTAATCGTCCGGCGCGACGCCCGTGTCTGACCGCACGCCCTCTTCGCCGATGGTCATCAGGAGTTTCCCGTCGCTAGTGTACTTGAATACCTGATGCTTGTTGCGGTCCACCAGCCAAACGTTGTCCTGCTTGTCCAGGTAGATGGCGTGGGCGAAGGAGATTAGGCCGGCGCCCCAAGACGACAAGAAATTGCCGTCACCGTCAAAGATGCAGATCGGATGGTCCGGGTCGCGGTTGAAGCAGTAGACCCGGTCCTGGGAGTCGCCGTAAACAGCGGCGGCTGGCATCTCCCAGCCGTCGGGCAACTTGGCCCAGTCTTCATCCACTTCATAGGTGTATTTGCCGGTGCCTACCGTACTTACTGCAGCCATTGCAATCTCCTTGCCGATTTTGTTTTACCCGCATTTACTCTAGTATGGCCGGATGCCCGGTGTCTTGACCCGGAAGCTGTACAGAGACACCCCGGGTGTGGTGTAGACGGTGCGGAAATCGGGACCGCCAAAGGCGATGTTCCGGGGGACCTCCGGTCCCTTGATCACCCCCAAGTGAGTGCCATCAGGGTCGAACACCCAGATTCCGCCGGAGCCCGTGCAGAATATCCGGCCCAGAGTGTCGACTTTCATTCCGTCTGGCACGCCCTCCTCGGCAGAGGCCATGCCGGCGAAGATGCGGTTGTTGCTCAGGGTGCCGTCCGCCGCGACGTCAAACGCCCTGATCTTACGATGTTCACAAACTAGACCCTTCTCTGCCTCTTCAAAGCAGACCTGGCTCTCCCGGCTGATGGCAACGTACAGGACCGACTCGTCCGGAGAGAATGCCAGACCGTTGGGGTACTCGCAGCCGTCGGTGGCCACGGAGAGCGCACCGTCGGGCGCGACTCGGAACACACCGGCGAAATCGTACTCGCGGTCGGCCTCGGGCACACGCAATTGCGGGTCGGTGAAATAGATGCTTCCGTCAGACCGGCAGACCACGTCGTTGGGTTTGTTGAACCGCTTACCCTCCCACCGGTCGGCGACGACGGTGATCGTGCCATCGGTGTCCATGCGTGTAAGACGCCGGCGGTCCGCGCCTTCGCACATCAACAACCGGCCCTGGCGGTCGAAGGTGCAACCGTTGCCCTCACCGGTGTCTTCGCGAACGACACTCACCCCAGAGGTCTGGTCCCAGCGCTGCAGCCGGTTACCCACCAAGTCGACGAAGGTCAGATATCCGTCGGGATGCCAGAGAGGTCCTTCGGTATTGCCCAGGCCGGTGGCCAAAAGGGTGTGTTCGGGTGACTCAAGAATGTCGGCGAGGTTGTCGGGCATCGGAAACTCCGGTGGTGAAGCCAGGTAGCCTTGCCACTTGGGCGTCATATTCAACAGGCGGGATTATAACAGCATGTCGTGCGTGGCGCACTTCCCGTTGGACATGCCTCGGTCACCGCCAATCCTCCGATTGACCGGCCAGCTAGGCTTGATTAGAATGCCAGTCACCTATCCCCGAACGAAAGGCGGCGGGAGACCACTGTACTCAATATGAAACCGAATGATTCACGCCGGAGGCCACCATGGTCAACATGAAACCGGATGATTCACGCCGGAGGCCACCATGGTCAACATGAAACCGAATGATTCACGCCGGAGGCCACCATGGTCAACATGAAACCGAATGATTCACGCCGGAGGCCACCATGGTCAACATGAAACCAGATGATTCAGTAGAAGAGATCACACGCGAGCTTCGCGCTCAGGCGGCCCGCCTCTGGGGCGAAGAACGGGCTGTTGAACTGGAGGCGTCACTGCAGCAGACGGCCTCCCAACTCTGGGAGCTGGGCCAAGTGACGCCCAACCGCGACCTGGAACCAGGCTTTTATCAATAGGACTGGACCAGCATCCATTCATTCTCATGAGGTCTAATCATGCCCCAATTGTATGAACTAACTGTGTCCCAGGCCGCCCAGCAGATCAAGGAGCAGGATCTGTCGCCGGTAGACCTGGCCCAGGCTCTCTTGGACCGCATCGACGCCACCGATAACGACCTGAAAGCCTGGGTGACAATCGACCGGGAAGAGGTGCTGAGTGTCGCCAAAGAACGGGAGGAAGAAGCCCGGAAGGGAAAGTCGTTGGGCCTGCTCCACGGAGTGCCGGTGGGACTGAAGGACATCTTTTATACCGCCGGGATGAAGACCGCGGCGGGGTCAAAGGTCTACGCCGATTTCGTCCCGGATTTCGACGCCACATCAGTGGTCAAAATCAAAGAGGCCGGCGGAATCATCCTTGGCAAAGCGGTAACCACCGAGTTCGCTACGTCGGACCCGTCTCCGACCTATAACCCTTGGAACTTCGAGCACACTCCAGGCGGTTCCAGCAGTGGTTCATCGGTCGCCGTCGCCACCAAAACTGTGGGAGCGGCCCTGGGCTCTCAGACCGGCGGCTCCACCTGCCGCCCGGCCGCCTACAACGGTATCGTGGGACTCAAGGCAACCTATGGACGTATCAGCCGCTATGGGGTTGTGCCGGTCAGTTGGTCTCTGGACCACGTCGGCATCTTGGTGCGCACCGTGGAGGACGCTGCCTTGATGTTGCAGGTGATGTCCGGCGAAGACCCCAACGACCCTGGGTCCTCCAGCCAGCCCGTGCCGGATTTCATCAAGCAGATGGCCGAACACAACCGGCCGCCCCGCATCGGGATAGTGAGCCAATTTTACGAGGAGAACTCCACTCCGGAAGTGTGGGCTCACACCCAGAATGTTGTCCAAAAGTTTGCCGCCGCCGGGGCTGAGGTCGTCGAACTGCGTCTCCCGGAGAGCTTCAAGACAGCCCACAGCGCGCAGCGCATTGTGATGAACGTGGAGTGCGCGTCCTTCCACGAGCAGTTCCACGCCACCCAGGCCGAGGATTACGGCCCCCGGGTGCGTTCCGCCATGGAGATGGGCATGCTAATCCCGGCCACCAAGTACCTGCAGGCCCAACGGTTGCGCCGCCAGTTCCGGCAGGATATGGTCCAGATGGTGGAGCAGGTGGATGTGGTAATCACCCCTGCCACGCCAGCCCCGGCTCCCAAGGACCGGAACACCACCGGCGACGCCTCTTTCCAGGTGCCTTGGACCACCAGCGGCCTGCCGACCGTTACCCTGCCATCGGCACTCAGCGAGGACGGGATGCCTTTGGCTCTGCAGCTCGGTGGGCTACCCTTCGAAGAGGGCCGGTTGTTGGGGGTCGCCAAATGGTGCGAAGCGGTCCTCGGTGTCCAACTCTCCCCGCCAAATTACAGCTAGACCAGGCCTTTCAGGAAAACCTTCCTCCGACTGACGGCATCCAACTTTTTAGTCGAATCCGTCTCTTTCGGCGATCTTGTTCCGTCTATCCGGTTGTCTAAGATTTAGAGAGGTTGGGGCTTTGGGAAGGGAGCACCGTTGAAGAAAGACTACGACTTGCTGATCATTGGTGGGGGGTCCGCGGGGCTGACCGCTGCACGGTTTGCCCGGCAACTGGACCTGTCTGTGGCGTTGGTGGAGAAGGGCCGCCTGGGAGGTGACTGCACCTGGACCGGTTGCGTGCCCAGCAAGACCCTGCTGAGGGCCGCCAAGTCCGCCCATGCCATCAAGGATGCCCCGCGCTTTGGGATATCCAGTTCCCAACCGGTAGTCGATTTCAAGTCCGTGATGGGCCGGGTTGACACTGTGGTGCGGGAAATATTCGAAACCGAATCGCCGGACACTCTCAAAGAGGAAGGCATCGAATTCATCCGAGCCCAAGCCCGTTTTCTCGACCAGCAGACGGTGTCGGTGGACGGTCGAGAGATCAGCGCCCGCCGGTTTTTGATCTGTACCGGCGCCAGGCCGTTTGTACCGCCCATCGATGGCTTGGCCGAGATTGATTATTTGACCTACGAGACCGTTTGGGACCTGAAAGAATTGCCGCCCAGGCTGGCGATCATCGGCGGCGGTCCCATCGGCTGTGAACTGGCGCAGGCTTTCTGCCGGCTGGGTTCATCCGTGACGGTGTTGGAGGGCGCGGACCGCATCATGCTGCAGGACGAACCGGAAGCTGCGGAAGTTGTCAGCCAGCGCCTGATGGAGGATGGGGTGGACCTCCAGACCGGCGCGGCCGTGAAACGGGTCGAAAAAACTGCAAACGGCGTCCGGTTGCTTCTCAATGGGGGCGATCAGGCAGAAGCTGACGCGGTACTGGTCGCGGCCGGCCGGCGGCCCAAGGTGGACGGACTAGGACTAGATGAAGCCAAGGTTGCCCACGGCGCTAGCGGAATACAGGTCAATAAGTATCTTCGCACCAGTAGGGCAAACATCTATGCCGCCGGGGATTGCACCGGCGGGTACCAGTTCACCCATTATGCCGGTTACCAGGGGTTCATGGCCGTGCGGAACGCCTTCCTGCCGTTCAACAAGAAATCGGTGTTGGAGCGTGTGCCTTGGGCCACGTTCACCGACCCGGAGGTGGCCCACGTCGGTCTGTCCGAATCTCAAGCCAGGGAGCGGTACGGCGGCAAGGTTGAGGCCGCCATCTGGCCCATGGAACAGACCGACCGCTGGCTCACGGATGGAGACTCGCCGGGCTTCTTGAAGGTGGTCTATCTACCAAACGGCAAGCTGTTGGGTGCGACCGTCGTGGCCGCTCGGGCCGGGGAGATGGTCCAAGAATGGGTCCTCGCCCTCGACCAAGGCCTCAAGTTGTCCCACATGGCCGAGTCGATCCACGTATACCCCACATACTCCCTGGCCTCCCAACAACTGGCGTCCAAACTCAGGGTGGAGCAACTGCTCAGCGGGACGGTGGGGAAGTTTGTGCGCAAATACGCCCGCATGTTCGGCTAGGCGGCGCAGCCGTGGCTATTACCACCGGCACGCTTGGTTGGCAGCTCTTGCCCACGGTGGTACCCCTGGCAACGAGATGCCTCGGCTGATGCCTCGGAATGACAGACCGTAGGCTGCTACCCGGTTCCGCACAACAAAGTAGCGGCACATCACTGGAACATGCCGCCACAACGTTCTCGAGAGCAATTACCCCAGCTCACCGGCAGGTAAAAGCCGCAGTTGTACTGCTTAGAAGATGGCTATGGGATTTACTGGGGAGCCGGTGGTGTTGTGCAGGCGCAGTGGCCCGATGGAAATCATGAACTCCCAGCGGTTGCGGTCCTTGCAGGCCTGTGCCACCCCTTCCAGGTCCGCATTATCCAAGATCCAGATACCCATGGCCGTGATACTCACCTGATGGATGGGACTGGGCACCTTTTCATACTGGGGCGGGTTCACGTCGTTGCCCGTATCCGAGCCCATCATCGCGATGCCCCGCTCGTAGAACAGAGGCAGCACCGAAGCCTGGCAGGCCGTCGAGCCTGCTGACCGGTCCACGGGTCCCTCGACATTACGCCGGTGCAACTGCCCAGTGCGGATCAACAGCACGTCGCCTTCCTCCACCTTGAACCCGCAACGCTCCTCGGCGGCCAGGATGTCGTCGATCATGACGCCTTCGCCCCGTTCCACCCAGTCGGTCCCTCGGATCATGGGCACATCGACCAGCACCGCCCGGGAGATTATCCCCTCATGTGCTTCCTCCACCGAGCCGAAGGTGGCGCCCATGCTCGTGGAGACCAGGTGGGCGGGCTTTCCGTTGTAAGTCTTCCCGTTCCAGAAGAAATGGGACAGCGCGTCGACATGGGTCACGGTAACGCCGTGGAAGATCATGCCGAAATAATCGGTGGCGGCCGGAAAAGCGCGGTTGCTGACCTTGTCTCCGCTGGACCAGCCCTCGCCACTCTCCACCATGAAGTGCACCGGCGTGTTGGTGGGGGCGTCGAGACTTGGTTCAAAGGTCACCGTCCGGGACATGGAGACGCGGACGCCTTCTTGCACCGTGGCGATGGCCTGTTTCACCTTGGCTGGGGTGATGTAATTGGGCGCGCCCAACTCGTCGTCATCGCCCCACTTTCCCCAATTGGAGAATTTGTCAAAATAACTGAGTACCTCTTCTTCGCTGGGAATATTCGCCTGCGGCATGTTCTTCCTCCTAATAAGCTAAAAGCTGACAGTTAGGCTGCTATTGGTGGAGCCAACTGGACGTCGATGATCTTCTCGCACCACCGTGCTATCGCCAGGAGCCGGGCCTCTTCCAAGGGCGATGCGATCAACTGGACACCCAATGGCAACCCGGATTCCGCCAAGCCGACCGGAAGGGTTATCGCCGGCAGGCCGCACGAGGTCCACGGGGCCTGGAACCTGGTGTCGCCGGTGTTGGTCAGGTCGGCCAGCGGAGCGGTTGGGGTGGAAGGCGTGAGCAGAACGTCGGCCTGCTCTGCCAATCGTTTCATATCGGCGGAGAACTGAAGGCGCCTTTCCAAAGCTCTTGAGTAGGTTGTCGCGTCGGTCTCCAGGCCCTGGCGCAGCATCTCACGCAGCTTGGGCCGGTAGTCCTGGGCCTGTTTCTCGTACATGGGCTTGTGGAAGGCGGCGGCTTCGACGCCCATGATCAGCAACTGGTCCTGGAAGGCGGTATCGAAGCTTTCCGGCAGCGTCAACTCCACGACCGAGGCCCCAGCAGACGCCAATTTCTCCAACACGGTTCTGGTCCGCTGTTGGGTTTCCAGGTCTGCCTCTTCCATGAAGAACGAGGTGATGAGTCCGATTCTTGGCGGACCCGCCGCTTCCAGTCCCGATAGATAATCGTCGGCTGGCCAGCTTGAAGCAATCGGGTCTTGTTCGTCGGGCCCGGCCATCACTTGGAGTAGGAGCGCCACATCTTCCACGGTGCGGCCCATCCAGCCGACGGTGTCCAAGGACCAGCTTACCGGGACCACTCCGCGGCGGCTGACCCGCCCATAAGTCGGCTTGAGGCCGACGATGCCGTTGTACGACGCGGGCCGGAGCACCGAACCCACGGTCTGTGACCCCATGGCAACTGGGCACATCCGGGCGGCAACTGACACCGCTGAACCGCTGCTGGACCCTCCGGGTGTGTGGGCCGGGTTCCACGGGTTCTTGGTGTGGGAGGGGTCCAAACAAGCAAATTCAGTGGTGACGGTCTTGCCCAGCATGATGGCCCCGGCATCCTGGAGCAGATTGATGGTGACTGCCGTGTCATCAGGAACATAGTCTGCATATACTTTGGAGCCGGCGGTCGTGGGCACACCGGCGATGTTGTAGATATCTTTGATGCCGATGGGCACGCCGTGCAGCGGGCGTAGTTGCGCTCCGCTGTCCAGCTCTTCTTGACGTTGCTTGGCGTCGGCCAGAACTGTCTCCCGGTCAACGCGGACCCATGCTTCCAACCTTGGTTCCACGGCATCAATCCGGTCCAGTAGCGACTGGACCACATCGACGGGGCCGATGTTCCTCCCCCGTATCTGGCGTGCTAGGTCGGCCGCCGATAGCTCATAGGGTTGGGGCATGGATTCTCCTTATCATTCTGTCACCCCGAGAGAAGCGAGGGGTCTCATTATTCTCGACCTACCTCGTACCAGCCGTCAGAGAGATCCTTCCACCCGGGATTGGCCGCTTCAATCAAGTCTATCTTCTTGGAGCGCCGCCAACCCTTAATTTCTTTCTCCTTGGTAATTGCCCCTTCAACGCTGATGGTAGCATCGAAGTAGACCAGCCGGTGCATCTTGTATCGTTTGGTGAATCCTTCAATCGACTCCGATTTGTGCTCGTGTACGCGCCGCTCTAAGTCGTTCGTTACTCCAACATAGAGAGTACGTGATCGGTTGGTCATGATGTAGACATAGTACTGCCGTGTCATGGTGGGTTGTTCAGCAATGAGATTCCTCGTCGTTTCACTCCTCGGAATGACATGGGGTGTGTTCACTGGCAGGTTGCACTTGATTGCGAGATACGGTGACTCGCCGCCTACACAGGAGGGCGGCGGGTGTGCCAGTCGGTAGCCTGTTCGTAGGCGTGGGCCACGCGGAAAACTGTTGATTCATCGAATGGCCGGCCCGCGATCTGCAACCCCACCGGTAGGTCATCGGAAGTGAAGCCGCAGTTGATGGACAGGGCTGGAACACTGGCCAGGTTGAAGGGAGCGGTGAAGCTGCGCCGCCCGCCCAGCATCTCCATGAATTCCTCTTTGCTGGCGACGCCGGCCTTCTCCGGTATAGGCGAAGCGGGTATCGACGAGGTTGGCATCACCAACACGTCAACCTTCTCCAGAGCGTCCAATATCTGCCGGCGCAGCAAGTGCCGCAATCGCACTGCCTTCTGGTGGGCCTGGGCGGGCAGGATGGCCCCGGCCAACAGCCGAAGCTGAATGTTGTAGTCGTAGTCTTTCAGATGATTGTCTATGCCATCGCGGTGGACCGCTGAGACATCGCCGTAGGTCACAGCGGTGGAGATAGCGGCCGATTGGGCGATCAACGGGATGTCGACCTCTTGCACCGCCGCTCCTAGTTCTCCCAGTTGGCTGATCGCCTGGACGACGAGATCGCGCACCTGAGGGTCGACGACATTCGACTGGACACGTTCTGTGATGACCCCAACCTTCAGACCTTGAATCCCGCCCCCTAGAGCGGCCAGGTAATCAGGGACAGGCACGTCCCAGGTATATCCGTCCTTTGGGTCGTGACCGGCGATGGCGCCCAGTGTCATTGCGCAGTCGGCCACGGTGCGGGAGATGGGGCCAACCTGGTCCATGGACCAGGACGCGCCCAGGACTCCGTGGCGGCTGACCCGGCCCCAGGATGGCCGGATGCCGACCAACCCGCAGAATGAGGCCGGCCCGCGAATGGACCCACCGGTGTCCTCACCCAGGGACGTGGCGCACAGGAAAGCGGCGGTGGCGGCGCCAGACCCGCTGCTGGAAGTGCCCGGGTTGCGGGAGAGGTCCCAAGGGTTGTGGGGCCGGCCGAAGGGATGGTGGAAGGCGTCGCCCATGGCGAATTCGCTCATATTGAGCTTGCCGAGGAGCACGGCGCCGGCATCGTTCAATTCGCTTACCACTGTGGCGTCTTCGTCGGGCACAAAGTCTTTCAGGATCGTGGAGCCGCCGGTGGTTAGTATTCCCTTGGTGTAAACCTGGTCTTTGACCGCGACGGGCACGCCGTGCATCGGGCCGCGGTACTTCCCGGAAACGATCTCCTGTTCGGCGAGGCGGGCGTCGGCCATGGCGCGGTCGGTGGTTATGGTGATATAGGAGTTGAGTTTGCCGTCCACCTGAGGTATACGCTCCAGGTAGGCCTCGGTGGCCTCCACGGGAGACACCTGCCGGGACTTGATCAGGGATGCCAACTCGGTAGCCGAGAGAAATGGGAGCTGGGACTTATCCATCCAAGAACCTCCGGGAACCTCTGGGCGTTGACCTCTCGTTTACACGACGGGACGGGTGAAGCTGAAGCACGGCCATTTTGACTCCGGCCAGTCCCATTGTCAACGTGAATCCGGGGTCGGGGAATAAGCTGGACGGGCCGCAATAGGCGGCGGTGCAGGCGCTGCGAATCCGGTTGTCACTGCTATAATTCAGGAAGGATTCGGAGCTTTTGTGTCACTTGACCGCAGGGGTAGAAGTATGGACAACTTGGCAGGGATCATAATGGCCGCCGGTGATGGAATCAGGATGAAGTCGCGGATACCCAAGGTGCTGCACCGGTTGTGTGGCAAAGAGTTGGTAAGGTATCCGGTGGAACTGATGGGCCGGTTGGGAGTGGAACATGTCGTCGTTGTGGTCTCTTCTGCCAATCAGGAGGCGGTGAAAGAACTGTTGGGGGATTCAGTGGAATACGCTGTCCAGGCTTCCAAGACAGGAACGGCTGCCGCGGTAGAAACCGCTGCTTCATTGCTCCAATCGGAGGTCCGGCAGGTCTTGGTCATGGGTGGCGACTCTCCGCTGGTGACCGAAAAATCTGTCCGCCGCCTGGTTGACGGGCACGTGGAGGGAGGCCGCCAGATGTCCATACTCTCCGCAATAGTTCAAGACGGCCGTGGTCTGGGCCGCATCCGCCGGGACCATGGGTACCAGCGAAACGTCTTGGGTATTATCGAGGACTCCGAGGACACCGGCAGAGATGGACAACCCGTCGAGGTCAATTCCGGAGTCTATTGCTTCCAGGCTGATTGGCTGTGGAAAAACCTGGAAAATGTGGATTCCGGTAGTGGCCGGGAGCGCTATCTGACAGACTTGGCGGCCATCGCTGCAGACCGAGGTGACTTGGCCGCGGCTCAGCTCTCGGACGATCCCTCGGAGGTTCTGGGGATCAACAACCGGGTGGAACTGGCCAACCTTGAAGACATTCAGCGCCGGCGGATCCGCGAGCAATGGATGTTGGATGGCGTGACCATTTCAGACCCGTCATCGGTGATGATCGACGCAGATGTGGTCATCGGGCAAGACACGATGGTCCTGCCCAATACCATGCTTTTGGGCAGAACGGTCATAGGATCTGGCTGCGAGGTTGGCCCAAACTCCGTGGTCAAGGACTCAACCATCGGCAACGATTGCCGGGTCACATCCTCAGCTCTGGAAGAGGCTGTCATGGAGACCGGAGTGGACATTGGGCCATTCAGTCATCTCAGGCCGGGGGCATACCTGGAGTCCGGCGTGCACATCGGTAATTTCGTGGAGGTAAAAGAAAGCCGGTTCGCCGCCGGGGCGGTCATGGGCCATTTTGGGTATGTTGGAGATGCCTCCATCGGGGCCAACGTCAATGTTGGCGCCGGCATGGTTACCTGCAACTACGATGGTAAAGAAAAACACCGTACCGTAATAGAGAAAGACGCCTTCATCGGCTGCGACACCATGCTGGTGGCGCCGGTTACCGTGGGGGCCGCCGCCGTGACTGGGGCAGGGGCGGTGATCACCAAGGACGTGCCACCGGCTAGACTAGCCGTCGGCGTTCCTGCTAAAATAATAGCCAGACAAGGTGGCTCCAACTGACCTCCCGGTGGCGCTTCCCGCAGGCATAAAATCTCAAATGGCATATACGTGGGTTGACCGGGGGGACGGGGTGTTTGGATACATATTATTTACCGCAAACCCTAATATTCGTAGTTTTTGTTCTTCTATTCTCATACCTGAGCCTGCTGCGCTCTGGTGGGTCAACGGGCCTTTCCGTCAAGTATGAGAATTCCTCGGCGCTTTTCGAACCGCTCCTCTTCTGGCTGAAAACTTCCTGTGTCTTCGCGGTTGTGCTGTCAGGTTTGTCGCTGATTCAGACCGCTGCAACGACTGATTGGTTGCTCATTTCCCTGATGGCTGTTGGGCTGCTGGCAGGACTTTTCCTGATCGACCGAGCACTCAACTCCCTGGTCAGGCGTTATCCTGGTTGGTCTCGTCCTTGGATTCGTGTTGTTCCTGCTGATACTTGGGGAGGGGGCAGAGTAGTGCTTGGCCCTGATGGCCAGGCAGCCAACGGCAACAGCAATCGGCAGAACGGCGGATCGATTACCGACCTTGAAGAGCCAGCCATCACTGAAGAAGAATTGACCAGCCTCGATGACCGGGACCGCGAGATGCTCCGGTCCATCATCCGGTTGGATGCAACCACCGTCAGAGAAGTGATGGTGCCCCGTTTGGATATGGACGCCGTCGAGGCCGACTCTCCCCTCGAGGTGGTGGCCGAAACCATGGTGAGCCGGGGTCACAGCCGGCTTCCCGTATACGAAGAGACCGTCGACAAGATTCTGGGTATCGTCCATGCCCGGGACGTCATCGCGGCCCTGGCCTGGTCCAAGCCCAAGAATTCGTTGCGCAACATGATTCGGCCTGCGTTTTTGATCCCCGAAACCAAGCGGGTCGATGACCTGCTGGAAGAACTACAGGAGCGCAGAACCCAGATCGCCATTGTGGTGGACGAATACGGCGGCACCGAGGGACTAGTCACCATGGAGGACCTGCTGGAGGAGATCGTCGGCGAGATCGAGGACGAGTTCTCCCGCTCCAGGGAAGCCCAGGTGATGCACCAGCCCGACGGCACGGTTCTGGTGGATGCCGGTGTAACCACCGAACACGTGGAGGAAATCTTCGGGACTCAGATCGATAGCATCGAAGTGGACACGGTGGGTGGCTATGTTTATCACAGCCTGGGCCGGATACCTCAGACCGGGGATATAGTTGAAACCGCCCATCTGCACATTGAGGTGGTTTCTATGTTGGGGCGCCGCCTCCGGAAGCTGCGCATCCACCGCATTGATGAGGAAGCCGTTGAGCGGACCGTGTAATTCCCCCGGAATTTGATTGTGGCAGGAGACGTCCAAAATGGGCGTCTCTTTTATTATTCGAGGCTGGTGGTGAAGAGGATGGGGAATGTTTGGCATTGACGAACTTGGAAGGTCTACTATTCCGTGTTATCCACCATCAGATGTAATACCAAATCTAACGGCGTAGGGGCGGGTTTATAACCCGCGTTCCTTCTCGTAAGCCATGTTCCTGACAGCCGGAATCTTGATGCGCCGACATGCATTTCCTATTCAGGACTCTTGTTATGCCAACCGACGCAGCAGATGAAAAACATGAGTCATCCCGGAGTTTCCTGGCAAATGGGGAAGGCCGGGGGATAAGCGATCCAGAGGGAACTCAGAGCGGCACGGATTCTAGAAAGCG
>MUCT01000036.1 GCA_002816585.1 SAR202 cluster bacterium Io17-Chloro-G6 | reverse complement strand
TGGCGGGAGTGCGAGGGAGTCGAACCCACCTACCCCGCTCGTCACGAGGCATAACGGATTTGAAGTCCGCAAGAGCCACCGGGCCCCATCCACTCCCGTGTTTACCTATTTAGGTAGCAGCAACTAAAAGGCGCCGCCGGGCGGCGGCGCCTGAATTAACGCTTTCGGGAGAGCGGAGTCAGCTGCCGAGGACGGAATCAACCTTCTGCTTGAGTTTGCCCTTGGGCACCGCGCCGATTATCTGGTCCACGGGCTGCCCGTCCTTGAAGAAGATCAGCGCCGGGATACTGCGTACGCCGTACTGCATCGCGGTGTTGGGGCTGGAGTCTACGTCCAGCTTAGCCACCTTAAGTTGACCGTCATAATCCACGGCCATGTCGTGAACGGCCGGCGCAATCATCTTGCACGGTCCGCACCACTCGGCCCAAAAGTCCACCATGACCGGTGTATCCGACTTTAATACCAAGTCTTCCCAAGTTGTGTCATTTACTTCAAAAGGTTCTGCCATTTCCATCCTCCGGAATTAATCGCGCACTCATTTTCGCGCATATACTTTGATGCAGCTAGTCGGTCCACGGTTCACCCCGAACCCCGGCTTAGGGCAACCTGGGTCCGAATATGAAGAGTTCAGGTCTGCTTCCGCACCAGTTTAAAGGGCGCGTACACCAAGGTCAACCGGCGGGAGTCCAATTTGCGGCGGCTGCTGTTCTTGGCCGATTACGGTTTGGACCGCTGACTTTTGACCGGCTACCTCCATGACGATTAAAGCCCGTCAGTCAGTCCGGCCTTCTTGGTTTATCACCCTCCTTGAACTATAGTGGTCACGAGCCTATGGAGATTGCAGAACCCATCACACAGCAAGGAGACCGCATCACCCTGTCGTTGACGTCATGGGGACGGCTGGGCGAGGCCATGGCCGATTTAGGCGGACATAACGTGTTTGTGGCTGGCGGCATCCCCGGGGAACGGGTGGTGGCCGAGGTAGTCAAGCTACACCGCAAGTACGTTTCCGCCAGGGTGGTAGAAGTGCTGGAAGCGTCGCCAGACAGGGTCGAGCCGCCGTGTCCCTACTACGGCGAGTGCACCGGATGCCAATGGCAGCACCTATCTTACGACGCCCAACTAAAGGCCAAGCGCGAGAAGGTGGCCGATGCCCTGCAACGCGTCGGCGATTTTGAGAACCCGCCGATATCCGAAGTCAGGCCCTCCCCCGGCCAGTATGGGTACCGTAACCACGCCCGTTTTACTATTAGAAGGCAGGGCAAACGAGAAGACGGTCCGGAAGACAACCGGAAAGGGGCGTTGGGATTCGTTAACCGCGAGACCCGCCATTTCGTCCGCATCGACAAGTGTCTGCTGATGCACGACGGCGTTAACAAACTCTTGGCAGACCTGCAAGATCACTGCGGCGAGACGACCCAGCTTTCCATTCGTGCCAGCAGGTATTCGGGCGATTACCTGATCCAACCTTATCTGGTGCACCCCGAGATTAGCGTTAAAACGGGACAGAAGCGGTACGCAGAGAGGGTAGACGGCCATGACTTCTTGGTTTCGTCTCCCTCGTTCTTCCAGGTGAACGTGGACCAGGCCGCCATTGCTGCCCATTTGGTTCGGGACCGGCTGGATCTGGGACCGGATGACGTGCTTCTGGATGCCTACACCGGAGTGGGCACCTTCGCCATTCTGTTGGCTCCTTCGGTAAAGAAGGTGATTGCCGTGGAGGAATCCTCGGCGGCGGTGGCCGACGCCAAGTTGAATGCCGCTGGACTGGACAACCTGGAATTCGTGCTGGGGCGAACTGAGGATGTCTTGAGAAGGCTGCCGGAGAAGCCCGATGTTGTGGTGCTGGACCCACCCCGATCCGGCTGCCAATCCCGTGCCCTGGAAAGCCTGATCGAGATGGCCCCGCCCCGTCTGGCCTACGTTTCCTGTGACGCCGAGACATTGGGGCGTGACCTCAAGATATTATGCCAGGGAGGATACCAACTAGACGAGGTCGCGCCTCTGGACATGTTCCCCCAAACCCACCACGTGGAGTGTGTGGCATTCCTATCGCGAAGCAAGTCTTCAGCTGATAGCGGAATGATTTCGAGCGTTCTGACGTTGGCTTCGGCGTCGCCCAGGCGGCGCGAATTAATGGAGGCCCTGGGCTTGGATTTCAAGGCTAAGCCGGCCGACCTTACAGAGGACCAAATTCCCGGAGAATCGCCCCAGGAGATGGTGCAACGGCTGTCCCGCGAAAAAGCTCAGGCAGTTGCCGGCGATATGCATTCGGGACTGGTCATCGGGGCAGATAGCATGGTGGTCTTCCAAGGCCGGGCCGTCGGCAAACCCGTGGACGACGACGAAGCACGCCGAATGCTGCGGCAACTGAGGGGCACCACCCACCACGTCTCCACCGGGCTTAGTGTGGTCGACGCGGCTTCGGGACGGACGTTGAGCGATTCCATGACCAGCCAGATTTCTCTACGTGACATATCTGACCAGGAGATCGATGCGTCCATCGCCTCCGGCGTGCCCAGGGACAAAGCCGGGGCCTACGCGGTGCAGGACACCGAGCTTCGCCCCGCGATCGATTGGCAGGGCTGCTACAACAATATAGTGGGCCTGCCAATCTGCCGGCTTCTGGAGATGCTCCAGGAACTGGGCTACCAGATGCCGGCCGGCTGGACCGCGCCCAACGGCATCATCTGCAGCGAAGACTGCGTCATTAAGAGTGCCAATTGGGGAGGTACGTCTCCATGAACCTGATGGGCATGGGTATTCCCGAGATTGGCGTGATCCTCCTGGTGGCTTTCTTGGTGCTGGGCCCCAGCCGCTCCATCGACATGGCCCGCAACGCAGGAAAGTTGCTGGGCGACCTGAGGCGTTCGTTCAACGACGTGACCCGCGCGGTGACGATTGAGACGGACCAACTTAGCACAACTCAAAGCAGGAATCCAGAATCCCAAGTTGAACCGCCACCGGGTGTGCCCGTGCGCCCCGAAACTCCTCCCGAGGACGAAAGCGAATCAGGTGGCCCAAACGCCGGGTCTCCCGACTCCGGGTCTCCTAACTCCGGGTCTCCGAACTCCGGGTCTGTCGATAAAGGATGAGGTCCCGGGAACAGACCTTGCTGCAGCACCTGGGTGAGCTGCGGCAGCGGGTTTTTATCTGCGTGGTGGCCCTGCTGGTGGGCAGCGCCGTCTCCTTCTTTTTCTTCGAGCAGATCATCGAGATATTGGTCAAGCCTGCCAGAGACCTGGACGTTGGGCCCGGCGGTGAGTTGATCTACACCGAAGTCACCGAGCTTCTGACCACCGCCATCAAGCTATCCTTTGTGTCCGGGCTGGTCCTAGCGTCGCCTGTAATCTTGTACCAGGTGGTGATGTTCGTCGCCCCTGGACTCACCGGCAGGGAGAAGCGGTATCTCTTTGGGTTCATGCCCGCGGTGATAGTGGCCTTCGCTGGCGGTGTCGCCTTCGGTTACTATGTGCTCACTCCGCCGGCTCTCCACTTTCTGCTCACCTTCGGAGACGAAGTGGCGGTGCCGCTGATTCGCGTTAGCAACATAACCAATCTGATGATCCGGCTGCTGTTCTGGATGGGCGTGGCTTTCGAGACCCCGTTAGTGATGTACCTGTTGGCGCAGTTGGGTCTGGTCACCGCCCAATCCCTGGGCAGGTTCCGCCGCTACTGGGTGGTGGTGGCCTTTATCATGGCGGCCATAATCACACCAACGGTGGACCCATTCAATCAGGCTCTGGTGGCCGGACCTCTCTTGGTGCTTTACGAAGTGGGGATACTGTTAACCCGAATCTCTGGGCGCAGCAAGAGCAAGTCCCGGGCGATATCGTCAACCTGATCCCGGTTGCGTCTAAATAAAAAATGACCGTTCCTCCGAGGAAGGACGGTCATTTTCGGTCTGCTAATTTCAGGTCTAAGAGTTGTTGTCGTCTTTGCCGCTTGAGGCGGTCTGTTTCTCTGATTCTTCTTTCTCTTCTTCGCCCATGAGAGCGGTTTTGAAAGTGCGAATGCCTTTGCCCATGGATGATCCGATCTCAGGCAGGCGGCGGGCGCCAAAGATCAGGAGGATGACGACAACGATGATCGCCAGTTCGGGCAAGCCCAGGGGCCCAACTCTCATGTTTTTCCTCCCGGCAACGGCGGCTGCCCGGCCTGCGCGGAAAACTGCTGCGTCTAGACAACTGAATGGTAGCAGAAACGAACTGCCGCCACAATTAATTGCGCCTGATTGTCCATGTCTTGGAAATCTCAGAGCCTGCCGTTTGTCTCGATGAAGGCGTGTTTGGCTGAAGTCAGCGATAGGCGTAGACTATAGGTGTGATTTGTATTGTATAGACCAGGGGCCGACGCTATAATTCTGAAGTTATGTTAAAACCGGGAACTCAACGTGCAGATAGCTAAGTTTGTCTCGAGTAACATAACTAATAGGTGGAAATGGAATCGAATTACGACTTGGCGGTGATTGGCTCAGGCCCGGGCGGCTACGTGGCCGCTATCCGGGCGGGACAACTGGGCCTGAAGACCGCCATCATTGAGAAGGAGGCGCTGGGCGGAGTCTGCCTGAACTGGGGCTGTATCCCCAGTAAGGCCCTGCTCAAGAACGCCGAGATAGTGTCCTATATGAACCGGGCCGACGAATTTGGCCTGAAGATGGACAACTTCCACGCCGATTATTCCGTTGCCATCGACCGTAGCCGCAAGGTCGTTGACCGTAATACCAAGGGAGTGGCCTTCCTGCTGGACAAGAACAAGGTCGACCACATACGTGGCACGGGGAAGATAGTCGGGGCCGGCAAGGTGGAAATAACCCCAGATGGGAATGTCATCCAGGCTCAGAACATCATGATCGCCACCGGCGCCCGCCCCCGTAGCATCCCCCCATTGCCCGTCGACGGCGAAAAGGTTATCACGAGCCGGGAATCGATAGTCCTTAGCGACCTTCCTGCCTCGATCGTAATTGTCGGTGGCGGCGCCATCGGAGTGGAATTCGCCTACATATATAAGATGTACGGCGTCCAGGTAACCATAGTGGAAATGCTGCCCAGGTTGGTGCCCAACGAAGACGAAGATGTCAGCGCCCAGCTTGAGCGGGCGTTCAAGCGCCAAGGCATTGATTTCTTGACCGGCGCTGGAGTGACCGGAGTGGACACCACGGGGTCCGGAGTCACGGTCACCGTGGACAAAGACGGTGCGGCCCAGACCTTGGAATGCGACAAAGTGCTGGTGGCCATCGGGGTGCAGCCAAACGTGGAAGACTTGGGTCTGGAGACTGTCGGCATCGCCACGGACCGGACGGGCATCATAGTCGATGAGAAAATGGCCACCAACGTCTCTGGCATATACGCCATCGGAGACGTCAATGGCAAGATGCCTCTGGCCCATGTGGCGTCGGCCCAGGCGGCCGTGGCTGTCGAGACCATCGCAGGTCTGGAGACCCAGCCGCTGGACTATATCTACATGCCCCGGGCCACCTACTGCATGCCCCAGATCGCCAGCTTCGGCCTGACCGAGGCCCAGGCCAGGGAGCAGGGTAAAGATATTAATGTGGGGACGTTCAACGTCCAAGCCAACGGCAAGGCGCTGGCCATGGGTGAGACCGCCGGGATGGTGAAACTGGTAGTGGACGCAAAGTACGGAGAACTGCTGGGCGGCCACATGATCGGTCCCGAGGTCACGGAGTTGCTGGGCGAACTGTCCATGACCCGGATGTTGGAGGGGACGGTCTTGGAATTGGGTTGGGCGGTCCATGCCCATCCCTCCCTCTCCGAGATGATCAAGGAAGCTGCCTTGGGCGCCCAGGGCCGGACCATCCATATGTAGTCCTCTAAAAGTTAAACCCTGCTCACCCGGCTTCCAGACACAGGACTAGCCGGGTCCGCAGATGATTAAATAACGAAATCGGCCCGTGGTATTACCCAGACCCGGGGAACGCCATGGAAGGAGCGGACGAAATGGGGTTGGGAACGTATGATTTCGCACTTGCGATAGGCGGCGAAGCGGGACAGGGCATCGCTACGCCGGGAGACATTTTGGCGAGGATCATTGTCCGCCGTGGCCTGAACCTATGCACCTATAACGCATATCAGTCCATCGTGCGGGGCGGGCACATCTTCCTGACCATGCGTATCAGTGACGCTGAGATCGAGAATCACGGTGACAAACTGAACTTGCTCATGTGCTTGAACCAGGACACCATGGACCGGCACCAGCGTTTGATGGGTCCGGGCACCCGGATCGTCTATAATAGCGATTCGATCAATCCCGGCACCGAAGACAAGGGGGCGGACCTTTGCGGCTTGCCGGTGGGAGAACTGAGCCAGACAAGGAACCGTTTAGTCCAGAACACGGTGGGCATGGGCGCCGTTGCGCGCCTTATGGGGATCGATTTCGGCGTTTTGGAAGAAAGCTTGACCCTCCGGTTCCAGCGGCGAGGCCAGGAGATGGTGGACGAGAACGTCGGCGTCGCCAGGGCGGGGTACGAATATGCAGGCGAGAATTTCAGACCCTTTGAACAGTCGCCGCCAGTCGGAGACAAGCCACTGGCCGTTTGGTCTGGCAATGAGGCTTTGGCCATGGGCGCCGCCTCCGCAGGAGTCAAGTTCTACGCCGCATACCCCATGAGCCCTTCGACCGGAGTGCTGCATTGGATGGCTGCCAACGCCCGAAACCTGGGGATCATGGTCCGGCAGGTTGAGGACGAAATTGGAGTCGCCAATATGGTGGTGGGCGCTGCCCAAGCCGGAACCCGGTCTCTGTGCGCCACATCCGGCGGCGGGTTCGCCTTGATGACCGAGGCGATCGGCGCGGCCGCAATGATGGAGATCCCAGCGGTCTTCATCAACGTGCAGCGGGCCGGCCCATCCACCGGCGTGCCCACCAAGACAGAGCAGGGCGACCTCTGGCAGGCGCTTGGAGCCAGCCAGGGAGATTTCGAGCGGATCATCGTAACGCCAACCGACTCCCTAGACGCCTTCAACACCATGCCGGAAGTGTTCAACCTAACAGATAAGTATCAGTGTCCGGCGATTGTCATTTCGGACCTCTACATCTCCGAGGGCCGGTTCAGCGTTGACCCGGACAAGATCAACATGCACCCCCATATAGACCGGGGAGCGCTGATCACCGAACCGTCGGATACCGACGGGTACCTCCGTTATAAGGACACCAAAAGCGGCATCTCACCCAGGGCTCTCCCCGGTATTGAAGGATTTGTCCACGTGGCCGCGACCGACGAACACGACGAAGACTCTACTTTGTTGAGCGACGAGTTCACCAATCCCCACAGAAGGCGGCAGATGGTGGAGAAACGGGCCAGGAAGTTCGAAACCATTCTGGATGATATAGACCCTCCCGTTCTCGAAGGAACCGCCGAAGCAGACGTGACATTGATAGGTTGGGGATCTACACTCGGAATGATCAAAGAAGCCGCCGCCGCTTTAAACGCCGAGGGAATCTCGACCAATAATTTGCAGGTCAGGTGGATGGTTCCGTTCCATGGCGAACATATAATGGAGATACTGTCCAAGTCCAAACGGACTATAATTGTAGAGAACAATTACTCGGGTCAGTTCGCCCGCTATCTGCGTAGCGAGACCGGGTACGCGGCCGACGGTCATATACGGAAATATGACGGCGAGCCCTTCATGCCCCATCACATCGTCGATGGGGTGAAGGCCCAAATAGGCGGAGAGACCGACAAGTACGTCCCATATCAGGAAATTACCGTTTAACCGGTGACGTTAATAAAACCGGTGGTCATTGAGGTGACACCATGGCAACAACAGCTGTAAACCTAACTCCCAGGGATTTCAAAGGCAAATCGGACCCCGACTGGTGCGCCGGGTGCGGTGACTTTGGTGTTCTGGCGGCACTGCAGCGGGCCGTCGCCGAGATGGGACTACGTCCCCATGAGATAATGGCGGTCAGCGGCATCGGCTGTTCCTCCAACCTGCCGGGGTACTTCAACTCCTACGGTATGCACACCCTCCATGGCCGGTCTCTGGCAATGGCCACTGGCGTCAAGATGGCCAACCATGAGATGACCGTGTTGGTGACCGGCGGAGACGGAGACGGGTACGGAATCGGCGGCAACCACTTCACCCACACCGCCCGGCGCAACACCGACCTGACTTACGTGGTAATGAACAATCAGATCTACGGGTTGACCACCGGACAGGTTTCCCCGACCAGCAGTCTGGGAATGACGACCAAGAGCACTCCTTTCGGTAATGTGGAACAACCGGTCAACCCCATAACTTCGGCGATTATGAACGGCGCGACTTTCGTAGCCCGTGCCTATAGTGGCGATGTAAGGCAACTTACAGGCTTGATCCAGCAGGGCATCAGGCACAAGGGATTTTCCATTATAGATGTGTTCAGCCCTTGCGTAACCTTCAATCTCACCAACACCCATGACTTCTTCAAAGAGCGGATCAAGAAATTGGAAGACGACGGCCACAACACCAGTGATTGGAAGACTGCCTGCGAGAAAGCGATGATGTTCGGCGACACGATATACACTGGGTTGTTCTTCGAGTCCGACCGGGCTTCTCTGGAAGACGTCGAGCCGGTCTTGAAAACAGGCGGGCCATTGGCTACCAGGGAGTTGGGGCTGGACGAAGAGCAGGCACAGAAGATCATCGATAGGATGATGTAGCACGGCCCAATACAAAATAAATCCCTGATCAGTAGTTAAATTCAGCCACGGGAGCGGACTTAGTCCGCTCCCGTGTTTGTTTGTCGAGATGGTGGCATCGAATCCCAGACCCCCGGTCTTTTCTGACCGGTGTTCCCGCGGTTGCCCCGGTGGGTGACGTGCATTAATATCTATGTAGCGTTCAGCACCGGCCATAATTGGCTGGTCTCAACAGGCAACCATTCGTTTATTGACCGGGCCGGTTGTTCGCCGGGTCCCGCCAGGAGGCAGATTTGGCCACATCGATGGTGATGCCCCAGATGGGCTACGACATGAAAGAGGGCAAGGTGGTCCGCTGGCTCAAGAAAGAAGGCGAAGACGTGATCCGGGGAGAGGTCATCGCCGAGATTGAGACCGACAAAGCCACTGTTGATTATGAAGCCTATACTGGCGGCGTGATGGCGAAGATCGTGGCTCAAGAAGGGGCCACCATACCGGTAGGCGGACTAATTGCCGTGATCACAGCCCCCGGGGAGGCCATTCCGGAAGATATCATTACGGAAGCTGCTTTGACTGAATCAGCAGGCTCCCCGGCCCCTGCTGCCACGGAAGCCCCGGCCCCGGCAGCCGCGCCAGCACCTGCTGCTGGCGGAGAAGTGCGGGCCTCGCCGATAGCGCGGCGGTTGGCCCGCGAGCGCGGGATAGACCTGGCAACCATTACCGGCACGGGCCCCAGTGGCCGCATCGTAGAATCGGATATTCCTGAACAGGGCGCTCCAGTCCCGGCTCCAGGTGGGACCGCCGCTCCGGCCACCATGACCTCCGAAAACGTCGAACTGTCGCGGATGCGACAAGCCATCGCCAGGGTCACGGTGGACAGCAAGCGCGAGGCGCCCCACTTTTATGTCACCGTCGAGGTGGACATGACCAAGGCAATGTCGTTCCGGCGGGACATTAACGACGAACTCGACGCGGAACAAAGGGTCAGCGTAAACGATCTCATCGTCAAAGCATCGGCCATTGCCATCGGCCGCCACCCCAAATTCAATTCCTTCTTCCGGGACGGCCACCTCCAGATGAACGCGTCCATCAACGTGGGAATCGCCATCGCTTTGGATTCGGGATTGATCGTGCCGGGCATCCCCGCATGCGAAAGTAAGAGCCTGGTCGAGATCGCCACTTCCAACCGAGATCTGATCTTCAGGGCCAACAGCGGCACCTTGCGCAACGAGGAATACAGTGGCACCACTTTCAGCGTCAGCAACCTGGGCGCGTTCGATGTTGACAGCTTCACCGCCATCATCTTCCCGCCCCATGCCGCTATTTTGGCGGTCGGCACAGTGAAAGAGCAGCCGGTGGTACGCGATGGCGAATTGGCGGTGGCTCAGATAATGAAAACCACCCTTTCCACAGACCACAGGGTAGCAGACGGAGCCGAGGCCGCCCAGTTCCTCGTCGATATCAAGAAACTGCTGGAAAACCCGGTCAGCCTAGTAATTTAAAAGCTGTCAACTCCAAGCAAGGAGATCAAAGTGCCTAAACTAACCGGTGGACAGACCGTGATCGAGTCGCTCAAGGCCCAGGGAGTGGATACGGTCTTCGGGATCATATCCATACACAACCTTGACCTATTCGATTCCCTGTTCGCGAGCCAAGACAGCCTGCGATTCATTGGTGGCCGTCTGGAGCTGGGTTGCGGATTCATGGCCGACGGTTACGCGCGGGCCACTGGCAAACCCGGTGTTCTGATCACCAGCACCGGTCCCGGCGCGGCCGACTCGATGGGTGCGATGGGCGAGGCCTACTTCTCTGGGTCTCCCGTACTTGAGATCACCACCAACGTGGAACAGGAGTTCATCGGTAGCGGCAAACTCTCCACCCACGAGACAAAAGACCAGTTGCGCATGTTCGAGGCGGTGACCGACTGGAACGCGATGATCAACCAGGTGGAGTCCATACCCGACCACTTCATGGAAGCCTTCGACCGGTTCCGGACCCGCAGGCCCCGGCCCATTGAATTGGAAATTCCAACCAACCTTTTGGGCGCCCAAGCCGATGTCGAGATGCTGGCTGCCAGGGCGCCAGACGTCCCCAATGGCGACCCCAACAAAGTGGAGCAGGCGTTGCAAATGCTGCTCAAAGCGAAGCGGCCGGCCATCATGGTTGGAGAGGAAGTCCAGATGCAGGGCGGCACCCGGCAGATCATTGAACTGGCAGAGAAACTGGGCGCGGCCGTGGTCACCAGCGACGGCGCAAAAGGGGCGTTCCCCGAGGACCATCCCCAGTCCCTGGGTCAGACAATGGGACGGCGCATCTGGGGGGAAAACCCGGTTCAGGAATGGTTGGGCACCTGCGACCTAGTGGTCGTATTGGGGTCCATTCTTCCCCAACGCTCCACCACCGGCATCCAGTTGCGGCTGCCGAAAGACATGGTCCACGTGCTGCTGGACGGTGACGCCATTGGCAAGAACTACGAGGCCACCGTTCCCATCGTCGCCAACTCCCAGGCGGTGGTGCAGCAGTGGCTGAGCGCAATCGGCGGCCAGGACGTCTATAAGGGCGATTCCTTCAAGGACGAGGTTGCGTCCATGAAGGGTCGGATTCACCAGACCCTCCAAGAAACTTGGGGCAATGAACTCAAGGTCTTCGAGACTGTGCGGTCTGTTACGCCTCGGAACACCATCTTCTCCCTGGACCCCACGGTGGCAGCCAGCCGGGCCACCCGCTGTTTGGAGGTCTACGAGCCACGGACTTACATGCACCCCCACGGTTGGTTGGGCTTGGGTTTTGCCTTCCCAGCAGCGGTCGGCGCCAAAGTGGGCAAGCCGGAGAGCCCGGTAGTCTGTGTTACCGGCGATGGCGGCTTCCAGTATAATTTCCAGGAACTGGCCACCTGTGCCCAGTATGGCATCCACCCGGTGGTGCTGATGTTCAACGATAGCGCTTGGGGGGTATTGAAGGGGTTCCAGGGCGACCGGTTCGGCGCGAGCCGCCAGTTCGCAACCGACTTGGTCAACCCACTCTTCGTCAAGATCTTCGAGTCCTACGGCTTCGAGGGAACCAAGGTGTCCAGCGTCGACGAACTCGGCCCGGCGCTGGAGAGCGCCATCGCATCGGGCAAGACCCACTTGGTGGAGGTCCAGATACCAGACGGGATTGGGGCTCTAACCTAAGCCGAGATTCGAAGAACCGACGTCTTACTGGCCCTGCCGCTCATGGTGAGGTCGTAGAACCACCTATTCAGGATGCGCGGTTTCGGAGGGTTGCGGTCACTGCTTTAAGGCCCTTGTTTGTTACCTGGTGGGAGGCAACAATAAACATAAATTTGGGCCGAGTAATCCTTGACGTCCGGCGGCGGGTTCAACACAAATAGTTTAGGCAACTTTCCCCGTATCCTTATCCTGGAGTTTTCACCGCCCGATGACCGACGCCATTAACGAAAATCAGGAATCCGGACCGCTTTACCCCAGGCGTGTCTACCCAATGGACGCCCATGACCTGAGTGAAGAGCAGATCGCCGTTGCCTTCGCCATGACATCCCGCCGTCCAGAGGCCTTTGACGAAATCGCGGAGCAGGTGAGCAAGGAGAAGGCGGCGGATTTCCACGAGCGCTGGGTGCTGGGCTACGGCCACGCCTCGGTTGCCGAGCATGCCGTGGTGCACATGGCGGTGGAGAACGTGTCCCGGCTGGCCTGCGACACTCTGGAGGACAGCCGGCTGGCGTCTTATACCGAAAAGTCATCCCGCTACCAGGTGATGCCCAAGGACTACTTCCACGTCCCCGAAGAACTGGCCCAACACCCAGCCATCAAGAAAGAATACCAAGCTGTCTGTCAGGGCCTGTTCCGAGGCTACCTGAAGTTGATTGAAGGCTGCATGGACTATCTTCGGGAGACCACTCCTCGCATCGCCACCGAAAGAGACGGCGCTTTCAACATGCGGCTGCGCCGGATAGCCACTGACCATTGCCGGGCGGTTTTGCCCGCGGCGACGCTGACCAACGTGGGAGTGACCGCCAACGCACGAACCTTGGAACATGCCATCTCCAAGCTGGTCTCTTCGGAACTATTGGAGGAACAACGCCTTGGTGCTGCAGTGAGAGAGCAGGGCCGTTTGATCACTCCGACCCTCATCAAGTACGCCGACAAGGTCGACTATCTTGAGCGCGCGCCGGGACTGCAGCAAAACTTGGCCCGTAGATTTGAATTCCCGCTTGAGAAACGGCTAGCGGACGGTGCGGCGTCCGGGACGATCGCTCCCGAAGTGCGCCTGGTCCACTGGGACAAGAAGGGCGAAGAGAAACTGGCGGCGGCTCTACTGTACCGCCACTCCAACTTGTCCTATAAGCAGGTCTGGGAGCGAGTGCTAGACCTGGGGCCGGAATCGCGGCAGTCGATAATCGACGAGTGCGCTGCGGGTCTCGGTCCCCACGACGCCCCTTTGCGTGAGTTCGAAGTGGTGGATTACCAGTTTGAGTTCATGCTGGATTACGGGGCATACCGGGAATTCAAACGGCACCGGATGATGTCCTACCTACCCCAACCGCTGACGGTGGCCCACGGCTACCGCATCCCTCCGTTGGTGGCCCAAGCCGGTCTTGGATCGGAGTTCGAGGAAGCAGTGGGTCCGGCGGAAGAGGCTTACTGGAAGGTGCGGGAGGTGTCGCCCCAGGCGGCCCAATACCTTGTGACCCACGCCCATAACCGGCGGGTGATTAGCAAGTTCAACCTGCGGGAGTGCTACCACCTGTTCAAGATGCGGACCTCCGATGAAGCCCACTTCTCCATCCGGGAACCCATGCAAGAAGCGATGCGCTTGGCCGTGGAAGTCCAACCCCAGTTCTTCCGCCACCTAAAGCTTCGGAACTACCCGGATTGGTGGCCCCACCCAGTAACGAGCTAGGCCGAAGCCAGCTTGGCTGCGACTGCCGCCAGGCGCGAGCCCAATTCCCTGGCCTGGGCCAGGTCTTCATTGGTAACGTCCCCCACTGCCGTGGCCCCGTAATATGACCCCGATTGGCGCATGCGCTCTCCCCAGGGAAGTCCTACTACAACCATGCCGCAGGCCAGCATCCAGTGGAGCATCTGCAGCAGGGTCATTTCAAGGCCGGAGTGTTGACCGGAGCCAGTGGCGAAGGCGGCGGCAGGTTTTCCGGCCAGCGAGCCGTCTTCCCAGAGATCACCTTGTTCGTCCAACCACGACTTCAGAGAGCCGGTGATGCCGCTCCAGTTGGGACACCCCAAAAGTAGGCCGTCGGCGGACAAAAGGTCGGCCTGAGTGGCTTCGGTGGTCCTTTTCAGAATTGCTCTGGCCGTTCCGGATAGCTCCACGCCCACCCCGGCAGCCCGGGCTAAGTCTTCGATGGCCGAGTTCTTGCGGTCGTAAATTACCAAAATGGAGACCGGGTTGGGAGCCGGCTGTGGGATTGTCATTACGGGTCCGAGCAATCCCGGGTGAATCCGCAGTTGGGACACCTGATCTTGCACTTCTGCTCGATCATTGCACAGCCGCAGATCTCACAGTTCAGTTCATAGGGATTATTGAAAATGGTTCTTGACGACGACACGTGCACCACACTATCCACAGAAAGATGCGCGGAGTATAGCAGCCGCTAAAAGAGATGGCCAAGAACAGCAGGGACAGCTTTTCCGGAGTGTTACCGCCAGGCGGCGTAGGTCACTAAACGCGGTGCGTTCGGTGAGTTGATTGAAACCAGATCACCTACCAGCACCATATCGGCCTCCGGTTGAGAGGCGGTGGAGGTCAGTTCCACCTTCTCAAAGCCCATGATCGGCTCGCGTGGTTGTAATAGCACGGTGCCCCAGCCCCGGGGATCGACATCAAGCTTCCCAGCCCACATCTTGTCTTGGCCGCGCATCAACCAAATGTGGTAACTGGTGGAAGGGCTGGGCGGCTCCATACCTGCTACCATGATCACCCCTCGGCTGCCGTCGCTGCTCACCAGCATTATTCCTTGAGAGCGGCTCTCCGCGTGGGGAGACCGCAGTTCCAGGGACATATTGTCAGGTTGGGCCAATTCGTAACTGGCTTGCTGGAGTTTTAGCACGGAGTCCATGACCTCGGACTCGGCATCGGCGGCGTCGTTCATCTGGACAGTCATGGTGGCCATATTGGCGTCGAGTCGTGCCTGCAGGGATGCGTTCTCCACTTTTAAGTCGTCAAGTTGGCCGGAGGTACGCACATTCATGGCCACGGCCAACACAACCAGCACCATGGCGACCGAAGCGGCCATGGGTACCAGCACTCGAACCAATCCGCTGTCGAACAGCCGGTCTCCAATGGAAGGGACCAATCGCGGCTCTAGGTCTGCCGGCGCCCTGGGCTCTTCCCGTAAGACTGCCTGCATCAGCCCTGCCCGCAGACCCGCGGGCGGCTCCTGGGGATTGGCCAACTGGGCCAGAGAGGCCGTGGTTTCCCGGTAGCGGTCCACCGTATCGCTACACTGGAAGCATCCGTCAAGGTGATTCTGGACCAGTTCTTCCTCGCCTAGGTCGAGGGCGTCAAGGGCGAACGCTTCTAGCATGTCTTCCGGATGGGCCGACCCACCTGGATTGTTTATTTGGTTATTCGTGGCCATCGTTTTCCAATGCCAAGCGTAGCTTCTGCATCGCCAGGCGCACTCTGGTCTTAACTGTGCCCAGGGGTTGGTCCAATTTCTCGGCCATCTCCGATTGAGAATAGCCCTCAAAGTAGGCCAGCATAATTACTTCGCGCTGGGACTCAGGGATGGTGGCCAGGGCCCGCATGATGCGTTCCCGCTCCAATGTCTGTTCTACCTGTGCTTCCGTGGAAGCCCCGGCGGCGGGAAGCAGGTCCAAGGTCTCGTAGTCGGCCGGGTCGGTATTGACGATCGTCCGCCGCCGCGACCGAATGACGTCCACGATCTTGTGATGGGCCACGCTCATGATCCAGGATTTGGGTTGGCCGCGCTCCGAATTGAAACTGCCGGCTTTCAGCCAGATGTTAAGGAAGATGTCTTGCGTGGCCTCTTCGGCCAGAGCGGGTTGTTTCAGCATGAACATGGCAAGGGAATATACCGGTGTCTGGTATCTGACGTACAAGGCCTCAAGGGCGTCCTTGTCAACCTGGGAAACCCGCTGGATCAACTGTTGGTCGTCTAGTGACTCGTAGTCGACCACGGGTCTCTCCGGGTTTGGGAACCACCGGCTTGAGGAGGATCGTTAGACATGAATTCCATGTCCATAATTATATACGGAAGATTTTCCGGTCTGGATTCGGCCATTGGGCGGTTAGTTCAATCTGCTGAGCGTAGCCCAGAGGCCGTCGATCTGGTCTTTGGCCCGTTTGGCTTCCTCTGGACTCTCCACCTTTTGGGTGTAGGTCTCCAGAGACTCGATGGCCAGCCGGTACTGCTGCTGTTGGGCCTGGCACCAGGCCTGCTCTTGGTAGAGCGACGGCAGGCTAGGGCTGATCAGCGCCAACCGCTGGATGACGCCGACGGCTTTGGCCCACTGCTCGTTCTGCATGTGGACACTTTTTAGGTTGTTCAGAATCCGGAAGAGCAGATCGTGCTTGCTGTAGGGGGCCAGGAAATTATCGGTCCATTCCAGGTGTCCGCCCGACATCTTGTGGACCAAGTTTCGACAATCGCCCATCGAGAGGATCGTCCCGGCGTTGAAAGGGTCTAGATAATCTTCCGAGTCGTCCAGACCGACTATGAAGTGGCCGGGCAGTCCCACACCGGAGCACCTGAGGCCCAGGCGGCGGGCCACCTCAAGAAATATCAGGGACAGAGTGATAGGTATGCCCTTCCGCGTTTCCAAGACGCGGTTGAGGAAGCTGTTGTCCGGGTTGTAGTAGTCGCCGTGGTTGCCTTGGAAACCGGCTTCGTCGAATAGATATGCGGCGATGGTGCGGGCCAGGTCCGCTGGAGCGGTTTGATGGCCTGGCCCGTTCAGGCGGAGAGATATCTGCGAGGCAAAGGCGTCCAACTGCGCCAGGTGAGAGGGCACGTCAATTTCCGGGTATTCCTCACCAGCCAAGTACAGGGCGGCACGGTCTAATTGGATGTCTTCTTCAGGTTTCTCGACCATCTGGGAGAAAAGTGTTCGGAAGTTTGAGTTGTTGTGGGTGCTCATTAATCGTCAGCCAGCCAGGATTTTGGAGTGGAGGTCCAGAGGGCCGGGCGGGATTTCTTTCTGCTGAGAATTCAGACCCGTTAATAGGTCAAGAAAGTGGCTGAATCCGTCGGCAGTATATCACGGTCACCGTAGGCGACTGGGTATCCGGACATCGTGCCCATAAGGAATAGTTCTGGCGGCTAGCGCGCGTGGCCTCGTCCGGCCGCAAATTTATTTATTGACGGACGCAGGCGGCCAACCTATAATTCACTGACTTTTAAGGCTGATTTGGCGAGCGAGGCTCAATATGCCCCAATACGTAGTTGAACGGCATCTGCCCAACTTCAACGGCGAACAAATCGCCGCCGCTGCCAAGCTTGCCAAGGAAAGTACCTCAGAAATGACTCGGGAAGGCACGCCCGTCCGGTATTTGCGCTCGATATTTATCCCTGGCGAAGACAAGTGCTATTGTCTTTTTGAGGGAGAAAATGCTGACGTGGTGCTCCAGGCCAACCAGAGGGCTGAGTTGCCGGTCCAAAGAATATCAGAGGCGTTGTCCATCACGACAGAAGAGATTGCTTAGATCCCCTGGCTGAGCCGATACAGCTTCTATTATTTTCCACGGATAGTCCGCACTGCCTCTTTTCTCAGGCCCTTTAAGGCACAACTATGGCCTCATATTTCGCTTCAGTATTTTCCGATCTGGGACGCCAGAAATCTCCTTGGGGGCGCATTCCGCGTGACGAAGTTATCGGTCTGATTGCGGAATACCGATATCTGGCGGAATCGTTGGCATCCTAATACGGCTGTCTCTACCGCAATTTTCAGGGCGATGGGCATCTGTTCATGTTTGAGAGCGCCGACGCGGCGATGCAATTTAGCCTAAAGTTGCTTGAGCGATGGGAGCCGGGAAAATCGAGGCATGTGGAACCAGGACAGCCGCCCCAACTGCCTCTGCACATCGGGGCCCATTTTGGCGACGCCACTGAATTGCAAGGCAGCGACGCCTGGATCGGGAGGTCGATCGATCTGGCCCAGCGTATCGCCGGCGCCGCAGAAGCCGGCTCACTGCTGGTAACGGAAAACGTCCTTGATGCCTCCGACGTGGCCATGTACGAGTTCCAACAGGCCGGCCTTCACGCCCTTGACGGAGACCATCTACCCCGGAGGACCCTGTACAGAATCACCCCGTCTCCCCAGAATACGGCCGGCGGCATTGGGGAGCGGAATACTGCGGAGACCCTATTTCTGGCTGGTGTCGCCTATATCGGTACGGCGCAGGAGAACGGGCAAGAGGAAGTTGACTGCTATCTGCGTGCCCTCGAGATGAGGTCAGACTACGCCGAAGCCCACAACAATTTGGGTGTGGTTATGCGGGCCCAGGGAGAGGAAGGCCAGGCGGCCGAGCATTACCGACAGGCGATCAAGATCCGCCCATCGTATCCAGAGGCCAACTATAACTACGCGGTGCTCCTACACTCCCGAGGCAATCTCAACGGGGCCACCGACCGTTACCAGGAGGCGTTGCGGGTGCGGCCTGATTACGTTGACGCTCACTACGGGCTGGGCAATCTGCGGCGCGCCATGGGCGAGGCCGGCCAGGCTGAACACCACTACGCCGAAGCGCTGAGGCTGAGGCCGGCGTATGCCGAGGTGCACAATAATCTAGCAATTTTGTTGGACGACATGGGACAGGCGGAACGGGCCCAGCGCCATTACCAGGAAGCCCTGCGGATCCGGCCTGATTACCCTGAGGCCCACTATAATTTTGCCCTAGCTCTGGAAAGCGCCGGACGGAATGCCGATGCTGAGGCCTCCTACCAAGAGGCGCTACGTCTGAGGCCCGAGTATCCAGAAGCACACAACAACGTGGCGATACTTCTGCAGATTCGAGGAGATCTCAAAGCCGCAGAAGCGCACTATCTAGAGTTGCTGCGGCTGCGCCCAGGCGACGCGGGGAATCACTACAACTTCAGCCTCCTGCTTCGGGCCCAAGGACGAGATTCCGCGGCGGATGAGCACCTCAATACTGCCCAAGAACTCGCTCCCGCGGATTGGGGCTCGGCGCCACAGCAAGGGAGCGACGTCGAGGAGGCGCCTTACCAGGAGTTGGACGGGCTTACACCGCGGGAGATTGAGGTTTTAACTCTGGTGGCCCAAGGCCGAAGCAACCAAGAAGTGGCCGACGAGCTGTTCATCAGTCTCAGGACCGTAGCCCACCACGTGACCAGCATTCTGACCAAAACCAAGTCGAGCAACCGCACGGAGGCCGCGGGCTACGCCAACAGGCATGGCCTGGTTTATTGACCCGCCAACGCTAAATCCCCTGGGACATGGCAATAACTTCCCATGCCGCCATCCAATTCATCGGAAGAAATTCCCCGTGCAGAAAATCTTCCGGTGGCAAAAAGGGGAACTTATGCCGATGCCCAGGCCCATCTTGCCCGGTTATCCTCCTTGCATATTGCAAACGGGCAGACCGGCAACGCGGCTGGCCCAGTAACAGGATAGGAGGAATCGAGATGACGGTTTATATGGTGGAGAGAGATCTAACAGGGTTGACCATGGACCAATTGGCCGGGGCGCAGAAGGCGGCGATCGAGACATCTCAGAAATTCACGGCTGAGGGCAAGCCGGTACGCTACATCCGCAGCACCTTCGTTCCTGGCGACTCCCGGTGCATGTGCCTGTTCGAGTCCGACAGCCAGGACCTGGTGCGGGACGTAAATGTGACGGCCCAACTGCCATTCAACGGAATCGTGGAAGCGTTGGACCTGACTCCCTAGTTCCGGCTAACGGCTAGTCCGAACAGTAAGAAGCCCGGCGGAACGTTGGTTCTCCGCCGGGCGTTTTGCTGTTTGAGTTCCCCGAGGTTACACCACCAGGCCGTCAAAGAGGTCGTCCATATCGGAGGCTTCGTCCACGGTCCAGATGGTCTCCAGAATCTGGTCGCATTGTCTTTCGGAGAGCACGCCCGTGGCGAAGCTGCGAAATTTAGCCTCCAACTCCTGATCATCCAGAGGGTTATTCTTGTGGCCCTTGGAGAAGGAGGTGTGGGCAGTGTGGCATGCTCCTGATTGGTCGGTGATTGTGATGCGGCAGTTGTACTCGGATGGATACTTGGCGGTGAACGCAGGGTCTTCGGACAGGGTCATCTTGGCCATGGTGGCGCGCTTCGTGGCGTCGGCGATGCCCTGGGGTGTAAAGGTGCCAGGGGTGACTGCCCCTTCTTGGAGGGCGGCGGCTACCAGAAATGGAATGGAGTGGTCGGCGGTTTCCCTGGTCTTGGGGTCCCATTTCTCCGGCTCGTCCGAGGCGCTGCTGGCCGCCGATTTATAGGTGTCGATATGGATCGACTTTATATCGGCCAATGCCACTTCACTGCGGAGCTCAAGGGCCAGACCGATGGGCGCCTGGGTGTGAATCTGGGATGGGTAGCTCTTCACGATGGTCTGGGTGATTCGGAATGGGTCGTCGCCGCTCCGGCTGCCGCCCATGGGGAACTCAGGTATCTCCACCGGCTTGCCCACCGCTTGTTCCCAGAGCCCTCGCTTGCCATCGAAGGGTTCATTGGGACCGCTCATGCCCTCAGCCGCCAGCATGGCCGCGAACACGGCGGAACGGGTGGCGGCGGCGGTCGCGCAGCCCTTCCACATGGATAGTTCTCCGCTTCGGGTGACCGCCAGCGGCAGAGACGGTGTAACGGCCAAGGAGATCGCGTGGGCCATTTGCTCATGGTCCAGACCCAGAATCTTTCCTGCACCGCAGGCCGCGCCAATCACGCTGAATATACCTTGGTCCCACCCCAGGTCGCCGGCCACGACCTCATCGGACAGGCGGCAGAAGACCTCATAGGCCAGGGCGATTGCCGTAA
Organism: SAR202 cluster bacterium Io17-Chloro-G6; assembly: GCA_002816585.1. The sequence continues at coordinate 19,060 of MUCT01000036.1, read as the reverse complement.
CCACCGAACGCCCATCGGCGATCATGGGGTCGGCCATGGCCAGCACCGCGGGGATCATGTCGCTGGGGTGGCCTCCCCCAGGCGAGAAGTAAGAGTCGTTGCAATCCAGATACCGGACCATCACGCCGTTGGCGAACCCGGCCATGTCGGGCGAGGTGTAGTCGGCAGTGCCCAATACCCGCGCCGGGTTGGTGCTTGTGACCGACGACGCCATGCCGCGGGCGATCTTGGCAGGTTCGGACACGAAGCCGCCCATGGCGCAGCCCAGCGTATCCACCAGCGTGCGCTTGACCTGGTGTACGGTCTTGGGTCCCAGGTCCTCGTAGCTGAGCCGGCAGGCGTACGACGCCAGCATTTCGGTGGTCCGGTCCATCTGTGTTCCATCCTCCGGTGGTTGTCGGTCTTCTTAACCAATTGACGTCCAATACATACGTCAATGCCCCAATTCCGCTCATACGCTCACCCTGAGCCCGTCGAAGGGCGCCTAGCCGGTGGTTCGACGAGCTCACCATGAGCGGAATAGGCAGCGGTTGTACCGCTAGCGGAGGACGGCTTCGGCCATGCGCTCCAGTTGCTCTCCCATCTCTTTCTCGGTCTCTACGTGATCGGGGCGCACCACCACCCGGTCGGCGCCGGCGTTGAGCAGGGAATGAACGATGTCCCGCTCCGGTACCTGGCCGTAGACCGAGATGGTGATGGACTTGGGGTCGCGGCCGGCTTCTTCCGCCATGGCGTCGAGCTTCTTGCGGCTCTCTTCGACCTCAGCTGGGGTAACCCTGTTGGGCAGCCAGCCGTCGGCGTGGGTTACGATCCGGCGCAGCACATTCTTGGCCATGCCGCCCAGGATGACGGGCGGGTAGGGCTTCTGGGCCGGCTTGGGGTAGGACTTCACCGGGGGAAAGTCGAAGTACCGGCCGTGGTACTCGGCCTCTTCCTTGGTCCAAAGCTCCTTCATGGCTTCGATGGCTTCCCTGGTCTGGGTCCAGCGGTGCTCGAAGTCGCCGCCCATCATCTCTGTCTCTTCCCTGAGCCAGCCGGTGCCGATGCCAAACATGAACCGGCCGCCGCTGAACAGATCAAGGCTGGCGATCTCTTTGGCCAAGAGCAGCGGGTTACGCTCTGGAACCAAGGTGATGCCTGTGCCAAGTTTAATCTTGGTGGTAGCCCCTGAGGCCCGGGCCAGGGCGATGTAAGGGTCGGTGAAGTGGGAGTAGGTCCAGGGAATCTCTCCTCCGGTGGCCGGGAAGGGACTATCGCTGTGGACCGGCACCGCGGCATGCTCGGCATACCAGATGGATTCGAAGCCCAGGTCTTCGGCCTTCTTCGCCATGAATGCCGGGTCGATGGTGTAGGCCGGCAGGGGCACCGATGTTCCAATATTCATCTTCGTTTCTCCTGTGTCGATTTTGGTTCGAGATGTTCTAATCTCCGGCGGGTTGTGGCTGCTTTACCTGGGACTCCAGCAGGTCGTAGCGGTCACCCGCCTGCTGGGACACCGTATGTATATCCTCTTCCAGCAAATAGCCTTGGGAGACCAGATCTAGGGCCGCAGTCTCCACCTTTTCGAGGTAGTCCACCCTGGAAGAGTAGCGTTCCTCGACCGAAGGACGAGGGTCGCTGGTTTCTTCACGTTCTTGTTGGGTGAATGGGAAGGGCACGGTTGAGCCCATAGTCTTGTGGGTCTGGCCCGGGCTTCCAGTGTCCGGGTGGCGTAGGTTCCAGCCCATGACGGTGGCCAGGGGCACGGCTACGTCGGGGAGGCGGATGCCGCCTAACTCGTTGCCGTCTTGGTCAACGTCGGACACCAGGGCCGGATAGGGCTTCCCGGTGACTGGCGGCAGGTTCTCCGTGATTCCACTATCGGGTCCGAAGTCCAGCCGGATCAGATGCCTCAAGTGTTCAGGAAACTCGATCTTAGAGATGGCCCGGAAGGCGGGTTTCAGCGATTCTGAAGGCACGGCAGTGCCGTCGTCCAGGCGGGGATGCTTGCTGGGCGCCGGCGCGGCGCCAGTGGTGACCCAAGCGTCCAAATTGGCCACGGCGGCCCGCATCAATGGCCGCCAATCCACCCAGTTGAAGGGGTGGACGCCGCTGGCGCCGGTGGGCTGAGTGTGACCGAGGGGCAACACGCCGGCGCTGTGCTGAGTACCCGAGAAGTGGTAGATGCGCACGCTATCCGACGGTGCGATGTCTTTGGCGCCGGTAACATCGGTGTGGGTTAGAGCGGCGTGCCCGCCCCAGTATTCGCTGGAGGTGTTGGTCATAAACAGCTTGGGGAGCTTGCCCCTGGCCGCCAGCCGCGTCAGTAGTCCGTCGGTTTGTTCGGTCTCGGGGTCGGTCTGCTCGATATCGGTGAAGGGGAAGACGCTGCCGGTGCTGGACTCCAGGAGGTTGGACGGCTGGCCGAACCGTTGGTTGAATTCGCCGCGTCGGCCACCGGCTATATTGGCGATGATGCCATCGAAGACCATCCGGTCATCTTCGTCCTGATTCATGGCCAGGTAGAGCATGTGGCGCAGGAAACGCCCGCTCTGGGACGAACCAAAGGTCAGGGTGTGCTGGATATCACCGGCGCAGGGATTGTCTGGGCTGTTGGAGTGCCTAAGGTGGGAAACGAAGTCCCTCACCGCGGCAATGCCCAGGCCCACCACCGGGGCGGTGGATGTGGTGTAGATGCACCGGTATATCTCGCCCGGCTGGAATCCCGACGCCATACAGATGTGATTGGCGTCAACGACGACGTTGCCCTGCTCCAGACGGCCGAATGACCAATCGGAATGGGGAATGATTGTTGTTGGCCCCGCATCGTAATGGCGGACTGTCAGTTCTGCGTCCGGTTGGTCCAGGTTGCTGGCAGGATAGGGCAGATGGCCCCGGTCTGAGAGCATTTGAGTCGTCGCTGCTTCGTTGGGTTGGAATGTGACCGCGATGCGGCCGGTCACCCCAGCGGCTTCCGGAACGTTGATTCCCAGCGCGCCGGGTGTCTGGGGAACGTCGTGTTGCCAGCCACACCAGACCTGTGTGTAGCCGCGGCGCATCAGGAATCCATTACCGGGTCCTGTGGGATCGCTTTCAGGTGCGCTATTGATATTCTTCAAGGACAGCGGATTGCCCCGGTTTACGACATCAAAGAAGAGTTTGTGACTTCCCTTCCGCTGGTCCACCGGTTTCAGGATTCTGAAGTCAGCCGAGAATTCCACCAAGCCAGCCGCGTTTTTGGGCGCAAGGTCCAGGTCGGTGATCAGGCTGTTGGCCGGTTTGATCGGATCGACGGCGAAGTGAACTGTGCCGTCCAACTGCTCGTACGCGCCCGTGTCGCCGAATGATATGCCACCGGCATAAGGGCCGCGTTCCTTAATTTCGACGGATGTTACTCCCATTTGGCACCTCGTTGGCGTTCGTAGAATTGTCTCGGCGTCCACTTCCAGATCGGTGGGCGAGTCTGTTATAGAACGGTTTCAGGGTCCACCTCTAGGTCAGTTGGGGGGTCTTCGTTGGCGAACTCCCGCCACCAGGTGGCGAAATTGTCCTCGCCGTGTTTTTCCTTTAGCCGGGACAGGTGAACTTTGACCTGGACCAGCACCGGCAGGTTGTTGCCTTCGGCCAGTTGGTAGGTACGTCCAGCCCACAGCAGAGCCCCTGGGATGTCGTTTCGCTCTTCGGCCACCATGCCAAGTTGGCCGTAAGTGCGGCAGATGCGGCTCAGGTCTTGAATCTCTTCGAAGACATCCCGGGCCCGGCCGTACCATTCCTCGGCTTTGTCCAGGTCTTTCTGCTCGTGGAACAACACGCCCAGCTGGCGGCACTCATCCCCCTCGGAACGGCGGTCGCCCACCTGCTGCCATTTCTCAAGGGCCATCTGATACCAATGTTCGGCGTCATCAACGAACATCTCCCGGGCCTGTTCGACCAGTCCCAGGTGGTGGAACTCGGTGCCCATCTGGGCGTGGTTGCCCATGCGGTCGCTGAGGGTGAGTGCCTGCTCATACCAGTTTTGCGCCTCATCGAACTGGTACTGAGCGTGACAGACGGTGCCCATGGAGTGGTAGACCAAGACTGCGGTCTCCTCGTCCCGGTTCTCCTCCAGTATCTCGCGGGCCCGCTGGTACCAACTGGAGGCCTCGTCGTATTCGAACTTGTACTGAGAGCATAGGCCCAGAGAACGGTAGTCTTTGACCATCTCTTCGGCGTCGTTGACCCGCTGGTGTATCTCCAGCGCCTTGCTGAACCACTCCTTGGCTTCCGTATAACGGCGGCGGTATTGACAGACCAGGCCCAGGCCGTAGTAGTCGTCGGCCACCGGCTCCGGGTCTTCTCCGCCCTCGATGATGGCCAGCGACTGGGTGAAAAGCCCTTCGGCCTCTTCCAATTGCCAGCGGTTCTGGGCTACCTGGCCCATCTGGTGGAAGACTGCGGCGGTGCGCGGGTCGGTCTCGCCGTCATCCTTGTTGGCTAGATACTGAAGAAGCTGTTGGTTCAAGGCATCGGCCCGGTCAAACTCCTTGGTCTCGATGCACTCGCTGGCCTCCGTGCCCATCAGGTATAGCCATAGATCGATGCCACCCGTTTTCTCGGCTTCCTCGGCGGTTACGCCTGCCGTTTCCAGCAACTGACGGCGGAGGCGGCGCAGTTCCGGGTAGCGTTTTTGCATGCGGTAGACCTGGGCCAAGGGTTGGACCAAAAGTTGCGCGTTTTCCCACTGACCTGCTTCTAAGGAGAGGGCCAGCGCCTGGGTAATGTTGCCCTCTTCGGCCAGGATGGCGGTGGTGCCGGCGTCCTGGTTCTCGTAGAGGGTCTCCATGAAATAATCGGCGGTGTCGGCATAGACCCGGACGATCTCCTGTTCCAATTGCTGAATAGCGCTCTGGGGGAACTGGCGGTAAAGGCGGCGTCCGTAGAACCAGGGCAGCGCCGAGTGGATCTGGTAGACGCTGGGTGTGATGGGTTCCAGGAATCCGCTGGCGCGGGCGGAGCGGAGCAGAGTGCGGCAGGCGCCGTAGCCAAGCTGTTCGCCTGTCACCGACCGGTAGGCGTCGCCCTCTTGGGTGATGTGGGTCAGGATGTCCATCATCACCCGGCTGCGGAACATGGAAAGGAAGGGCAGGTGCACCCGGCTGCGGTGGGTCATCCTGGTGAAGGCGTGGTCCATGACCATGGTCAAGTAGCCAGGGCGACCCTCTTCGTCGGCCCCCGGCTGGCTCTGGTCGAGTTCGGACCTGAGTTCACCCAGCAATACCGAAGCCGGAACCTCCTTTAGCAAAGGCAGAGCGATTTCCATGGCTAACGGGTGACCGTCCACCAGTCCTAATATCTCCAAATATTCGGGACCCAGGCGCATGGGATCGGCCCCCGCCTCTTCCAAAAGGCGGGTACCCAATACAATCTGGTCCGATGCTCGCAGCCCACCCAGGCGGTAGTCAGAATGGGGCACGGTTAGCCAAGGCTCTTGGTTCCGGCGGCTGACCAGCAGCGTCCACGTTTGGCCTCCATCGGCCACTTCCTTCAAGAATGAATCCAGGTCGGCCATTTCGTTTTCATCCAGAAGGCCCGGTGCGCCGGTGGGGAACCCGGCCAGGTTCTGGAGGCTATCGAAGACCAGCAGCGCAGGGTTTTCTCGCAGATAATCCACCACCCAGGCCCGGCGTTGTTCGGACCGCAGGTCGGCGAAGTCCAGTCCGGCCAGGGCGGTGCCAATCTCGTGGAGGACCCGTTCCAGCCCGGCGCCCACCTCGAACGCCAAATAGAAAACCCCGCCGGAACGGGCGCCCGTCTTGCGCAGCCACGAGGCGAGACCCAAAGCCAACTCCGATTTGCCAACACCCACGTCCCCGGTGAGCAGGACCACAGGACTCTGGCGGAATTGGCGTTCCAGCTCCAGCATCTCGCTGTGGCGGCCAATCAACCCATAAGGGCCGCCCCGGGGCAGGTCGGTCCCCGAAGTTTCTTGCTCGGGCTGGGGCATGCCGGGCACTGGTGCTTCCGCTTCTTCCACCACTATGGCTGCCGGTGAGTATTCACGGGACTCGAATACGACTGGAAGGAGCCAGTCCCAGGAATCGAGAGGGCCGGTGGCGGAAGGGCGTTGGGGATGGTCCATCATGGCCTGGCGGATAGTTGCCACGGTCTCGGTGACGGTTGTGCCAGCGCTCAGGCCTTGGAAGAATTTTTCACAGAACAGCACGCGGCCCGCTCCGGCGATGGGGACCGGCGTGACTGCCACTTGGGGGACGCCCCCTCGGGCCAGGCCTGTGCCGAATGACATAACGTCGTTGAGGGCGCTGGATGATGACGCATTGATCAGCACCACCGGCGTTTGAGTTGAAGTGAACGACCTGGCCAACTCGGCGGCGTCGACGGAGACAGACCCGCCGGGACCTTCTTCCCCAGAAACGGTTTCCATCAAAATGCCTTGGGCATCAATGGTGAAACCATCGAAGTGGACCAGGTGGTAATGGGCGGGATTGGCGGCGAACCGTTCTTGTAGGTCGGCCGGAGAGGACGGGCGAAGGCAGTCCACCACCGCTTCCACCGGGAGCGACTCCAGGGCGGTCAGTACCTCGGTGGCGATGCTCCCGGAACCGTCTCCCGTGGGTGGAAGGAGCAGCAGGACGTTCAGTTGGTCCGTGGGCATCTTTCCGGAGAAGGCATCCAGCGGCGCCGCGGTTAGCCGCCGCGAGACCCCGGCCAGCCGGGATGTCAGGTAGGCGTCGCCGCCTTCGTTCAGAAGTTCCCAAGGCAGGCTCAGGAACTCGGGCCGGGTTGAGACGATGGAAAGCTGGGGCTGCTCCGAACCCGAGGACTTTTCAAGAAGAGACTGGGTCTCCTCACTGGAGCCGAACACTGCTTGATACAGCAGCCGCCCCAGGGTCTTTAGGCCCGCCTCCACTTTTTCGGCTCGAGTCTTCGCCTCGCCAAAGGTATTCTCCGGGTATTCGGTGAAATACCAACGTATCTCCGCCAGTTCGGAATCAGTGAGAGGGAAGGGGAAGCTGGCCGCCGGAGCGGTCTCCCCGCTGGATACGCCAAGTAATGAAAGTTGCACCTGTCCTGTGTCGGCCAGGTCCACTATTTGCAGCAAATCCGCCAAAGGGGCCTCCGGGTGACATCTATAGGTAGGACCGGCCCGAAGCTAACGGACCGGAAAATCACGTTGATTCAACCCGAGAATGAATCTGCGGACATATTATCACCGGGCAGTTTACCAGTCCAACAAAAAAGCCTCTCCGACTAAGGGAGAGGCGTTTTTGTGGTCGGGGAATTTGGATCCGGTCTGCCGACGGTTCACCTGGCGCCCCAGGGGTTGTCGATAACGAATTTCCAAGTTCCGTCGGCCTGACGGCGTAATGCTTCTACCGATTGACCAGTTCCTTCCACCGGACTGCCGTCTGCCTCGGTGGTTTTCATGGTCCAATTGTTTTGGATTAGGGCGATGTCGCCCGAGATTGCGGACACTACGGTCTCGATCGTTAGTATGGGCTTCGCAGCAACGAACCCCGCGAAGGCCTCACGGATCGCGGCGGCGCCTGTGACCGATTGACCGAGATCCGGAATAAAAATCGCATCAGCTTCGTACAGGGCCACTGCGGCTTCTAGGTCACCTGCCTTGAGCGCGTCCGCCAGCAATTGGGCTGTTTGTTCTGGGCTGTTGGCGGGCATGGGTTTCACCGTTGAAAGAAACGATCGGCGGGCAAGCGGTTTGGCCATCTCCCATACTACTGAGCGGTGAAGGCCCCGTCGACCGACATGGACAGTCCGGTGACGAGTGAGGCGGCGTCCGAGCACAGCCATGCCACCGCTTCGGCAATCTCGCCGGGCGTGCCTTTGCGGCCGATGGGCTGGCGCGCCGGTATGGTTGCAGCGTATTCTTCCCGGCCTTCCACGAGCCGGTCCATCATGGGTGTGTCGATGATCCCCGGACAGACGGCGTTCACGCGGATGCCGTCTCTGGCGTACTCCAACGCCGCCGACTTGGTGAGGCCCACAACGGCGTGTTTGCTGGCTGAGTAGGCCGACAACTGCCTGGAGCCCACCAGCCCGGCGGCCGAGGCGGTGTTGACGATTGCGCCGCCGCCCTGTTTGAGCATCTGTGGTATCTCATATTTGAGGCAGAGCCACACGCCTTTAACGTTAATATCGATCAGGCGGTCAAAGATGTCCTCGGGATATTCGTGGAGGCGTCCGCTGATGTAGCCTTCGATACCGGCGTTGTTGTAGGCGCAGTCCAGACGCCCATAGGCATTGACAGTGGCATCCACCAAGGCCTCGACATCGGCGGCCCGTGAGACGTCGGCGTGGACGAAAATGCCGTTGCCGCCCATGTCTTTGATCGCGCTAAGAGTCTCCTCGCCGCCATCTGCATTGACATCCGACACCACAATGGTCGCCCCTTCGCGGGCCAAGACCAGGGAAGTGGCCCGGCCGATTCCGGAACCAGCGCCAGTGACCAGCGCAATCTTCTCATTCAGTGTGTTGGGCATGGCTATTGCCTCCTGATGGCGTAACTAGGCGGCTTAGGTCTGGCCTGCCCGCCAGGCGCCCGCCCGCCAGTCGTCAGGGCTGGGGCCAGGGTCGACCAGAACGTCGACCACCGCCGGCTTCCCGGATGCCTGGGCCGCTCTCAGCGCGTCGGGCAGGTCTTTGGAGTCGTTGACTTGGACCCCGAAAGCGCCCATGCCCTGGGCTACGGTTGCATTGTTGGTGGGGAAGAACTCGGAGGCTATCTTGTGGCCCTCGGGCTGGTGGTCGTGGACCATGCCCAGCACGCCGTCGTTGAACACCACGCAGATGATGGGCAGGTCGTATTGAACCGCCGTGGATATGGCGTTGACGGTCATCATATAGCCGCCGTCGCCGGTTACGGAAACCACTGGCTGGTCGGGGAAAACCAGCTTCAGACCCACTGAGGCGGGCAGCGCCCAACCCATCCCGGCGGTGCCGCCGGGGCAGTAGAAAGTATTGGCCTGGCGGGCCCGGTAAAGATGGGCCATCCAGGTGCGGTTGTTCCCAGCGTCCAGTGCGAAAATGGTGGAGGGGTCCATGGTCGCCTGCAGTTGGGCCACCAGCCGCTGGGGCGTTACCGGTGAGCTATCCACGTGCATCTCCGGCTGGTCGTAGAATGCGCCGGAGTCGCGGCGGCCGGACAGGCCATCGGTCCATTCTTTCCGGTTGGCGGCGTTGCCGGTTGAGGCGGTCTTGGATGCCTCCACCAGCTGCTCCAGGATCGCTCGGGCGTCTCCGATCAAGCCCAGTTCCACCGGGAAGGACCATCCTGCGTTGCGCTCGTCGATGTCGATCTGGATGATGCGCTGGCGGTTGGGATCGAAGATGTCGGGACGCTCGCCCACAGTCTCTTGGGAGCGCAACAGAGCGCCAACCACAATCACGGTGTCGGCATCGCCGACCGCCCTGTTGGCAGTGTCCTGGCCGTAGGTGCCGACCATGCCCAGGGAGAGGGGGTGGTCCTCCGAGATGGCGCTCTTCCCCTTGTAGCTGGTGGCGACTGGCATGCCCCATTGTTCGGCAAATTCCTGTAGCTGGGAATGAGCCCCGGCCACGTGCACTCCGTTGCCGGCGATGATCACCGGCCTGCGCGACTCGTTCAATATCTGGATGGCCCGTTGGATGTCCACGGGCGCGCTGGCCGGCTTCACGGTGTTCAGGAACCCGGAGGCATTATGGATGAATGGAGGGGATTCCACGTCTACCTGGCCTCCGATGGCCGCCGAGCGCATGAGCAGAGTTGTGGGACCGGGACGGCCGCTCATGGAGTGTTTGATGGCCAGTTGGGCGCCCAGTACGGCCTCCTTGGGGTTGGTGGCCAAGGTGGTGTATTTGGTCATGGCCTTGAAAATGGCTTGGAGGTCGATGCTGCCGTACTCCCCGGCCCCCGACTGGTTGGCGGGGCGCTGGGCGGCTCCACCGTCTGAGGTGTCGGTGATCACCACCATTGGGGAGCTGCTGAGCATGGCCTCCATGATTCCGAACGAAGCGTTCGACCCCATGAACAGTCCTTGACCCATGATGGCGGCCGGCTTCCCGGCGGCCCGGCCGTAGGCGTCGGCCATGATCGCCGCCACCTGCTCGTGACGCACCAATATCGTCGTAATGGTGTCCTTCTTGGTTTCAAGGATCTGGAAAATCTGGCCGGTCCCGCCTCCGGGGATGCCGAAGACATGGTCTATGCCGGCCTCCTCCAGGGTCTGTACGATCATCTCACTGGCTGATGGCATTTTTCACCCTCATCTGGCCGCCGCGCAGGTTCTTTCTGGGATGCCTAAATGCGACTGCGACCGAAGCACAAGTAGGCTCGATTCGGCGGAATTTGAACGGATGATACCCTTCGCCTCTGGCAGGGTCAACAATAGCGGTGTGCTACGGACCCGAACGGGATCACTGCTTGGGACAGGAGGCGTGGAGTCATCTGGGCAGTCGGAGAAGACCGGCTCACAGGCAAATCTTGAATTCATAATCTTCCGGAGCAGGTTCGAAAAACGCCTGTACCCCGGAATGTGAGAGGAACATCGCCCGGTCTTTGGTGAGCAACTCCATGGTGCCGGGATCGCTGGGGTTTCCCCAGCCCGGCGGAGGGCTCACCCCCTCATTGTTTGTCAGTATTGGGTCGGCAAGCCACCTCCGCCCATCGAAGTTGGCGTACCGGATTCCGCAATGAGTGTAAAGATTGTGCTTGTAGCGGACCCCAATCTCCGCCAACCCAGCATCCGGTTCGAGGGCTGCCGTGGGCATGGGAGCCGGTGTAGCCGTGGAAGCAGAGCCACAAGCTAGAAACACAAATAGCGAGAGCAGTAAAGGCAGGAGAATCGGTACCCGTACGGTAATCATCGAGCATCTCACAGACCAGACTCCAGACCCAATCATCATAGGGATTGTGACCCGAGAACGCTACACTAACCCAAGAGCGTTACACTCGGCCCAGCCGGTTGACCCCCATTGGGCGTGAGCGTATCATCCCCCCAATCTGAGGCTGGCCAACCTCTTTGGATGCCCGTGGCCAAATTGACTAGGTAGAGAGAGGAATCATGCGTGGTGCAGATGCCATAGTTCGTGCCCTGGAAAAGGAAGGAGTAGAGTACATCGCCGGATTCCAAGGCGGTGGTCTGAATCCCCTTTGGACGGGTCTCAGAAACTCGGAGACCATCAAAGTCTTTGCTGCTAGGAACGAGAGGCTGGGCGTGGAGATCGCCGACGGTTACGCCCGGGCCACCGGCAAAGTAGGTGTGGCCATGACCGGCACCGGGCCCGGCGCCACCAACACATTGACCGGCATCGCCGGAGCCTACGCCGACAACATCCCCGTGCTGCTCTTAATGGGACAGGTACCTCTGGCCCAGCTCGGCAAAGAGGTGCAGCAAGAAGTCTCCGCCAGCATCTTCGACACGCTGGTCAAATGGCGGGGGACTATGGCCAAGGTAGACGACATTCCGGCCATCATGCGCCGCGCCTTCACCGCCCTCCGCTCCGGCTCTCCCGGCCCGGTGGTGCTGGAGATGCCCCAGGATGTGTTGATGACCGAAGTACCCGATGGCTCGCTGGAGTATGAGCCTGTGGGCCGCGGCCGCAAAGCCGCCCCCGACGCCGAAGAAGTGGCCAGGGCTGCCGACCTGTTGGTCAACGCCAATATGCCGGTCTTGAACCTGGGCGGCGGCGTTCTTTCCGCAGAGGCCTGGGACGAGGCCAAAGAATTGGCCGAACTACTGTCCATGCCAGTGGCAACGACGTTGGTGGCAAAAGGAGTTTTCCCCGAAGACCATCCGCTGTCCATGGGCATGGGTTGTTACCCCCGCAGCCGGTACGCCAGCGGGGCGGCGCTGCACATGAACCGCAAAGCCGATGTGGTGCTGGCTGTGGGCAATTCCTACCGGCTGCCGAACGGCACCGACGGCCGGCCCATCCCCGAAGGGGTGAACTTGATCCACGTGAACGCCGACGAGCACGACCTGAACAAGCAATATCAGGCCGACGTTCCCATCTTGGCCGACGCCAAGTTGGCTCTAAGGGCGATCTTGGACGCGGTGAAAGAGCGGGTCGGCCCAGGCAAAGGTGGTCTTAAAGAGGAAATCGTGGCCGAGATCAAGCAGGCCAAGGACAAGGACATGGGCGAGTGGGATGCTGTATTCAATGACACCTCGGCCCCCACCAACGGCTACCGGGTGGTCCATGAACTGGCCAAATTAGTCGACCCCGATAAGACTATCGCCCTCCACGACGCCGGCGGTAGCCGCGGCTACCTGTCGCCCTTTTGGACCGCGACCAAACCCCGCAGCTACCTGGGCATGGGCGGGATGGCCGCCATGGGTTGGTCCTTGGGCGCGGCCATCGGCGCCAAGCTGGGACGGCCCGACGATCTGGTGGTCCACCTATTGGGCGACGCGTCCTTCGGCATGGTGGGCATGGAACTGGAGACCGCCGTGCGAATGGGCCTGCCTACTTTAACCGTCTTGGTTAATAACGAAGGCACCGGAGGAGGCCTGATGGGCATGGAAAGCCCCAGTGGTCCGCCGCCCACGATGGCCAAGCTCACCGGAGATTGGAGCGTGGTTGCCAAGGGCCTGGGCGCCCACTCGGAACGTGTGGAAGACCCGTTAGAGGTGGGACCGGCCCTGCAACGGGCCATCACCGCCACCGAGAATGGCCAAGCAGCTCTGGTGGAGGTCATGATTAAACCCATGGCCACCCCCGGCCTGCCTGACGATTGGTCGATCTAAAGCCCACAATTATCAGCGGTCAGCTTTCAGCTCGCATCTGCTGATAGCTTGGAGTTTGCATGAAGAGCATTGAGATAGACCGGAGCAAGCGGCTGAAGGACGATCCGGGCAAGGGCCACAACCGCTGGCACCCGGATATTCCTCCCATCTTGGAGGTAGACCCCGGCGAAGAGGTGTCGTTGGAGACTCGGGATGCCTCCGACGGGCAGATGAACGCCAGCATCACCGTTGACGACTTCGACGGGTTCGCCGGAAAGGTTGGGCACCCTCTGACCGGTCCGGTTTACATCAAGGGAGCCGAGCCGGGAGACCTGCTGGAGATCGAGTACGTCGACGTGATTCCCCAGTCCTACGGCTGGACCCGCAACCGGCCCGGCGCCGGGTTCCTACGCGACCTGTTTCCCGACCCCTTTGTGGCCCATTGGGAGATGAAGGACGGCTGGGCGACCTCCAAGGAACTGCCAGGCGTAAGAATTCCCAACGGCTCTTTCATGGGAACCGCGGGGATCGCGCCGTCCAGAACGCAAATGGAAGCGTGGACCAAACGCGAGGCCGACTTGGTGCACCGCGGCGGAACAGCCTTTCCTCCCGACGCCGAAGACGCGGTGCCCGAAGGTCCGATTGCCGCCGAGGGACTGCGCACGATACCGCCACGGGAGAACTGCGGCAACGTGGACGCCAAGCAGCTCACCAAGGGGTCCCGGCTGTTGATACCGGTAAACGTTTCCGGTGGACTCTACTCCGCCGGCGACGGCCATTTCGCCCAAGGCGACTCCGAGTGCTGCATCACCGCCATCGAGATGGGGGCCACCGCAGTGGTCAAATTTCACATCCACAAGGGAGAGGCGGCCCGGCATAACATAACTTTCCCCCGGTTCGCCCACCCTGGATATTTCATCGCGCCGGAATGGGCCGCCCCCCGGAATTTCATCGCCACCATGGGAATGCCCATCCGGGAGGACGGGACCCAGGAGGGCGAAGACTTGACCTTGGCGGCCCGGAACGCCTTGATCAACATGATCGACCTGCTCCAGGAAAGGGGTTGGACCAAGGAACAGGCTTACGTGATTTGCAGCGTGGCCGTCGACCTCAAGATTAGCAACGTTGTGGACCTGCCCAACGTCACTGTCTCGGCTTTCTTGCCTGAAGACATCTTCCAGGGCTGAGAATCGATGGGGAAGAGACCTCGATTTCCGGCTTGGGTGGTCTCCCGCGGCCGGGATGATGTAAAGAAAGGCCTTTAAACGGAGCGAGAGGCCTCCATTAGTTTCTGGGGGCCAGAACGCCCGAGAATCAGCGGAAAAAGAAAGAGCCCGTCCTTTCGCGAAAGAACGGGCTCTTTCTTTTTCGACGTGCTTGCGGGAATTAAAGGTCCGGTGGGTTAGCTTATCCGCTTAACTTCCATGGTCTCACCGGGCGCAAGCGCTACACGCCGTACACTTATACCCAACTTGAGCAGCCAGTAGCCCAGGGTGGCCTTGCTGACCCCCAGTTCCTCAGCCGTGGCAGAGAGACCAAGCTCGTTTACTTTCTCAGGCAATAGGCGCTCCAAGTTCCTTTGGTGTTCCTTTTCTACGCGCTGCATCAGTTTTGTCTTCCTAGCCATGGTTCCCTCCGTATCGCCGTCTATTAGTGCTGGTTTACACTGCTACCCGGGCCATCAGGTTAGCATTAGAATAGCATCAGCTTTGGATAACGTCAATACTTTTTCTAAAGATACTTTTAAATTTATTTAAGAAATGATTAGAACATTATTCGTGGAGGGCCTTCTATGAGTTTAATAGGATTCCCGCGTTATTTCCCGGTCAAATCGAAGGTTCTTATGGCATGCTAGGCATAGAAACATGGTTTTTGGAAATAATTACCAAGGTCTACGACGCCATGGGTTGGCCTGGGGTGGTCTTTCTCATGGGGATCGAGAGCGCCGCAATTCCCTTCCCCAGTGAGTTGATCATGCCTTTGGCCGGTTGGCTCTTGATCGAGGCCAAGGGGGACTCTGTTTGGATGCTCGGTATGGCGGGCTTTTATGGGGCTCTGGGCAACTTGCTGGGGTCGTGGGTGGCCTACTGGATCAGTTACAAAGGCGGCCGGCCCTTATTGAATAAGTACGGGAGATATGTGCTGGTGACCCAACACGAGGTGGACCGTGCTGAGGTGTGGTTCCAGAAGTACGGCGAGCTGGCGGTCTTTGCCTCCCGTCTGTTGCCGGTAGTCCGCACTTTTATAAGTGTTCCCGCCGGCATCGCACGGATGAACTTCTGGAAGTTTAGCTTCTACACCTTCATCGGGTCATATCCCTGGAGTCTCGGCCTGGCCTATGGCGGCTATAAACTGGGAGAGAATTGGGAGGACCTTCGCCGGGTAATGCGGCCCTTCGATTTCCCCATCGCTGGCATCATCGCCGTAGTCGTGGTCTGGTTCATCTACCATCGGATCAAGGCCCTCCGGAGCGAAGCCCGCGATTGACACTGAATTTAAGGGTCAATAAGCTGGGTATGCTGCTAGTCGGACCCTATCGAAAAGGTGGTAACACATGCAGGCCCCCACACTGCGGGACGTTTATCGAGCAAAGAAAACCATCGCTCCTCATATTCCCCGGACTCCATTACATTATTCTGCTGGACTCAGCGAAATGCTGGATGCGGAGATTTACCCGAAACATGAGGAGTACCTACCCTTGGGGGCTTTCAAGGGCCGGGGCGGCATCAACCTACTGGCCAATCTCACCGACGAAGAGAAAGAGCGCGGCTTGATCACTGCATCCACCGGCAACCACGGCCAATCGGTGGCCAGCGCCGGCAAGTTGTTCGGTGTTCGCGTGATGATCGGCCTGCCCCAGGGCGCCAACCCTAATAAGGTGGCGGCCATGAAGGCCCTGGGCGCGGAGTTGATCTTTCACGGCGACAACTTCGATGCCGCCCGGCTGCACTGCGAGCGTCTGGCCAAAGAAGAGGGATACCGGTTCGTGCATCCGGTGAACGAACCTTTACTCATCGCCGGCGTAGGAACCCAGGCCCTGGAGACCATAGAGGATCTGCCAGACGTCCAAGTTCTGATGGTGCCTCTGGGCGGAGGGTCGGGAGTATCCGGCGCCTGCGTCGTCGCCAAGGGCATTGATCCTTCCATAGAGGTGCTGGCAGTCCAGTCGGAACAAGCGCCGGCCGGCTATCTTTCCTGGAAGAAGGGCGAGGTCGTGGAAGCTGAGATGACCACCTTCGCCGAGGGTGTGGCCACCAAATCCGGCTACGAACTGGCCCAGGTGATTATTCGCGACCTGCTGGATGACTTCCTGCTGGTGAGTGACGACGATATTCGCCGGGCCATCGGCACTCTCGTGGAAAAGGCCCACACCCTGGCCGAGGGCGCCGGGGCCACCGCCCTGGCAGGCGCCATCAAACACCCGGGAAAAATAAGGGGCAAAAAGGTGGCGGTCACTGTAAGCGGGGCCAACATAACCGTTGACCAACTCCGCCAGTCGCTCGAGGTCTACCAGAGCTGACCACTCCGATTTCCGGCGGAAGTCCTAAGAGGCCCGCCAGGCCTGAGCGGCCAGAGAAAATAGGGGATCCAACGCTTAGCGTTAAAGCCGCTGCCAATGGGACCGGCCCCATATTTATGCTCATAGGGCCGGTCATTATTAATTGATGCGGCATTTTCACGGCGATATACTGGGAGGAGTGACGCAAGGCCCGCTCGGCGCTAAGTAGCCAGCGTCATTAGGTGGAGGGGGCGGCAGTGTTCGAGAACGTGGCAGCGCATCTTGACGAGGCCGTTCGGCTGGCGGAACGGTGCCCAGAGAAGTACCAGATCCCTTGTTTCCAAGCCCTGGTTCGCGTCCTGGCCCAGTTTGACTCGCCGACCGCCAACAGCGAATCAGGTAATGCCCTCCCTGTTACTGGTAATGGCGAATTCTTGTCGCCTCTCTCCAACGGCCCTTACGCCAATAGCAGTCCCCTACGGCAACCTCAGGCCAATGACCGGGGCCTCGTATTTCTGGACCAACACCAAATATCCGGCGAGGACATTTCACGGGTCTATCATTTGGATGGCGGCTCATATCGTATTATCGTGAAAGACCTGAAAGAAAAGACCAACTCCAAGAAACAGATAAAACTGGCCCTGCTGCTTGGCATTGCCGGGTTGCTGGCTGGGCGACAGCCCGTGTTCTCCAAGGAGAAGCTTATCGAGGTCTGCCGGGAGTATGGGGCTTATGACGGTCCCAACTTCGCTTCTCATATGAGAAGACAGCGCGATATGTTCATCGCCCAGGGGAACGATTGGTCACTCACGGTGCCTGCCCAGCAGCGGGCGGCTGAGGCGATCAAAGAACTTATGGCCTAGGTCTGACGTCGTAGCTCCGGCGTCTGGGTATCGCCGGTCTGGTTCCCGGTCTGATTCTATGAAATTTGGAACCGCTAGCGGCTAAAATAGCGGGCCAGTTCGTCCCGGCTGAACTGGGGCAACTCAACTTCGCCCTCCCGGCCGATGGAGATCAGCCCTTCCTCCGGCGCCAGCATTAGTCCGATCTCCCAGCCGTCTATTCCCTTTTTATCCAAAGCGGAGAGTAAAGAGGGAACATCTCCTGGTGGCAGAGTGATGAGCAGCGATCCTGAAGCCAGTAGACCCAGGGGATCCAAGTTCAGGGCCTGGCAAACCTGGCGGGTGAGTGGCAATACCGGCACACTGTCCTCCTCGATGGCAAGCCCTAGCCCTGAGGCTGATGCAACTTCCCGTAGCCCGGTTATCATGCCGCCCTCGGTAACATCGTGCATGGAGTGTACTTGTGCCGCGTCACAGGCGGTTTGAGCGTCGACGATTATACTTATACCTGGAGAATCCAACAAATTTGCACTTTGTGTAATGATATCGTCGGAAACCCCGGCGTTTCGTAGATCGTCGGCCCTCTCCAGGGCCAATAACGCCGTGCCCTCGATGGCGATGCCCTTGGTCACGACTATGCTGTCGCCCTCCTGGGCGCCTCCGGTCTTAACCAGGCGGTCGCGGGACACCACGCCCAGCAAAGTCCCGGACACCAGTGGACGGTCGATGCCGTAGGTGACCTCGCTGTGTCCGCCAATCAGTGTGACGCCAATGGCGTTGCAGGCGTCCAGCACCTGGTTGAATAGTTCTTCCGCCTGGTCCTCGGTGAAGCGTTCCGGCACCAGCAGGGTCGCCAGGAACCACCGGGGCACGCCCCCTGTGCAGGCGACGTCGTTGGCGTTCACCTGCACGGCATACCGGCCGATTTGGTTGCTGGCGAAGGTGATTGGGTCGCTTTTGGCCACCAGCAGCGTGTCACCCGGATCAAGAACGGCGGCGTCCTCCCCAACGCCAGGTCCTAAGATCACCTGGGGGTCCGAAATCCCGGCGTTCTGCAATAGTTTTTCAAGGAGGGAAGGAGGGAACTTGCCGATGTCCACACGCGCTCCTGTGGGGGCCTGAACCTGGCGTTATGATAGTCTACTTGATCGGACGTAGCCAGTCCCCGGAGTGAATTCAAAGGTGTTCATTCGTGTGTAGATTCGTTGACACCACATTATGCTTGTGACAAAATTAACAAACTGTTATCTGTCAAAAACGGAGGCCGTTAGATGGGAAAATCACTCGTAATATTCTTCGCTATCTTGAGCGGTATCATGCTCATGGCGATTGCTTGCGGCAGCGACGAGGCGGACCCCAACGCCACGGCTACGACGGCGCCGCCCAATACGGTGCCCGCGGCGGACAGGACTGCTGAGCCGACCGCAGCGCCCACTTCGACGTCGGCTCCCACCTCTATCGTTCCTGCCACTGAACCGCCTTCTGGAGGACCGGTCACGTTCGGTATCGACGTGAAGGGAGACGCCTTGGAATTCGATCTCAGCAGAATGTCTGTATCAGCGGGGGCAGAAGTTGTGGTGACCTTCACTAACTCCTCCAGCGTCAACACCCACAACTGGGCGTTGGTCGAGGCTAGCACCAAGGACGCTGTGGCCACCGACGGCCTGGCTGCAGGTCAAGATAACAATTGGCTGCCGGTGGACGACCCGCGGGTCATTGGATCGACCGCCCTCATGGGCCCAGGCGAAAGTACACAGGCCACCTTCACGGCGCCGGCGGCGGGGACCTACCAGTTCGTCTGCACCTTCCCCGGCCACAATTTCACCATGTTCGGTGACTTCATCGTAAACTAGGCCCGGTTAATGTCCAGAATCGAAACCGGCCCGGGTTTCCGGGCCGGTTTTTCTACGCAGGTCTCGTCTCAGGGCAATCGCATCTGATTGGAGGCGAGGTGGCAATAGTAGTATAGAAGTCATCTTAGGGGTGAGGAGGATGATTCATGGAGGAAAGGCCGGCGC
>MUCT01000035.1 GCA_002816585.1 SAR202 cluster bacterium Io17-Chloro-G6 | reverse complement strand
TTCACTCATCACTTCCCCCAAGGCGCCAGTTTCCTCTATTATCCTCATTTCCGGGTCAGCACGGGAAGGCATAACAAACCGATTTACTCACAAGCTCCGAGCGTAACGAGGGGTCTCATTGTTCTCGGTCATCGCTGGAGTTCTGGCAACGAGATTTTTCGGCGAACGCCTCAAAATGACAGCTTTGAAGCAAGCTGACGCCACTGGGAGGGTCCGGCCCAAACGATCAAGTGACTACGGTCTGGTTAAAACGGGCAAATAGGCACACTGGAGCGGGTTATATGACTGAGATTGAGCGGCGTGTGGCGGTGGCCAAGCAATTGGCGGCAAGCATAAGGCAATACCTGGGCGAATTGACCGCCGAGCAGTGGGAACTGCCCAGCGCCTGCGCCGAATGGCAAGTGCGGGACGTTGTTAGCCACCTGCTCGGCGGCGCGGAGAGGCAGGCCGAAAGCATGGCGCGGGGCCGAGGGGGCGATTCCAATCCGCCGGCTGGTTTCGTGCCTCCGCAGCCGGCAGCATTATCCGCAACCAACGCCCAGCGTGACATCGACCGCCGGAATCAGCTGGCTGGCAACTATCTCAATGCTTTCGATGCCAGCTACGAAGAGCTCCATCGCCAGTTCGATGCGTTTGGTGACGGCTCATGGGACACGCTGTGCTGGCACGTACGCCGCGGCGCCATGACCGCGGCTTCCTACGTGGAATTACGCATCCAGGAATTAGCCATTCACGATTGGGATATGCGCTCCGCCTTTCAACCCGATGCTGGTCTGGACCCGGATTGCGTGCGGATACTTATAGAAATGTCGCCGACGTGGTTGGGTATGTGCTTCCGTCCCTCAGCCCGACTGGCCAAGCCAGTGACCTACGGATTCAATGTTGATGCTGGCCAGTTCAAGATGAGCGTAACGGGCGACACATTCGAGATGGGCCCCACTGGCCTTGATGATGTTTCCCAGGCAGACCTTACGCTTGGAGCGACAGCCGAGCAGTACTTGCTGTTCACCTACGGTCGGCTGACCGCCGCGGATGGCATCAGTTCCGGCAACCTGGCGGTCGAGGGCGACACCGCACACCTCGACCGGTTCGAGGTCTGGTTCAAGGGGTTATAACGCCGTCACTCGGAGTGCCTATGTTAAGCCCGGTGAATTGCATAACGGCTTGCCCGTGCCTGGGCAGGACGAGGGCGGGAAAAGAGAGGATTAGAAATTGACCACCGGTTCTAGCGACGTGGTGATCATCGGCGGTGGGATCGTTGCCTGCCTCAGCGGCTATTTTCTGGGCCAGCGGGGCTTCAAGGTGACCATCTTGGAGAAGGACTCGGTGGGCAGCCACGCTTCAGGGTTCGCCTTTGGCGGCCTGGACCCAGTGACTGGGATCGGCCTTCCCGAACCTTTGCTGGAATTTAGCCTCTGGTGCTATGACCGTCACAAGAACCTGGCCGTGGAGCTTCAAGAGGCCACCGGTATCGATGTGGCCTTCGAGCTGCGGGACCGGCTCAACCTGGCATTTGACGACGAAACGGTCCGGACCGCCAAGAAGGAATTGGAGTGGATGCGGGCCGTGGAGGGCTTCAAGATCGAGTGGGTGGACAATGCCCAAGCCAGGGAGTTGGAGCCTCAAGTCAGCTCTGAATGCCTGGGCGCGCTCTATGAACAGAGTCCGGGCGCCCTGGAACCTTACCGGCTGGTGCTGGCGGCCATGCGCGCCGCCGAAGGGTATGGTGTTGAGATGATTCAACGCAGGGCCACGGGACTGATCAGCGCGGGTGGCCGGTGCACCGGGGTAACGTTGGAAAACGGGCGGATCGACGCGGGTGCGGTGGTCTTGGCCATGGGGCCGTGGACCCAAGAGGCCTCCGCATGGTGTGGCGTGGAAATACCCGTGACTCCACTTAAGGGACAGATCTTGCGTCTCCGTTCCGAGAACGAACCCCTTGGCTTGGCCGTCAACTACAATCACAGCTACGTGGCGACCAAGCCAGACGGACTGATCTGGGCGGGCACCACCGAGGAACATGCCGGTTTCGATGAGAACCCTACCTCAGCCGCCAGGGATAGCATCATGGCCGATTTCTTGAAGATGATCCCGGGCATGCGCGAGGCTGAACTGGTGCAGCAGACCGCCTGTCTCCGCCCATTATCGGCAGACGGGCTGCCCATCGTCGACAAAGTCACCGGATGGGACAACCTGTACGTTGCCACAGGGGCGGGACGCAAGGGCATTCTTTGGGCCACGGGCATGGCTCAACTAGCATCCGACTTAATCGGCGGTAGTGAGTCTAAAGTACCAGGAGGAGAGCATCTGAGGCTCCGCCGGTTCTAGTGAGAGGCTAGCCCCCGTGCTTGCGGGCGACCAGCAGGCCGTCTTCCCGGCTGATCTTCATGGCGAAGGCGTAACGGTCGGCTTCCAAGGCCAGGCTCACGTCCTCCGGGTGGAATTGGGGCTGCTCCGGGTCGAAGAATTTCTGGGTTGCCCCGCCCTTCAGGATCAGGGTCTTCACTGCGTCAAAGTCGGGCTTCCGCGCTTCCAGCAGATTCCTCAGGTAGATCCCGCAGTGCTCGTCTTCGTCGGACCGGATAACCCCCTGGTCTCCCATGGCGATGATTGAAACCAAGCCTGGCCCATCGCTCCTGATGGCGTCCACCGTGGCCTGGGCGACGACAAAGGAACCAAGGTAGATTTCGGAAGCGTTGGCGGCCGCCGCAACGCCAACCGTGCCGGCCCTGGTGGACTGGACCAACGTCTTCCCGGAGAGGTCGACCTGGGAAATCTCGTAGGGGGAATTGCCGAAATCGAAACCATCGGGCCGCTTGCCCGCCACCTCGCCCATGAGGAAGTCGCCTACACCCTGGTGGTGTAGTTTCAACGCTTCCTCGGGCTCGGCCACCAGGGTGATCTCTTTGGCCCCGTGGTCAAAAGCGATAGCCGCCGTGGTGAACGCCCGGAACACGTCGATGATGATCGTCGTCCCCTGGGCCTCCTGGGCGTCCCGCACCAAGCTGCCGAGTCTTATTTCCATGTGGGTGTCTGCTCCGTGTGGGGGCGGTTAACGGCTAGAGGCCCCTCTCTAACTCTCCCCCTTGCGAGGAGGAGAGAACATGTCCCTTCCCCCGCGCACGGGGGAAGGTAAGGATGGGGGAATTTACCCCTTCTTGGCTAGTTTCTGTAGAGAGCGGACCTCGCGGGGCGGGTTGAGCCTGCTGCCAGTGTGGGTCCAGGAAACCTCGCCGACGAAGATGTCCCCTTTGGAGTTGATGCAGATGCCGTGGGGGGCGATGAAGCTGCCCGGAGCTTCGCTTTCCGGAATGTCACCCAGCTTGGCCAGATAGTTGCCCTTGATGTCCATGATGCCAACCCGGGGGCCAAGTCCAGAGGCTTGATCGTTGGGACCGATGGGCACGCCCAACTCTCCGACGTACACTGTCTGGTCGCCGCTGGTGTCGATGAACAGGCCGCAGGGGCGGGCCATGTTCTTCCACTGGGTCTCGTATTTCCCGTTCTTGTCGAAAACCTGCACCCGCTGGTTCTCACGGTCGGCAACGTAAACCCAACCATCCTTGTCGGTGCAAACGTTGTGGGCGATGTTGAACTGACCTTCTCCGGTACCGGACTCGCCCCAGGAGAACAGCAGCTTGCCGTCTGGCGAGTATTTGTGGACGCGGGCGTTGCCGTAGCCGTCAGATACGTAGAATTCGGCGGTCTGCCGGTCCAGGGCAACGTGGGTGCAGCGGTTGAAGGGGTCTCCGCTCATGAATGGCGCCGGTTTGCCGCTGATGCCCAGGGTGAATATGACCGTGCCGTCCAGCTTACACTTGCGCACCGTGTGGTCGCCGTCGTCGGTGAGGTAGATGCTGTCGTCCGGCCCCATGGTGATGCCGTGGGCTCTGGGATAAACACCCTCACCCCAAGACCGGAGAAAGTTACCGTCCTTGTCGAAGACGATCACCGGGTGCTCGCCCCGGTTAAAAACGTACACGTTGTCCTGGGAATCCACGCCAACTGCCGCGCATTCTTTGAAGGACCAACCGTCGGGGAGCTTGCCCCAACCCTCTTCAACCTCGTAGGTGTATGACGCCGAGCCCAAAGCTACCATATCTGCTCCTCAATTTTGCCAGCGGTCTGTTGGAGAATAGCCGCCTGCAGACGTCACTCGGAGGCGGCACCCGAAGATTGTAGCACCGCCAGATGGGAAATCAACGGGTGCTAGCGGTGCGCCGTTGAATTGCCACAGGCAGTTGGCCGTTGCTATCATTGAGATTAGTGTCCCGTCAATTATCATTTATTTGCGTATTCACCGTTGCTGCGAGGTAGGGTTAGATGACAGAGCAAGTCCGGCGAGATTTTGTAAAGTACTCTTTTTTCAAAGTCGATCCAGAGTGGCGCCGCCTCCCCGCCAAGGACCGCCAGAACAGCAAGGCCCAGTTCTCGGAGGTATTGAGTGAATTCTCGGACCGCGTGTCCATGTCCAGCTATAGCCTGGTCGGAACCCGCGGCGACGTGGACTTCATGCTGTGGAAGGTCAGCGAGTCCGTGGAGGCCATCAATGAGCTGATGGCCAGGGTTAATCACACCGATCTGGGTCCGTACCTGACCCAGCCCCATTCGTATCTAGCCATGACCCGCCGGTCGCCCTATATCGACGACCATAAGCATGAGGGCCAGGAAGGCACCGGTGCTTCGACCATGCGCATCGTCGGCCGGAAGTACCTGTTCATCTATCCCTTTGTGAAGACCCACGAGTGGTACCAACTGCCGAAGGAAGAACGGCAAGGCCTGATGAACGAGCACTTCGTCATCGGGCATAAGTATCCCGACGTGAAGATCAGCACCGCCTACTCCTTTGGCCTTGACGACCAGGAGTTTGTGCTGGGCTTCGAGACCGACGACCCTTCCCATTTCTTGGACCTGGTGATGGATTTGCGGGAATCCAAAGCCCGGCCCTTCACCCTGATGGACACTCCAATATTCTCCTGCATCAGCAAGCCCGTGGACGCCTGCTTGGACGATTTGGGTTAAACCGGCCAAGCAGGGCTCCCATTGGTTTAACTACTAACATGAAACAAGAGGCAGGTCTCAGACCCGCCTCTTGTTTTTATCTTTCCACCTTGAACGTGGCTCCGGAGCTTATCCCCCAGCTACGTTCTTCATGTGGTTCATGGCGGAACCGGCTTTGAACCAATCGATCTGCCCGGGGTTCATGGTGTGGCGGAGGTTGATGCGCTCCTCTTCTCCGTCTTCGTGGGTGACCACGCAGACTAGTGGCTGTCCCGGAGTCAGGTTGGCCAGTCCGATGATGCTAATCCGGTCGTCGGCCTGGATGCGGTCGTAATCGCCCGGGTCTTCAAAGGTCAGCGGCAAGATACCTTGCTTCTTCAGGTTGGCCTCATGGATGCGGGCGAAGCTGCGGGTGACGACGGCTGCGGCGCCCAACATCCGAGGTGACATGGCGGCATGCTCGCGGCTGCTGCCCTCACCGTAGTTGTTGTCTCCGATGGCGATCCACCGCATACCCTGAGCCTTGTACTCCCTGGCGATCTCGGGAATGGGCTGAACCTGCTCACCGGAAAGTTGGTTCTTACCGGTGCCGGGGTCGTCGGTGAATGAGTTCACGGCCCCCAAGAACATGTTGTCGCTCAGGTTGTCCAGGTGCCCCCGAAACCGTAGCCAGGCCCCGGCCGGTGAGATATGGTCTGTGGTGCACTTGCCGGTGGCCTTGAGCAGCACCGGCATGCTAGTGAAGTCTTGGCCGTCCCATGCGGGCCACGGGTCCAAGACCTGCAGCCGGTTGCTGGTTGGGTCAACCGAGACATCGACGCCGCTGCCATCTTCTGGAGGAGCGACGAAGCTATCAATACCAGGGTCGAAGCCATCGGCCGGCACTTCGGGGGCGGGCTTGGGCGCTTCCAGCATGAATTCCTTGCCGTCAGCCCCGGTGAGAGTATCCGTCAGCGGGTTGAAACTCAGGCTGCCGCCCAGGCTCATGGCAACGGCTAATTCGGGACTGGCGATGAAATTCATGGTACCGGAGTTGGCATCGTTCCGCTTGGGGAAGTTGCGGTTGTAGGAGGTCACGATAGAGTTGAGTTCGCCCTCCGGCACACCGTCCCGCTTCCACTGCCCGATGCAGGGACCGCAGGCGTTGGCCAATACTGTGCCGCCAAGTTCTTCCAGTGCGGCTTGCTGACCATCACGGGATATGGTTGCCCGTACTTGTTCTGATCCTGGGGTTATCATGAATTCGGTCACGGCTTGGAGACCGTGTTCAGTCGCCTGGCGGGCCACATCGGCGCAACGGCTCATGTCTTCATATGAGGAGTTGGTGCAACTGCCGACCAGCGCTACGGAAACCTTGTCCGGAAAGCCCTCTTCCTTGGCCTCTTTCGCCAAAGCGGAGATGGGCCGGGCACGGTCTGGCGAGTGGGGCCCGGTGATCTGGGGCTCCAGCTTGGAGAGGTCGATCTCGACGATGCGGTCATAGTACTGACCCGGGTCTTGCTCCACCTCTGGGTCAGCGGTCAGCAGGTGCTTGTACTTCTCAGCCAACTCGGCCAGTTCGGGACGGCGGGTCGCTTTCAGGTAGGTGGCCATCCGCTCGTCAAAGGGGAATACGTCTCCGGTGGCGCCCAGTTCCGCGCCCATGTTGGTGATCGTCGCCTTGCCGGTGCAGCTTATGGAGGTCACGCCCGGTCCGAAGTATTCGATGATGGCGTTGGTGCCGCCGGCCACGGTAAGCACCCCGGCCAAGTAGATGATCACGTCTTTGGGAGCAGTCCAGCCGCTGAGCTCACCGGTGAGGTGGACGCCGACCAGGGTGGGATACTTGACCTCCCAAGGCAGTCCGGCCATCACGTCGGCCGCGTCCGCTCCGCCCACTCCGATGGCCAGAGAGCCCAGGCCGCCGGCGTTGGGAGTATGGGAGTCGGTGCCGATGATCAGGCAGCCAGGGAAGGCATAGTTTTCCAGGACAACTTGGTGGATGATGCCGGAGCCGGGCTTCCAGAAGCCCATCCCGTATTTGCGGCAGGAGGACTCCAGGAAACGGTACACTTCGTTATTCTCGTTCAAGGCGTCTTGTAGATCTGAAGATGCGCCGACGCGCGCTTGAACCAAATGGTCGCAGTGGACGGTGGTTGGCACGGCGGCTTCGGTGCGGCCCGACTGCATGAACTGCAGGATGGCCATCTGACCGGTAACGTCTTGGTGGGCGACCCGGTCTGGGTTGAGCATGATGTAGCTCTCTCCGGGGTCGAGTTCGGCATCTTGGGCGTTGTCCAGGTGGCCAAGGAGCAGTTTCTCCGCCAGGGTCAGCGGCCGGTTATAACGAGCCCGGACAATCTCCAGTTTGCGCTCCATCTTTTTATAGGCTTCTTCCACGAACTGGGGGGTTGAGTCGATGTTCATTTGAGGGCTCCTATTCCCATCGGCCGTTGCTGCCCTGGCTTAACCTGGGCGCCTGGCCGTGGCTTCAGATTGGATCCGTTGATTCCCAGACAGGCCGGGTACAGGGGCCCCGGAGCACCCTTCAGCCCAAACACCCCATTTCTCGTGCACTAACACCAATGTGAACGCCCGCGTCTAACGATATAAAACCCTTAAAGGGTCACCCTTTAAAGGTTTTATTTTACCGACTCTGGCCCGACCCCGGGAGAATTCGAGGCTACTGGAGACCGGTATTATTTGCGCTTCATTTCAGAGGGATCGACGTTCTTAAAGTAGTCGTAGTTTATTGCGATGTATTTGGTCATGTCTTCGGGAACCGCGTCTTCAGCGAAGATCGCCGTTACCGGGCAGACTGGCTCACAGGCCGCGCAGTCGATGCACTCATCGGGGCTGATGTAGTACATGTCGTCTTCGTCGCGGGTGTAGATGCAGTCAACGGGGCAGACGTCGACACAAGCCGAATCCTTAAGTCCCACGCAAGGTTCGACGATGATGTAGGTCATTTTGAGAGGCTCCTCTTAACTCAGTATAGAGACCGGCCCGCCCTGGCTCTGTGGAGCCTACGCGAGCAGGAGGAAATCGCATCGAAATTATAGCATAGCGCCGCGCTTTTGCAAAAAAGGCAGAACGAAAGAAAACCGCCACCTGGGCGGCGGTCTCAGTCGATGAATCGTTTTTTTGTTTTGTCTGGTTCAGGGAGCAGGCAATCGGTGCTCATTTCCCTTCTATAGGACTAGGCCGTAGGTCCGTTTTTTTATGGACAGGTTCACGAAGGTCTCGGTGCGTTGAACGCCGTCGATGACGCCAATCTTGGTCCGCAGGAAGGTACCCAGCCCCTCCGCGGATTCCAGACCGGCCCAGATGAACACGTCGTAGGCGCCGGTCGTGATGGCTACATAATGAGCTTCTTCGAGGTTGGCGATGGCCTCTGCTACCGAGTCCGACTTTCCGGGTCCGGTCTGCAGACCGATGAGGGCGGTGGTGGCGTAGCCCAATTTTTCAAGATTTGGCACGGCGATGATCTTAACTACGTCATCGGTGACCAAGCGGCGTAGCCGGCGGCGAACGGTGCCTTCACTGACGCCCACCTCCCGGGCGATCTTGGCGTTGGAAGCCCGGCCGTCAAGTTGCAGCAGGGCTATTATCTTTCGGTCTAGTTCGTCCATGGGTGTCACACTCCGTGGGTTGAAGGCATTATTGCTGATCAGTAATGTTCCGAATAATCATATGGCCGGTTCCAGGAGGTGTCAATACCGAAATCTTATCGGATGATGGTCCAAATGGTCGAATCTCGACTAAACTATTGGAGTAAATGTCCAATAAGGTCGAATGGCTATTCACATTGGGGAATCACAGCAATCCGCAAGCCAATCAAGCGGCTATTGATGGGTATTGGTCCATTTGGTAACATTTACCATGCTTGGGGAAAGATGACAGAGTGGACGATTGTGCGCGACTGCTAATCGCGTGAGCCTGCAAAGGTTCCGAGGGTTCGAATCCCTCTCTTTCCGCCACTATATACTCAATCATTCGTCATAATTCGTTTGGATGTTGACGTTTTGCATCTAACATAGCCAAGACGCGATCCACCACCCCCAACCTTCTCTTATGAAAAGTTTTTACCTCTGGACCATTGGTTGCCAGATGAATACCGCGGACTCTGAACGGTTGGCCGCTGCTTTGGAGCAGATGGGTATGCAACCGGTGGAAAAAGCGGCCGATGCCGACGTTATCGTGCTCAACTCTTGTGTGGTCCGCCAGGGCGCGGAAGACAAGGTTGTCAGCAACCTGGCCTGGATGGTGCCTTTGAAGAAGAAACAGCCCCAGCGTATCGTGGCCCTCATGGGTTGCATGGTGGGGCCCAACTCCGACGATTTGTCCCGCCGTTTCCCCTATGTTGATGTGTTCATGCGGCCCCAGCAGTATGAGCCCCTCTTGGAGTTGGTGGGAGAGCGGCTAGGCGTTGACTGGGAGGGGTGCGTGGGTCAGTTGACGCCGGTCCGTCCGGATGTGACCTGTCACGTGCCCATCATCCATGGTTGCGACCTGATGTGCACCTTCTGCATCATCCCCTACCGCCGCGGCCGCCAGGTGAGCCGCCCCGTCGAAGAGGTTGCCCAGGAAGTGGAGACGCTGGCTTCCAGAGGTGTGAAAGAGGTCACTTTGTTGGGTCAGACCGTGGATGCCTACGGCCATGACCTGCCGGATAATCCCAGCCTGGCCGAATTGTTTTCCAGGTTGAATGATATTGACGGCATCGAACGCATCCGTTTTCTGACCTCCCACCCCAAATTCATGACCCAGGAGATAGTCCGGGCGGTCGCAGACTTGCCCAAAGTCTGTGAGCACATCAACCTGCCGGTGCAGGCGGGCGACGATGGGATTCTAGACCGGATGCGGCGTCAGTACCGCCGGGCCGAGTACGTAGACCTGGTTGGCCGGATTCGGGAGACCGTGCCCGAGGTGGCCATAGCCACCGACATCATCGTAGGCTTTCCTGGGGAAACCGAAGAACAGTTCCAGCAGACCTTGGACTTGCTTGCCGTCCTACGTTTGGACAAGGTCCACTGCGCCCCTTATTCGACTCGGCCGGGGACGATAGCCTCTCGAACCATGGACGATGCAGTCCCCGAGGCCGAAAAGACCAGCCGGCGCCAACGGGTGGAACGCCAGCAGGAAGAGATCCAGACGGAGATCAATGCCGAATTGGTGGGACGCTATCAAGAGATACTGGTGGAGGGCCGTCAAAGAGGAAAGTGGCTGGGACGAACCCGCTCCAACAAACTGGTGTTCTTTGAAGATGAGGCGTATCATTTAGGTAACTTGGTAAACGTGAAAATTGAACGCTCCAGCCCCTGGTCTTTGCAAGGATCATTGGCTGTAGAGGCTAAATTGTTAAACCCGGTAAATACCGGTAAATAATCGAGGCGAAGTTTTATGGCCGTTACGATCCGCCGGCCAATCGTTCCAATCACCGAACTTGAGCATTCGGCTTTTTGTAAAACCGAAGATGAGCTTCCGTCCAAATCCTTGGCCGAGGAAATGGTCGTCAACGTCCGCTGGCAGGAGATCCCTCCTGAATACTTGCACTACTCCACCGAGGAGCTGGACCGCAGGATCGGCGAGGCCCGCAAACAACTGGGCAGTTCAGTCACGATCTTGGGCCATCACTACCAGCGGGAAGAGGTGATTAAGTACGCCGACTTCCAGGGCGACTCCTACCTTCTGTCCCGGGAAGCCGCCACCCGTCACGATGCAGATTACATCATCTTCTGCGGCGTCCATTTCATGGCGGAGACCGCCTGCATACTGGCAGCCCCACATCAGAAGGTGATTCTGCCCAATATGACTGCCGGCTGTTCCATGGCCGACATGGCGCCCATGGAAGACGTGGATGACGCTTGGACCGACCTGGTAGATGCTCTGGGACCGGGCAGTATCTTGCCTGTCACCTACATGAACTCCATCGCTGGGATCAAGGCCCTTTGTGGCCGGAACGGCGGCGTCGTATGCACCTCGTCCAACGCCAAGGCGGTGCTTGAGTGGTCCTTCACCCAGTCAGAGCGGGTTTTGTTTTTGCCTGACCAGCACCTTGGGCGCAACACGGCCCTGGAACTGGGAATACCCTTGGACGAAATGGTGGTTTGGAACCCATTCCGGCAGTTGGGCGGAAACACACCGGAGCAGCTTCGCCGGGCCAAGATGGTGTTGTGGCAGGGCCATTGCGCCGTCCATACCCGGTTCACCGTGAAACAAATAGACTCGGCGCGGGCCCTTTACCCTGATATCAACATAGTGGTCCACCCGGAATGTCCCATGGAAACTGTGCAGGCCGCTGACATGGTTGGGTCCACCGAATTCATCCGCGAAAAGATCAACTCGGCCCCAGCCGGCAGCAAATGGGCAGTGGGCACTGAGGTCAGTCTGGTCAACAGGCTGGCCATCAACAATCCCGACAAAACGGTATTCTGCTTGGACCCGGTGACCTGCCCTTGCTCCACCATGTACCGCATTCACCCCGCGTACCTGCTCTGGATGCTCGACGGGTTGTTGGCAGGCACGGTTCATAACGAGATAACGGTCCCAGAAGACATACAGCGGGACTCCCGCATAGCCCTGGAACGGATGCTGTCCCTCAGCAAGTAGTGGGCATACCCTAACCTCGCGCAATCCCTCGATAGCCTGCTTCGGCGTGTTGCGGTACAATTGCGCCTGCCGAGCCGCCAGGTTTCCACCGCTTCTTTGAGATAGAGAGTCACGTGCCATGAGCCAATTTCCCCCCGACGTTTACGCACTGATCGACGCCGCCGTAGCCGAAGACCAGACCTTTAATGATCCCACCACCCAGGCCGTGGTCCCACCGGAGATCCAGGGCACCGGCATGCTGCGGGCCAAGGCCAACGGCGTTTTGGCCGGCGTGGACGTAGCCATCGCGGTCTTTCACAGAGTCGATTCCACTTTGGACGCCAGAGCCATACTCCAAGACGGCTCGCCACTCTCCCCCGGAGACGACATTGCCATTGTGCGGGGCTCGGCGGCCGGCATTCTGAAGGCGGAGCGTATCGCTTTGAACTTCATGCAGCGCATGAGCGGGATCGCCAGCGACACCAACCGCTACGTCCAGGCGGTGCAAGGACTAAATGCCAGGATTGTAGACACCCGCAAGACTGCGCCGGGCCACCGGTACCTGGACAAGTACTCGGTGCGCATGGGCGGCGGCTACAACCACCGGCTGAACCTGGCCGATGGCATACTGATCAAGGACAACCACATCCAAGCAAATCGCTTCAGAGAGATGGGTCTGAAAGACGTTATCCAGTTGGCCTTGGCCCGGGCCTCTCACACCATAAAGGTGGAGGTCGAGGTGGAATCGATGGAGCAAGTGAAAGAGGCTCTGGAGGCTGGGGCCAATATCATTATGCTGGACAACATGTCTGTGGCTGAGATGGCCGAGGCGATGAAAGTAATCGGTAACCGGGCTGTCGTAGAAGCTTCCGGAGGAATCAACTACGACACCGTTCGCGCTGTGGCCGAGACCGGCGTGGACCTGATCTCTGTTGGGGCGCTAACCCATTCAGTGGATGCACTGGACATCAGCCTGGACCTGGAATTCGATTAGGCCATTACTAACCAAAAAATTAGAGCGGCGAGCGGCTATTTGAAGAGGGAGGAGCTGATGGCGAGCCCCGTTGACCCGGTGATCCTGGCGATGGAGCGGAATTGGCAGATGATTGATGGAGCTCTTGAGGGCATGGATGATGCGGCCATGTCCCGTCAGCCCACGGATCAAACCAACTCCGCGGCCTGGATACTTTGGCACCTAACCAGGGTGACCGACATGTTCATCAACACACGGTTCAGGGACCTGACTCAGGTTTGGACGTCTGAGGGCTGGCACGAAAAGTTTGGTATGCCCGCCGATGAAGAAGACCGGGGAGTCGGCTGGACCTCCGCCCAGGTGGCTCAGTGGCAGGCGCCCTCTAAAGATGTTCAATTAGCCTATTACCAAGCGGTGAAGGACCACACAAGGGACTTTCTGGCCAACATAACGCCAGAGGAACTGGAGCGGAAGATTGTCTTGGGCAACGTGCCGGAACCCCGCACGATAGCGGCGTGTATGGGGCAGATGGTCTGGGACACCGTTGCCCATGGTGGGCAGATCGCGTACCTACGGGGTTTTTTTCATGGCATGGGTTGGTTTCGTTAACCGTTTGGCAGCTATCAACCCCGCCGTGGCCGTTGCCGGTCGGCGCTGTCCAACATCAGGGTCACGGGCCCGTCATTTTCCAGAGAGACCCGCATGTGCTCTCGGAACCGGCCGGTGGCCACTGTTACTCCAGCCTTCTCGAACAACTGGACCGCATGTTCATAGAGGTGCTCGGCTTTTTCTGGCCCCGCCGCCTGGTTGAAGTCGGGACGCCGTCCTTTACGGGTGTCGGCGTATAGGGTGAACTGGCTAACAACTAAGAACTCGGCCCCAACATCCAGGGCGGAGCGGTCGAACCGGCTCTCATCGTCGGCGAAGATCCGGAGGTTGGCGATCTTCTCCACGAGGTACCCGGCGTCAGCCTCTTCGTCTTCTTTGGAAACTCCTAGTAGAATGACCAACCCTGGGCCAATCACACCGGTGATTTCATCTCCAACGGCAACCGAGGCCCTGGTAACCCTCTGGATCAACGCCTTCATTCATGACACCGTGGGGATGCCACCGTGATGATACTGCGGGAATGGCCCCGTGGCATGACTCTGTGGGGGGCTCTGGGCACCCAGGGCCAGCGCGAGCTAGGTAGAACTGGCGGTGGTGGAGGGGGCGCTGTTGGACACGGTCGAGGACTTGGCGGTGCTGTCATTGGTCGACTTTTCGGCCGTCTCCGACTTTGAATCCCCCGAAGTTTTGGAATCGGAAGAGTCAGAGCTGGAGGACGATGAACTGTCACTGGAGCCGTTCTTGTTCTCTGCCGGCGCCTTGGGCCGTCCGTAGTCGGTGGTGTAGAAACCGCTGCCCTTGTAGATGACCGGAACTGCGTGGTAAACACGTTGACCCGCCCCTGAACATGCTGGGCAGGCGCCCGAGCCTGCTTCCGCAAAGGTCTGCACCAGCTCGAATTCGTTGTCGCAGCTTGTGCATCGGTAATCGTATCGTGGCAAGGGAACTCTCCTGAAAGTGATTACCCTTTTAGCGGTCTCAACGACAGAGCGCCAAGGGCAACTTATCCAATTTAACAGCGCCACATATAGCTGTCAACGCGAAGGCGCTCCCGCTCTGGCGGGGCGTCAGGTAAAGAAAAAGGCCGGTCAACGGCCTTTTGAGAAAGTGGGCGGCAAACATTGCGGCCCGATGTTCGCATTACTTGAGGCAAGGCTCAAGACGGCCAGCGGCGATTCGAATCAGTCGTGAATCTCCTTGTCGCCGAGTCCTCTTAAACGGCTTACCGGCGGTTCTGGCGGCGGCGGCGACGCGCAGCCCTTTGGGCGGCCAAACGCTCTTTCTGTGCCTTGGACCGGAAGAAGCGGCGGTCTTTCAGTTCGCGCAAAACACCAGAATGCTGTACGGAAGCCCGGAATCGGTTAACCAGGCTCTCCGGGTTTTCACCATCGCGAGGGGTCACGTATGCCATTCGATTCTCCAAGCATTGCTAGCCAGTTTGATCAGCCTTAATGAAGCTAATTTAACACAGGCACGATGACCAATCAACCAGAATAGGCCGCCCGCCAAAAACGCCTGTCGTCTGGCGCTGCCTCCATTCACCAGGCTCAGACATAGCCGTTGAGGCTGACGGGCATCTTGGCATGGCTCAATGCACAACGGTTGTTGGCAGCAGGATCACACCTTCGAGTTGACATTCCGAGTTTACATTCTGAGTTGACATTCGACGTCGACTTGACATCTGGTTTCGTTTGTTGGTTCCCATTATGTTGGGCCCGCGCCTAACATACTATATATTTAACGGCAAGGGTTTTTTTGACTTGACATTTGACAAAAATCACCTTCGGATGTTATGTTTTGGCCACTCGCAACATACAAATAATGTAATTGCAATGGCCTACTTCAGGAAGATTATGGTCACTGCATTTATGTCGGCTGACGCTATTTAATTCTGAACGACGCCATGACAATACCAAGAACATTAAATGTCCCAGCGGCGCCTGTGCCGGTTGACGGCCTAAGTAATGCTTGGGCCAACCTCCCGAATGCAATCGGTGAAACGTCGGCGGCGAAAGAGAAAAGCCCGCTTGCTGAACAGATAGCTCCGTCGGAGCAACTCTCGGTCATTGGGATGATGGCGGCTTCGATAGTCCATGATTTCAAGGGTCCTCTTACGGTTATTCGCGGGTGCGCCGAGCTTTTGGCCAACCCGGAGATTAACGCCGAAAAGCGCAAAAGATACTCGGACATGATCCTTGAAGATGTCAACCGTTTCCTAAGCTTGAGCCAGGATTTGCTCGATTATTCCAGGGGCACGATAAATCTGGATCCCAAACCGGTACAGTTGGGGGATTGGCTGGGCAATCTGACCGACTCCATCAGAGAGGGCATGGGCTCTGCCAACATTAGTGTGAATACGGCTTTCGACTTCTCCGGAGAGGTGAAGATGGACGAAGCCAGAGTTCGGCGCGCTTTGATGAATGTTGTGGTCAACGCGGTGGACGCTATGCCGAATGGCGGCAGCCTGACCCTCGCTTCAGAAATGGCGGAGGACAAGTGGTGGTTATCGGTCAGCGATACCGGGTGTGGGATTCCGGTCGATCTTAGATCCCGGGTCTTTGAGCCATTTGTCACCCAGGGCAAAGAGAACGGGACTGGATTGGGCCTCGCCACTTCCCGAGACATTATTGAGGGCCACGGCGGCAGCTTGAACTTCGAAACCCGGACTTCCGAAGAATCCAATGAGACGGGACCGGGGACCACGTTCGTGATTGAACTTCCGCTTTCATGTGCGCCGATTCCGGCTGGAATATAAACTCTCCGATCTCGTAAAGGAATAAATAACCCTCGCAGGATAGGGGCTGCGGGGGGATTTTTATTTTTACCGGTCGGCCCTGCGTCAGATTGCTGTGCCCCGCCTGGCGCCCACCTCGCCCAGGTATTCCAGCACATCGGCCAAGGGTAAAACGTCGGCGTACTTTTGGTTCATGTCGAACAAGTTGATGGCGTGGGCCGCCTCGTGCCGGTCGAACACACCCTCCTCAACGACTATCATCCGGTAACGATTGGTGCAGCCGTCCAGCACACTGGCCCGGACGCAACCGCTGGTGGTCTCCCCCACGGCTATGATCGTGTCCACATTGTGGGCGTTCAAGTGGCCGATCAGCGGGGTGCCCCAAAAGGCGCTGGGCGAGTCTTTGCGTATCACCGGTTCACCGTCTATGGGGCCTACTTCGTCGATGATGTCGTGCCGGCGGTTGCGTCGTTCCAGGGCCTCCGGGCTGCGGTCGGAGTTGCCGTAGACCTGGCGGCCGGTGTTCCAACCAGCCAGGCCGTCATCATCCCGGCCGGTGGCGTGCACCACGGGGATGCCGGCGTCCCGGGCGGCTTTCAACACGGTTTGGATTGCGGGAATGGCATCCCAGGCGGCCATGCCGCAACTGGCTGGCCACTCCTTGGTTGCCTCCAAGATTGGCTGGGGACGGTCGCCAAAGACCCAGCGGTAGAGGTCGATCAAGAGCAGGGCCGGCTTCTCGCCGAAGCCCACCTGCTTATTCTCGCCCATCGCCACGTGGGCCTTGTCCTGCCCGGTAAGAAACTTGTCCCAGACTCGCTCAGCCATGGCACTCTCCCTTTTCTCAGCAGGGGATAACGAAATTTTCTCACCCGAATATTTTGGGGACTTGATCGAGCTTGAGCGCTACTCCTTGGTTGGCAGCCCGGCTTCTTTCCAAGCCTCCATACCGCCGTCCATGTAGGTCACGTTGGTAAATCCCATCTCTTGAAGTATCTGGGCGCCCACGGCGGCCCTGTTACCCAGCCTTCAAGTTGTGATGATCTGGACGTTTGGGTCTGATAGGCGTGGGTCAATCTTCGAAGAGTCTTCGGCTGCCGCGTCCAAGTCTTCCACCGACATAAACACCACGTTGTCGGCTTGCTCGTTGAGCGGAACATTCTCTTTGAGCCGTGTCTCGATCAGTAAGATTTCTGGTTTTTCGTCCATCTGGTCTTGGGCATTGGTAGCTTTAACGGGTGTTGTCTGGCCCTTGGCGGCCTCTACCCGCTGTCGGAAATCATCGGTCATCGATCTGTCCTCTCAGGCTTGAAGTAGGTGCCATCATAATCGAAATTCAGCACAACGGATACCGTTTTGGCCTTTTTCCATCAGCATTGTGCTACGATCCCTTGGCGCGATTTTCCGCGAGTTTCATAATGGCGGAGGCGGAAACACGTGCGGTGGCTCTAGGTACTGCTTTTCTTGGCAGTCCTGGGAGTCACTCGGTCTAATCCTCCGATTTCAATCCAGAGGTAATCATGGCTGACGAACCAATCATCACGGCATCCGGGCTACAGATCAACACTCTGGTCACAGGCGCCGGAGCACAGGCATCGGCGGGAATGACCGCAGTGGTCCATTACACCGGCTGGTTGCTGGATGGCACCAAATTCGATAGTTCAGTGGACCGGGGCACGCCCTTTGAGTTTCCCCTCGGCGGGGGACGGGTGATCAAGGGCTGGGATGAGGGCGTGGCGACCATGAACGTGGGCGGCAAGGTGGAGTTGATCATTCCTCCCGATCTGGCTTACGGAGCCCAAGGCGCCGGCGGCGTTATTCCCCCCAACGCCACCCTCAAGTTTGAAGTGGAGCTCTTGGGAATGAAGTGACGGGAAGGCAGCCCGATCAGACGGTGACGGAACCTCTGAAATCGGGCGCAACCTTCTCGGCGAACAGCTTCAGGCTGTGAGCGGCGACCTCGTAGGGCATGGCGCCAAGAACGTAATCAGCTTTTGGCTGCCACCTGACAGACCACCGCAAACAAGAACGCCATCCATCCGGCCTACAGTATCCCATCCCGCAGGTCGTCAATGAACGGCTGAAACGCTAGTTGTTCCAGACTTTCCTCCGGCAGCGCAGTCGCAATCACCCGGTTGTAATAGTCTTGGGCGATCTGCCCTTGTTGCTCCCGGTTGTAACAGTCGAAACGCTTGCCTGTTCGCCGGTCTTCTGCAAGCTGTTTCCAACCTCCGTAGCTGTAGCCTGCAGTCTTCTGCGCCCTCAGGGCCTGCCAGAGTTAAACGCTCCCGACCTTTTCAAATTGGCGGACATGGACCATCTCATGCACCAACAGATCGAGATTGCCCCTCGAATGATGGCCTGATGCAGGAAGATTGATCGTGTGGAATAGCGTGAATGCCCTATTGCGGTTCAGCTTGAAGATCAGCCGTAGGACCCGGCCCTCCGCCACCCGCACGGAGGCATACCGCACGGCGCCAGGACCCAAAACCTGTCCGGCCGCGTCTTTCTCATCTTGCGTTAAACGGCTAACTCCGGTCAGCAGATGCCACACCAGTTGGAAAATCCTCGGGCCTCGAAGAAAGTCGAACACCTTCAAAATTGTTTTGACCAGCATGGCATTCCCCTCGTTTCCGGCCTTTTATCTTAGCTGGGGCGGCCCAGAATGGGTCGGTGTACTCTATCACTTGAAGATAGGGGAGTCGATCGAGATGGAATGCGAGACTCCAAAACCCCAGCTCGGCCGGGAACGCCGATAATACTCGAACTACTAGCCTCGGAGCCGAACGCCACAACCACGCGGTTGCTCGTGAGGTCGCCGATAAATCATTGTTTCGACTATTTGGGCTGGGCAACTGATCGGATACCGGTGTCAATGTTAATGCGAAGATCGGAGGTCTCTCCGTCTTTGATTACGATAGTAACCGGCAGCGAACCGGAACAGCCGAGAAATTCGCAGTTGCTGAGAGTTACGACATATTTACCGGCGGGGAGCAGAGCACGGAAAGTGCCGTCCGGTTCCAGCGGAACCAGAATGCCGCTGGCAAACTCGGACTGAATTTGAAGTTCCCGGGACGCGTAGGTGTCTCCATCCCCTCGCGCGCAGGGCTCGACCGGGCAAAGAGGCCCGATGGTGACCGAGCCAGCCAATACTCCCTCTGTATTTATCGAAACGCTGGTTTGGGTGGGAACAGGGGTACCGACAGGAACGACAGTCTGGGACTCACCCGGCGCGCAGGCCGTGGCCATCGCGAGAAACAGTCCGGCGAAAATAAGTAACCAACGCACGCGCATGATTCAGTCCTCCGGCAGCTTGGGAGAGGTGTTCAGTATTTCAGACGGAGGACGGAGCTCAAAAGTCCCTGGCCGGGACCTCTGGCGCCCTTGTTAACGGCGCCTGATACTCTTTCTAGGTGGCAGGCTCTATACGCAGATCGGCCACCGCGTCCCCTGCTCCGAATCCAAGCTCCGCGTGCAACCGGAGGCCGTTACCGTCGAACACTTCCTTTCCTCCCAAAAAATCGAAGAGGACCGTGCCGTTCCCAGCTTGTCCCGTATCGGGAATCGATAGCCGCACCATCGAATTAACTCGCGTGAAGCTGATGTCCTCGGTCAGCGCCCCTTGTGATGGCTCAAGCATGATCAGCGGCTGGATCACGTCAGACAGGAACTCAAACTCCACTGAATCCAATCGGTAGTCCTGATCACCGATGTACGGCACCTCGATGAAGAAGCTGACGAAATTACCGATGGCCGGTTGGGTGCGGATGTACATCTTCCCTACGTGGTTATTGTCTTGGAAGAAATCGACGGCGACCGCTCCAAATTCCGAATCCCCAGATGTATGCGGTGTGCCGCTCTTGATTGACGCCTGGCCGCATCCGGCTAACAGTAGAACCAACGTCGCCCCTACGATGACACCCATAACCATGGTTAAGCTGCGTCTCTTGCTCAATGTCCACTCCTAGTTGATGTCGAAAACCCCGGCATTAACCTCAAGAGGCAGCTAAGACACGAAAAGTTCCAGTGGACTGCAGCGCGCGGGCCGGACTCGCTAGCCTGCTAGCCTGGTGCAGCCGTCAGCAGCGGTATCGCCAGACACATTTCTTTAAGAAATGATATGCCTGTCCCAGATCGCGACTCTGGCGACCAAGACGGGTTGAAAAACTAGGGGGATGGTCTGGATTTTCTGCGTACTCTGGTTTAAGTAAACAGGTCGAAGATGTTCCCCAAGGCGCCGCTTTCTGCCTTGTACATCTCCGTGTATTTGCATCGTGTACAGGTCACCGTGGTGAATTTGCGGCTTTGGACGTCAAATATTTTAGAAAGAAATCCGCCTGTCGCTCGGAACTCGCTGGCTTCGTATTCGGAGTGTGAGCATTTGGCACACTTGAAATTTGTGGCAGCCACGACGCGTCTCCTTTTACCCAGAGGCGATTGGAGGGTTAGTCCTGACAACCCTCGCCTTGACTTAATTTTGCCACATTTCTCCGTTCAGTTTTTGCGCGAGCCTGGCTGATACGGCATTTTCCCTGGGGCGCACGTCAATTCGCATCCATCCGGCCCAAGCAATGAAACCGACGTCGTGGCGACCGGCGTTCGTCAGGGGACAATGGGCTTATCCAGTGAGTGGGCAAGGGGGTTCTCGTCAAGCTGGGCGATGTTTCGTTCGTGACTGTTTTTTGCATGGGCCCAGCATAACGCCTGAGGAATTGGTCACGGTGCGGATTGAATTAGCGCCAGGCCCAATAATGTGAGAAAAGTGTGCGTTTTGATTGCCACGGGGTGCTCAGCTATCTTCTGGTATCCGGGGATTGTTATAAGGATAAGACCACTCTCCAGAAGGAAGAAGTAACCGTGAGTATTCGAAAAGTAGTGATTAATGACGGCGACGCATTCATGAGGATGTGCACGAAGAGGATACTAGT
Source organism: SAR202 cluster bacterium Io17-Chloro-G6 (assembly GCA_002816585.1). Next base: position 21,022 of record MUCT01000035.1, on the reverse strand, counting down.
TGAAAACGGATTTGAAGTTGCCGAGGCAGACAACGGCGTGGAAGTCATCTGGGAATCCCAACCGGATATGGTGTTGATGAACATCTCCAAGCCGGTCAAGGACAATCTGACGACTTAGAAAAAAATCAAGAAGACGGCCCCCAGTTCTAAAGCTAGCTGGGGCCGTCGCCATGCGCGGGCAAGGCCATAAAACCGGATCTATGGGTGCGGGAACAACCACCGGCGGTCGTGAGCGATATTAGATAGGGTCAGTCATCATGACGTCAGTTGCGACCAGTAAGCCTTCCGCTTTAGAAGAGTCGACGGTGTCTTGTCACTGCCGTTGTATGCCAGATCAGCGACCTCGATGCCTAGCAACTCAAGGCGGCCGTAAAATATAGCTAGCAACTCGGCCACGGACACGCAGTTAGGGTCGCGATCATTGATCACCTGGGCATAGAGGGCCTGCAAGAAGTGAAAGTCCGGCCTGCCACCGTACATGGTCTCAAAGTCGGCAAGGTAGCGGTCGTTCTGAGTCATGGTCTTTGGCATGGAAAGCCCGGCAGAAGTCCAAGCTGGGCGAACGGGCTTGTCGGCCTCTTGACCGGCTTTCAAACCCATGAAGATAAAGACATAGGTGGCTCCGGAGGCCCGCCCTCCAGTAGCGCCTTTCATCCCTTTGCCAACAAAATGCGCTTCTACGTTCTTAGCGGCCTGCTCAGTATCCGCTTCAAACAAACGCCAGCCAATCGGGTTGCCAATCTCAACTTCCCTCCGGCCCGGGTCGATCGTTAAACCGATCGTCCAAAGTGAGTACGTGGTCACCACCATATTGATGCTTTCTTTAATGATCGTTGCTGATGCCATCTCCGTGTACCTCCAAGTTTGGAGTGTTAATCAAAGACTAGGCCACTGAAATAGCGAAGTCGTGTAGAGATGGTTTGCGTTTCGTTCCTTTATACGGCTTGATAGCGGGGCCCGTATTCCCCTTTATGAATCCATCGCAGTCTTAGGGCGTCCCCAGTGACAGCGTGGACCCATATAAAAGCCCCCGGTTGTTCCGCCGGGGGCTTGGTTCATTCTGTGACCACAGGGGCATCAGGGTTCGATGATTGAGTTACCTTGTTGTCGCGGGTTGATGTGCCATGAGGAAGTCGCGAACCTGGTTTATCGTCTTGGCCATGACGTCCTTTTCTTCTTTCCAAGGATATGCCGTCGACTCGGCTTTGGGCGCCAACTCAATCACCTCGATGGCTGCCTCATACGAGTGCGACGGTGTATTGTCAGGCATGACGAGCATCGGCGTCTGGCACGAACGCACGAAGTCGCGGGACACGCTGTACACGAAGTCGGCCGACTCGACACGGTATAGGTTGTGCAGGTACGCATCGACAGTCTCCGGGGTCACGTCAGGCCGCTGGGCGCATAGCGCGGGCCCCCAAATATCATGGCCAGAGTCGTACATGGAGTCAGGGAATTTGGGGTTGTGCCCTACCGGCTGGCAGAGCACGCCGGCCGCGACGCGGTCAGGCGCCCGTTCCATAAGCTTGAGTGCAAACGGGCCACCGATGCAGTAGCCCATGAAGAAGAATTCCCGTACGCCGAGGTGGTCCATGAGCCCCAGTTGGTCATCAGCGAAGGCGCCCCACGGGTCGTCTACCGGGACAGGCCCGGTGGACTCACCGCCGATGGCGTTGCGCTGGTCCATCGTAATACAGCGGAAGTCGTTCTTGAACTCCTCCATCGCGTTGAACACTTGGTTAGGCCAACCGCTGGCTAGGGAACTCAAGCCCCCGCCCGGGGTGACCAGAAACGGGAAGCCGGACCCGGTCTCCTCATAATGAATTGTGACATCGCCTTTGGTAAATAATGGCATAGCAGATTCCCCTTCAATGAAGACGTATGGTCCTGCGGATTATATCGGATCGGCGATCACAGGGTGCGGCAGGATAGCACGACATCATATTTAGGGCGCCCCGTAAATCTCGAGTTGTTGCGGTAACAAAAAAGGGTACTCCGATAGGGTCTCAGACTCAATGGTTGGAGCGGGCGATGGGATTCGAACCCACGACATCTTGCTTGGGAAGCAAGCACTCTACCCCTGAGTTACGCCCGCTCGTGCCTGTTACCCAGGCCTGGTTAGCCTGCTTGACAAGTATATCAAACGGTCATTGGGGACACATGACTGTGGGTCAGGGAAAAGCTGACCTCCGAATCACTTCTCTTTGTGATCCATCAGCCAAGACATGGCTTGGACATCAGCAGTCATCCACCGTTTGGCGTCCTCGAAGCGGTTTTCCTGAAACTCCACGCCCAAGCCGTCGGCCAGCCGGGTCATAAAGTTGAAAACACAGGTGATCAAAACCGTGGATAATATCTGCTGGTCGTCCAATCCCAAGCTGCGGAGCCGCTCGACGTCGGCCTTCTTGTTGCCGGATGGATTCTTGGTGAGCTTGGCGGCGAAATCCAACATGCCCCTTGTCTGTTCGTCCAGTTTGGCCTGGGTGTAATCGTGCATGATATGGCTGGCTAGCTCTGGGTCATCAGAATGCTGTCGGAGGAACCCTCCGTGCGCCAAGGTTCAATAGCGGCAATTGTTGACGGCAGCCACGGTCGTGGCGATGGCTTCCTCTTGCACCCTGGTCAGCGCGGAAGAACCAAAAGTTATATTAGCGTTCATGCTCTGAACAGCTTCCATCGCCTGCTTATTGATGGACATAACCGAGATTACCGGGGGTAGGTCTACCTTAGCCTCTTCGATCCAAGACATTAGTACGCTCCTTTTGGTCGCTATTGGTTTATGTTCCGGCCGCCGCCGGGCCTTTTTTGACCAGCCCAGCGAGTAACGGCGGGGCTCATGTGCCTAGCGAGGCGTACCCAGGGAAGGTCAGTGGACGTGGGCGACCTTGTAAAACCGTGCTGGCTGCTGACAATTTGCTTATAGGGCGAGGGACAGCGAAACCACCAGAGAGGACACGACACCAACGACGAAGCTCGCGGCAATGCCCAACATCATCGTCCGGTGTTTCGCCCACCAGGTAGAGCGACGAATGATTGACTCGATAACCGACGATATATGGTCAGCTTCATTTGCGAACGCTTCGTCATAAAGTTTAGCCAAGTCGGAAGATGTGAAAGTTTCCTCCTGATTTATCGGCGGGTCGGGTTTTTTTATCACTGCGGAAACTTTTTCGTCCTCGTACGCCCTTATAGCGTTATCGAGTGTACCCTTCCGGGTAAAAATCACGACCGGCTGGCTGTGACTACCTTGAAGTTCACGGGCCATTCTGAATCCTTCATCCGGCGTTTGGCGCAACTGAGCGAGCACCGAGTAAAAGTTCGCCTCCGCCGCCAATAGGTCGGCCCGGGCTCGATTCAGTGTTGCTGGCGGGTCAGGCAGGTTTGATGGCCCAGCAGAGAAGTATAGGTCCACTAGAAACAAATCAGGCTCTGATCGTCCGTGCGTTTTTAAGTCATTCAGGGCCATATCAATCGATGTACCAGCGCCGATTGTGAAACGCTCACCCAGTTCGCGGCGAAATCGGGCAATCTCATCTTCTTGGTCATCTATGAAGCAGACCGCGTACTTCCGACGAACCATAATGTAACCTCTCAGCCGGAATTCCCCATGTCCAGGCGCTTGGACCCAGGCAACTAACCAACCTGACAGCCCACCGGCCGATCCTCGGCCTTGCCTGTTAGGAATTGCTTTGCTGCACCCCTGCCCAGTAGCCAGTCCACTCTTCCCGCATCTCGGGTTCCGTCTTACCGGGTGTGTATCCCGGCGATACCAAGGGCGCGGCTTTGGTCACGGTTATCAGCACGTAACCCTTTGCCGGCAGTCCAGACTGATGTATGCCGCGGCTGCCGGTGGTGTACGCCTTTTTGATTTCCTCGAAAAGGTCGCCGCTGGTTAGTAACTGGGCGGTGCCTTTAAACCGGTAGCCCTTACGTAGAAAGGTATCGATGACGTTGATCTCGCAGGCGGGGTTACGGCTCAGGTTCTCGATGGTGACGGGTGAACCCAGGTTGGCGAAGACCAAGTGGTCGTATCCCAGACCGCGGCGGTGCCCTTGGGCGAGAGGTTTGGAGAGCCGTCGGGGCACACCGTGGCGATGAACCCCATGCGTTGCTGCCGGACCACCCGCTTCATGTCGTCAGTCAGTATCCCCACTCTTTCTTCTCCGGTCCGCTCAATTCAACTCGAACTCCGCCTCGGCGGGAAATTAGACGCCAGTATACCCAGGGGAGAGGTGGGAGGCAATTGTGTGTGCTAAGGCTTGAATCCTGACGAGGCTGGCGCTAACCTTCCCGGAAACCGAACCCTTATCCAACCGTTGCCATCTAAGACATACGACCGGTGAAGAGATTGGAGGTAAGAGATGCCCTACGTGAAGACCATTCCCTACGAGGATGCCGACGGTGAACTGAAAGAAGCGTATGACATGATGATCGAGACGCGGGGCCGCATTCCCAACGTTCAGGCCGTGAGCAGCCTCAAGCCCAGCATCATGAAGACTCTAATGGGGCACGTGGCCTCGGTCATGTTCGGCGAGTCCGGGGTGTCGCGGGCGGAGCGGGAAATGGTAGCCGCCGTGGTTTCGGCGACCAACAAGTGCCAGTATTGAACCCTCGCTCACGCACAGGCCCTCCGTGGTGAGGACCCCGAATCGAAACTAGCCGAGCAACTGGGCGAGAACTATCATGACGCCGGGCTTCCGCCCAAGCAGATAGCCATGCTGGAGTTCGCCGAATTCCTGACCACCACCCCATCGGGAATCACCCAAGATTGGGTCGATGAACTCTTCAGCGTGGGCTGGGCCGATGCAGACATCATCGACATCGTCCACGTGACCGCGCTGTTCAACTACATGTGCCGCGTGGCTGATGGCCTGGGCGTTGAGTTGCAACCGGACCGAGGTTGGGAAGACCAAGCTCCCGAGCTTTCCTTCCAAGACGAGACCGCGCCCAAGGTCTTCGGCAATATCTCTCCTGCCCCCAAGACCACAGCCGCCTAGTACTTTTATAGAAGAGGGCCGCTAGCTGATCCAGCCGGCGGCCCTTTCTGCGATCACGATCGCTGTGGCGTTAGTGTTGGACCGGACCACATTTGGGCAGATGGACAGGTCTACCACCCGCAGGTTCTGCAGACCGCTCACCCGGCAATATTGGTCCACCACGGCCATGGGGTCCGACTCCGGCCCCATCTTGCACGTGCCAGAGGTGTGCTGGGTGGTGGCCACGTTCTGCCTCAGCCACGCGTCCAGGTTGTCGTCTGTGGCCACGTCCGCGTCGGTGGGCGAGATTCTCCGCTCCACCAATGGGACGAAAGCGGGGTGCTCCAACATCTTCAGAGAGAGATGAATTGCCTCCCGCATGCGCTGACGATCCCACGAAGTCTCGAAGTAATGGTACTCAAGATGGGGCGGCGCGCTGGGGTCGGTAGAGGTCAGGGTCAACTCCCCGGCGCTGTCGGCCAGCTTCAGGATGCAGGTTATCCTCAGTCCCTCAGGACCCTCGGGGCTCCGGCCTTGTAGAGGGTCGCCGGCCCGCAATCCGGTAAATGACGAAGGAAATAGCTGCATGTCGTTTCGAGAATCAGAACCTTTGGCGGTGTAGCGCAGTCCATTCTGGATGCGGGGCTCAGTCGTAGCCAGCATGACCCCGACTTTGGGCTCAAGCTCGATGGTGACCAGCGGGTGGTCTCTTAAATTGCGGCCCACTCCCGGCAGGTCCTTCACCACCGGGATGCCCAGATCATTCAGGTCATGGGCGGGCCCGACGCCGGACAGCAGCAGCAATTGGGGGGAGGCGATTCCACCGGCGCAGAGGATAATTTCTGACCCCTCCACGGTGAACTTCTCGCCGCCGCTCTCCACCTCCACCCCCACGGCCCGGGTACCGTCGAACACCACCCGGTGGGCTAAGACGTTGGCCTTGACGGTCAGGTTGAGGCGGTGGCGGTTGGGGTTAAGGTAGGCCAGAGCGGCGCTCACACGGATGCCGCCAGGGTTGTTCATGGGCACGGCGCCGGTCCCGGTGGAATCCGGGTTGTTCATATCGGGGTCTTCGAGAAATCCTTCAGCGGTGGTCGCCTGGTGAAAAGCCTCGTTTACTGGCAACCAATCTTCTCTGGGCAGCCGCCACACCGGGATCGGCCCATCCACACCGTGAAAGTCGTCCTTCAGGTTCAGGTCGGTCTCTAGCTTCCTGAAGAAGGGCAGGAGATTCACGAAACTCCACTGGTCGTTGCCCTCGGCGGCCCAATCGTCATAGTCTTCGGGCACCCCGCGAAGGAACACCTGGCCGTTGACCGAGCCTGACCCGCCGATGACCTTGCCCCGGGCCACCAGCATCGGCGCCTTCTGCTCTGTAGTGCCCTGGCCTTCATAGGCCCAGTTGAATGGCGAGTCGATGTCGCTGGCCTCTTGGCGGTGGCCGAACTTCAACTCATCTGGCAGGTGTTCAAGCTCAGTGTAGTCCGGCCCCGCTTCCAAAAGGAGGACCGAACGGTTTGGGTCCTCGCTCAGGCGGGTGGCCAGGGTGCATCCTGCCGAACCCCCGCCGACAATTACAACGTCGTATCTCATGCGCTCACTTTATCGGACCGCCGCGGCTGCTTGGCCCAGCAGCTTCATCGTCCGGTCCAGGGATGCCGCCCGGTCGGCCCCGGCGGCGATGGGCGAGGCCAACACCTCCGTGGCGCCTTTGGCGAAAAGTTCCCGGATGCCTTGTGCGGAGGTTTCTTCGTCGCCCCAGATGACCACGCCGTCAATCATGGCGTCGCTCCATTCGCCGGTCTTGGCCTCGGGATAACCGGAGGCCACCAGCATATTCTGGTAGTAGGGCAACCGGGGATTCATGATCTGCTCCCGCACCGCCGCCCGGACCTCTTCTGGGTTGTCGTGGACGCAGACCGGCGCGTGGGCGATGAGCGGCGGTACGGGCCGGCCCGCCTCTTTGGCCCCTTTTTCCATCGCCGGCAGGGCCACATCCCTCAGGTAGTTGCCAGGGCAGATCCAGCTTATGGCCCCGTCGGATTCTGCGCCACAAAGCTCGAATGACCCTTTCCTGAGGGCTGAGCCCATCACCTGGACATCCAGCGGCCCCGGAATCGATGCATGGGCCGAATAATGCTCACCGTCGAAGTCCACCGAGCCGGTCTGCAAGATGGCCTTCAGAATCTGAATATATTCCCTGAGGTGGGCCAAGGGCGCGTCAAACTCGATGCCCATGGACTCGATGGTTGGTCTGTGGCTGGGGCCGACACCCAGGCGAAAGCGGCCCGGCGCCAGTTGCGCCACGACCTGGGCCTGCTGCACCATCACCAAGGGGTGGCGGGGGTAGGTGGGAACGATGGATGTGCCCAGCTTGATGTTGGTGGTGGACGCTGCCGAGGCCGCGAAGCAGGTCATGCTGTCCAGGCTGGCCCCGCCGGTGGTCATCCAGGCGGCGTGGACGCCCAGTTCCTCGGCCCGTTGAATATTTCCCTGGACCTCGGCGACTGTGTTGCCCCGTACGGCCATTCCGACCAGTTTCTCTGGCATGGTTGCACCCCGATTTGTTTTTTAGTTGCCTAGTTCGGGCCAAGGAAACCATGACCGGAGCGAGGTGTCAAGCGGTAAGACGCATGGCTATTCGCTCTCAGCCGTCAGCTTTCAGCCGGTAGATGCCTCCGTCCTGGGAGAGGACGTAGATTTCGCCTTCCTCGTCTTCACCGAAGGAGGTGATCATGAGACCGGAGTCGACCAGCAATTGGTGTTCGACGACTTCGCCGCCCTCGAGATGGAAGCCGTGTATCTCTCCAGAACAGTAGTCGCCGTACAAATAGGTTCCGGCTAATGAAGGGATTCGCGTGCCTCGGTACACGTAGCCACCAATCACCGAGCAGCCTTTGTTTGACCCATATTCGATGACCGGCAATTCAGTCCCTGAGGGATCGCAGCCATCGCGGGGTGAGAAGCAATGCCCGCCCTCCAGCTTGTTCCACCCGTAGCTGCCGCCCCGGACCACCAGATCGACTTCCTCATAACTGTTCTGGCCAACGTCGCCGGCCCAGAGGTCTCCGGTCTGGCGATCGAAGGAGAACCGCCAGGGATTTCTGAACCCATAGGCCCAGATCTCGCCTCGTGCGTCGGGAACACCAAGGAATGGATTGTCCGGCGGCACACGGTATCCCGAGTCCGGCCCTACTCCGGAAACGTCTATCCGCAGGATGGACCCCAGCAAGGTGGACAGGTTTTGGCCGTTGCCCTGTGGGTCCCCGCCCGAACCTCCATCGCCCAGAGCGACGTACAACATGCCGTCCGGCCCGAATGCGAGTTGCCCGCCGTTGTGGTTCTGGAAGGGCTGGGGAATCTCCATGATGACCAGTTCACTTTCCAGTCTGGCCGTGTTGGCGTCCGGCACGGTTGCCGTGAACCGGGAGACCACCGACCTCCGGGGTTTAGTGGCGGAGTAGTAGACGTAGAAATGGCCGTTGGAGTCGAACTCGGGGTCGAAGGCCAACCCCAATAAGCCCTCTTCGTTTCCGGCGTCATTCACTTGGTCCCGGATGTCGAGGAAAATTGTTGCTTCTGACGTTTCCGTGTCAGCGGGAATCGAGATTACCCGGCCAGCCTGTTCGGTTACATAGAACCGACCGCCCGCCTGGACCAGATTGGTCAATCCGTTGAAACTCAGGGCCTCAAACACCGGTTCCAACTTCACGCCTTGAGATTGGGGCAGAGAGGACGATGTAAGGGTAGGAAATGGTGCTAGGGACGGCGCTGCCGGCGACACCAGAGTTGGAGACGGTACTAGGGATGGCGCTGCCGGCGACGCCGGAGTTGGAGACGGTACCTGGGACAGCGTTGCTTGCGGCGACGGAGTGGGAGATGGATCCTGGGTAACCGGACCACCACATGACGCGGCCACCGCCAAAGCGAAGGTGGAGAGGGCTATTGCCAAGGGGCGCCTGGGTCTACGAATGGCCATTGAAGGATATTCTACCCGCATCGTCCTTGTTTGATCAGATTGAGCCTCCACCGAGGCACAGTTACAATTCGAATAGATACTAGCGAACAACCCGCCGCCAAAGGTGAGACATGAGCGCAACTCAACACTGGACTGAGATGATCCGGGCGGAGCATGCCCAGTCCAATAGCATGCGGAAGGACGAGCCGGCTCCTGCGGATTCGTGGGCCAACTTCGCCCAGCAATTCCGGGCCGACCCGCGGCGTACCGACGACCCTCTGGCCGCCTATCTGCAGCGGCAGGTCACCCCGGAACAGGTGGTCTTGGACGTGGGCGCGGGCGGTGGCCGGCTGGCGTTACCCCTTGCCCTGGTCGCGAAGAAAGTCATCGCCGTCGAGCCGTCGCCCAGCATGTGCCGGGTCTTGCGTGAGGTCGCCGACGAATTCGACGTCAAGAACGTAGAGGTCATCGAGTCAGGCTGGCTGGATGCCCAAGTGGCCAAGGCCGATATGGCCCTCTGCTGCCATGTTCTTTACGTTATCCAGGACATTGACCGCTTCGTCAGGAAGCTGGAAAAACACGCCGACCGGGTATTGGTCGTGATGTACCAGGCGCCGCCCCAGTCACAGATCTATCCCATTTGGGAGCTGGTGCATGGTGAGCCACGTCTGGCCCTGCCCAGCCTTCCCGAATTCCTGGAGGTGCTGAGTCAGTTGGAGATCGATCCGGAGATCGAGGTGGTCCACACGGAGCGTAACCGCGGGTTCGAGAACTTGGAGACGGCCAAAGAGCAACTGTCACGACGCCTGTACGTGACGCCGGGCTCGGCGGAGATGGAGCGTCTGGAGGCCCTTTTGCCCCAACTCCTAGAGGAAAAGGACGGCGGCTTTTCGATTAAGGGCGCAACTCCACTGGAGCCACGGGTCATATCATGGCGGCCTGGAGGCTAACCGGCGAAACCGGCCAGCTACCCAAGTTACCGTAGCGGCCGAAATAGGTTGCGGACGTCTTCCGCCAGCCTGACCGGTTCCTCCAAGGCGGCGAAGTGACCGCCGCTGGGCATGACCGTCCATTGCTGTACGTTATAGGATCGCTCGGCCCATTCCCTGGGAGGAACGCTGATCTCAGCCGGGAACACGGCGATTCCGCAGGGGACCTGAATCTTCTCGTCCTTCTCCAAGTTCCAGGGCTTTCGTTGCGTTTCGTAATAGAGCTTGGTGGAGGAGCCGATGGATTGGGTGACCCAGTAGATGGTGACGGTGGTTAGCAGTTCATCCTTGGTGAACCGCTTCTCCACGTCGCCTCCGCAGTCGCTCCAGGTCCGGTATTTTTCCACGATCCAGGCCGCCAGACCAGCCGGGGAGTCGTTCAACCCATAGGAAAGGGTTTGCGGCTTGGTGCCCTGGATGTGGCCGTAGCCACCCTCGGCGGCCTGCCAGTTCTCCCTCTGCTGAAGCAGGCTTTTCTCCGCCTCCGATAATTCGCGTGAACCGGGACCCATGTAGGGCGTTGGCCGGGTGACGGAGGTCGAGTGGATGCCGATAACCTTGTCGCCGTGGGAAAGACCCAACCGAGCGGTCACACTGGCGCCCCAGTCCCCGCCCTGCGCCCCGAATCTCTGGTAACCCAGATTCTCGGACATCAACTTGGCCCACAGGTCTCCGACCGCCAGCACGTCCAGTCCGCGCTGGGTGGTGTGGCCGGAGAACCCGTAGCCGGGCATGGAGGGGACCACCACGTCGAAGGCGTCGGCCGGATCGCCGCCGTGGCTGGCCGGGTCGCTGAGCAATGGGATGATCTTATGCATCTCGAAAAAAGTGCCGGGCCAGCCGTGGGTCACCACTAGGGGCATGGGGTTTGGACCCTTGCCCTTCTCGTGGATGTAGTGAATGTCCAGGCCGTCAACTTCGGTCTTGAAATGGGAAAAGGAATTGATTAGCTTCTCTTGGGCCCGCCAATCGAACTTGGTGAGCCAGTACTCCACCAGTTCTTTGACGTAATCCAGATTGCTCCCGTAATCCCAGCCGGTCCCTGGCAACTCATCCGGCCACCGGGTGCGCTCCAGCCGTGCTTTCAGGTCGTCTAGGACCGAGTCCGGAACGTCTATCTTGAACGGTTCGACTGCCATGATAACTCCCTGATAGATCGGGTTAAACGGGGGTCTGCTTAGACGGGCAGCACCGGCTCGGTGCGGTTCGCCGGCAGTTCAGAGTCAAATGAATTGACCGCGACGGCGATAAGGGCATAGTTGCCCATGACCAGCGAAAGTTCGATCAAGCCTTGCTTGCCGAACTGCTCGATGGCCGACTGGAACGCGCCACGGCTCACCCGGTGCGTGCGGTAGAACTCCCGGCAGTAGTTGATGACCGCTGCTTCGTCGGGCGCCAGCGCGGGAAGTTCCTTGCGGTCTCTGAGAGCGTCCACCACGGTGTCGGGCACTCCGGCGGCACGGGCGGAGGCCGCATGGGCGTTCCAGACGTACATGCAGTCATTCTCTCGGGCTGTCACCAGCATGGTGAGTTCTAAAATCTTGTTGGATAGCGACGAATCATTGCGCAGGTATTGGTTCAGGGCCGTGACTGCTTGCTGGGCCTTGGGGACGTGCCACAGTATCGATCCGGGTCCGACCAAGGGCACGGAGCCGGCGCCGGAAAGAAGCTGGTCAAACTCGGCTGTCTGGTCGCTGGGGACGGTGTCTCTGGTGGCTGCGGGAATCCTGGCCATGTTGGTCTCCTGAGGTTTACGAATTTGGGCGTGAGTAAGCGGTTGTTGCTGGAAGGCCTTAAAGGTACGCGCCTCGTTTTGGGTTGTCAATCTTGTCGGGCGGGCATGGTCACCGACGCGTTCCTGGGCAGCAATATGCCTGCCAGGAAGAGGGCCCACGAAGCCCCGGCGCATACGGCCAACCCTGGGATGAATGAACCGGACAGGTCGCGCAGGCCACCCACCAGGATCGGCGAGACGAACATGGCAAAACCGGAAAAGGTTAGGAATGACCCAAAGACTATGGCAACCTTCTCAGGCGTCGCTCCGGCCATCTGCATGGGCAGGGTGAGCAGAGTGGGCACGTAGAGCCAAGACCCGATGCCGAGAATCACGACAGCTAGATAGATCCCGCTGGTTTCCGGCAGCAGAAAAGCCCCCAGCCCGCCTAGTCCAGCCATCAGTCCTGAGGCGGCAAACAGATCTCTGGGAGATGCCACCCTCAATGCGACCGCCCCGCCGGCTAACACAGCGAACACGCCGACCAGAGGAAGCAATCCGGTGATGATCCCGGCTTGAGACAGGGAGATGCCCCGGTGCTCATTGTAGAAGGTTGGGAGCCACCCGGTGAATGCCGCGTATTGGATCAAGACTCCGGCGTCGGCTGCTAGGAGGAGGACCACGGTCCGGTTTCGCAGCACCGCCGCCACCTCCCTGATCGACATCCTGTCCCCCGAGACGGCGGAGACGTTGGTCGAGATCCGCCCCTCGGCCGTTTTAGCCAGCAAAATCCAGGCAACGAGGCCAACAATGCCAGGAAGAGCAAAAACCGCAAGCGCTTTTTGCCAGACCATGACCTCCGCCAACGGCGCGGCTGTGGCCACGGATAGGGCGATCCCCAAACTCAACACCGCGGAGGTGAGAGCGTTCATCACCAACACTTCCTTGAGACGGAACCACTGCATCAGCAGCGGGCCGGTGGCGGTGAGGATCAGGGCGAATCCCAGGCCGATTCCCGACCGGAGTACCAATAAGGTGATGAAATTTGGCGCCAAACCGGAGAATGACACTAGAGCCACGGCGGCCCAACCGATGGTGAAGGCGCGTCGCAGGCCAATACGGGCGATAAGGATTCCGCTGGGCAGTCCCAACGTGGCCGCCACTAAGAGAGGCATAGACACCAACAACCCGGCCGCGGTCCGGTTGATGCCGTAGTCGTCGATGGCAATCGGCAGTAGCGGCGAGACGGCAAATACATTGAGACCGACACTCAAGTGCCCGGTCAGCACCAAGGCGGCCATAACGAACCGGTACCGGCTGAAGGGCGGCCCACTCTGGTCTGGTATGTCTTTGGAGGCGTTGTTGGCCATGCAGGAATATTAGCCAGGGTTGCCGGAATGGCGGCAGCCGGTTTTCAGCGGAGATATTATCCAGCGGAACGAGAGAAGTGGCTAGGGAAACAACCGGGTATTTTCTGGCCGGTCGTCCTGAGGGTCAGGGGGTTGTTCAGTCACGGGCAGGATGCATTCGGGTCCCTGGTTCTTCACAGAATTGACCGTGTCCGCCACCTGATGGGAAGTCAGCAATTCAGTCGGAGCAGAGACCAGCAAAGGCTCCAGCGTTGTTGGGTCTTCGGTCAGCGGGTCCAGCCACAGGGCCTGAGTCTCCTCGGACAATATGACGGGCATGCGGTGGTGCAACGGCTGAATTAGGGAGTTAGCCGCTGTGGTGATGATGGTGCAAGACTTGATCACCGGTCCCTCGGGAGATTTCCACGTCTCCCACAGTCCGGCGAAGGCTAGAGGGTCATGGTTCCGTGCGTAGATAAAAGTGGGAATCTTGAGCTTGCCCTCTGTTCTCCATTCGTAGAATCCGTTGGCCAAGACCAAACAGCGACGTCTCTTGAATGCAGCCCTGAACGCCGGTTTGGCCGAAACCGTTTCTCCAACGGCGTTGATCATTCGGGCGCCCACCTTGAGGTCTTTGGCCCAAAAAGGCACGAGACCCCAGCGCATGACTGCGCCCCTCCGCTGGCCGTCGTTGGTGACTGTTAAGACCGGTTGGGTGGGCGCGATGTTATATCTGGGACCATGATCGAAGAACTGAGAGCCGGTGAACTCAGACAAGAACCCGAACCGGCCCTGTAGCTCGTCCAAGTTGGAGGTGAGGGTAAATCGACCGCACATGAGTCCAGGTAATCCGATTTTGATAATTAAGAAGTCCCGCAAAAATCATAGCCTTGGCGAACTGGGTAAGCAACCCCGAGCCAGAATATAAAAAAAATGGCCCCAATCGGCCGATGTAACGGCCGTCTGCGGTCAACCAGGGGTCGAAGGGGAGTAGAAATCTGAGCCTAACGGCACTTCGCTGGCGGTCTAGTGGATGAAACAATCATGTCGGGTAAATCTATTCGGGCCAACGTACGGAAATGCTGTCCGGAAAACCGGGTTCAGGCCGTCCCGAAAACTGGCCAATCTGCAGGGGTACAACAGTTGAGAATGAAGTCGTTCAACCTGATTTTGCTAATAGCAGTGATTATTACTGCTGCCGTCGCTTGCGCATCTGAAAACGTGGAAACTGGAGTTGTTGCCGCCGAACCGGGCAGTGTGGAGATCCGTATCTCGGGAGCCGGCGGCACTACCGGTGTTCTTCGGGGCTTGGCTGATGAGTACTCCAAGGTCCACACCGATCTTTCCTTCAAGTTCTTGGAAGGGTCGGGATCAGGGGGAGGAGTGAAGGGAGTTACCGGAGACGTTTTGGACCTGGGAGCGATGTCGCGCAGGCCACAGGAATCGGAAATTGAGACTGGGATTAAATACATCACCTTTGCTGAAGAGAGGGTGGCGGTGGTGACCAGCCCGGACCTGCCTCTTTCCAATCTGACCGTGGAACAGGTGCGCGCCATCTTCACCGGCGAGATCGACAACTGGGCTTCAATTGGCGGACCCGACGCGCTCATTAGGCTGATTGTCAGGGAGGAAGAAGACAGCAACACCAAGATCATGCGCACGGGAATTTTGGGTGATACTCCATTTAGCAAGACGGCCGTGCTCATGACCAGCGAATCCGACGCGAAGGATGCCCTTAATCAGGCTACCAACGCCATAGGATACCTGGCGTACAGCGGCGTCGTTTCCGGCGCTCTATCCGTGAATCCCGTTGCCCTGGACGGCCTACATCCGGCAGACTCAGGAGGCGATTACCCATTGCCATCCCGCAGCTTGGGAGTCGCTTTCTTACCTGAAAAATTCAATGAGGTTCAGGGATTCGTCGACTTCATAACCGGTTCGGTGGTTAAAGGAATTTTGGCCAAGCAGGGACTACTGGCGGTGCGATGAACCTTCCCCTCCTGTCTCCCCGGCAACCGGGCCGGAAACAAGCCCATCTGAGTCTTCTCAGGGTCCCCGTCCTGAGAGACCTTTCGTTTTCCACCAAGTTGATCCTATTGGTGGTTGTTCCACTGGCCCTGACACTGGTGGTTACTCTTCCTCTGACTGTCACCGGCCTCAACCGCCTAGCCTCGGTAATCGCGGTAGAACGCCTGGCAGAGGAAGTGGAACTGATCGGCCAGCAGTTCCAAAATTTTGAAGACGAACTTAACGATTCGGCCGATAGCATCGCTTTCAATTCAATCTTACTCAATGCGGTTCGTAGAGGCGATCAACCGGTCATTGCATCCAGCTTGCTGGCTGCGAGGGCACGTTTGGGGCTGCAGCACATCCATGTCGTCGATGTGAATGGCGTTGTTATTGGGCATGAGCAGGAGTACCAAGGTGTATTTGACGAATTAGAAATCAAAGAACTGCAACAATTGGGCCTGGCTGAGCTTGATGTGGTCAGAATGGTGAATTCACCCTCGGGGTGGTTAATGACCGCGGTTCGTCCGCTTAAGGACTCCGCAGGTCTCATGGGCTCGATCGTTGTTGGAAAGGTGATCGACGCCGAAGTTCTTGCTCAACTGAACTTTGACCGGTCCGATATTCTGTTGATGGTCTTTGATGAAGGTGGCAATGTTGCCGCCACATCATGGTCACCATCGGACAAACTAAGCCCAATCCCGGTATTGCCCGACAACAAAATGGTGGCCATGGCCAAGTCCGGCCAGGTGTCCCTTGGAACGGCGGCACTGGGAGAGCGTAAGCAACGGGCCGCTTACGCGCCGGTGGAGTTGGAAGGCGGCACCCAAGGAATATTCGGTGTAGTTTTGAACACCTCGCCTGTGGTCCGATTACGAGACCAGTTGATCGCCAACCACATTGTGGTGACAGCGGCGTTGGTGCTCCTGGTGTTGGGTGTCGGCTTCGTGGTGACTAGGTCCATAACGCGGCGAATACTGCGCGTGCGGGATGGAGCGGTTGAGATCGGAAATGGCAACCTGTCTGTCAGGATGGAAGAGAGCTCCGGAGACGAGATGGGTACTTTGGCCTTCGAGTTCAATCGGATGGCGGATAGCCTCAACGAGAAAAACTCTCAACTGGAGCAGGCGAACCGGAACTTGGAGATGCGTGTATTCGAGCGGACCGAGGAATTGGAGCAATCCAATGCTCGACTGCTGGAGGCCCAGAACCAATTGGTCCGCACTGAGAAGATGGCAGCCATTGGCGAACTGTCCGGAGGCGTCGCCCACGATCTCCGCAACCCATTGGGCGCGATTCGTAATGGCGTGTATTTCTTGAAAGCAAGGTTGGTGAAGTCTGACTTGCTTACAACAGAGCCCAGGGTTGCCGAATCTCTAGGCATAATGGACGAATGCGTAACGCAATGTGACAAAATTATCGGAGACCTGCTCTTTTTCACCAGGATTTCCCCTCCTACATACTCAATGGTCGGACTGGGAAGTGCGCTCGAATCGGCTGTTTGGGGAATTGGGGCGCCCGAAGGGATCACGGTGGTCAATGAATTTGATGAAGAAGATGTGGAACTCGAAGCGGACCATGACCAGTTGGTTAGGGTGTTTTCCAACTTGGCTATGAATGCCCAAGAGGCCATGCGCCAAGGCGGAGTATTAACCATTGGAGTTAAAGTGTTGGGATCATCGGTAGAAATTACATTTACCGACACCGGCACTGGGATGAGCCCCGAGGAGTTGGAAAAGCTCTTTAACCCGCTATACACGACCAAGATTCAAGGCACCGGTCTAGGTCTGGCGGTCTGCCAGCAGATCATTGGCAAGCATAATGGCAGACTGGAGGTCTCCAGCCAATTGGGCGTTGGAACCTCTTTCACTGTGAAACTTCCCTTAAAAGCCGGAGACGCGGTATGCGGCGCCCGCCAGTAGAAGCAGGGCCGGGTTCCAATAACTGTCTTGGGGTCAACCCTCTAGCCAACCACTTCTTTGAATTGCTGTATGGCGTTGATGTGTTCTTTAGGGGAATTCAAGCCGGCCCTCATGGTGTTAACTGAAACGTGGGTTGCACCCATTTCCTGCCATGCCCTTGCCTGTCCCTGCCAGAACTCGGGGTTTCCGTCGGCCAAGTTGATCCGGGCTTCCATGCCGATCTCGGCAGCATCGCGCCCCGCCTCACTGGCAAAAGTCTTTAGCCTCTCGACTGTTGCCTTGGCGTCGTCGCCCGGCTGCATCTGGGGGAACCAGCCATCGGCAAGGCGTGCGACTCTCCGGAGCACCCGGTCGGTGGGCACAGGATTTGCCCTAGCCCCCGCGCCCATCCAGATGGGGATCGGCCGCTGCACTGGTTGTGGATTCACACCGGCGTAGCTGACCTTGTGATACTGGCCCTCGAAACCGACCACGTCCTTGGTCCAGAATTCCCGCAGCAGATTTACCTGTTCCGCATAGCGGCGCCCGCGATTTCCGAAGTCCTGGTTCAGCGCTTCGTACTCTACATGGTTCCAACCCACGCCAACCCCCAGACGAAGCCTCCCACCGGTGAGGAGGTCCACCTCGGCGGCTTGCTTGGCAACCAGGGCCGTCTGCCGCTGACCCAAGATCAACACTGCCGTTACCAATTCCAGCTTGCTGGTAATACCGGCCAGGTAGCCGAAGAGCACGAAAGGCTCGTGGAACATGGACTCAGAGGTGTAGCCCCCCTGCCAATTGGCGTGATGGCTGGTGTCGGCGCCCAGAACGTGGTCGTAGACCAACAGGTGGGAATATCCCAGTCCTTCGGCGGCCTGGACGTAATCGCGCACCGCGGCTGGGTCGGCGCCAATCTCCGTTTGGGGGAACACAACGCCTGTTTTCATGGGACATCTCCAGATATTATTTGGCCTGGTTATTTGATCGTCCGTTTAGTCGTTGGCGGCAGAGGATATTCCCGACGATGCCTGAGCCTGCTCCTTGGCCCTGAAATGGGGAATGACATGCTTGCCGAACATGGAAAGGGTGTTCATCACCTCTTCGTGTCTGGCCGGACCGATGGCGGATAGCAAGAAAACCTGCTCTATCCCCATCTCCTCATAACTCTCGAAGAACTTGATGCATTGGTCGGGTGTGCCCACGCAGAAAGAGGTGCCCCGCCCCACGACCTCGCTGGCGGTGGCGTCTCCGGGATGTGGGCCGGCGGCCAATTTCATGTCCCGCTCGTAATACCCTTGATAATCGGGAGGTACCGTCGCCGGGTCAACGCCCTGCCATACCAAGCGGGCCCGCTCCCGCTGTTGGTCCATGTACCACCCGATCAACTCCGTGCCCCGGCCCTCGATTTCCTTGGCGTCTTCATGACAAAAGCCGGCGGTCATAAGGGCATTATGGTTGTTTACCATTCCTCCAGCCGGTTTGGCTGATTTCTGCATCTCCTGGTGTAACTGGAGAACGTCACCCACTTTATCCGGCCCCCCTTCACTGCCGACCAGGGCTCCCAAGCCAAGTTCGGCGGCGGTACGGGTGGTCTCATCGCTGGAGCAGGCTGACCAGAGCGGCGGATGGGGTTTTTGTAGGGGCTTGGGAAGCACCTGCCGGGGTGGAATCTGGTAGTACCTGCCCTCATGGGAGACGATCTCTTCGGTCCAGATTCTAGGCAAGACCTGGGCGAACTCCTCCCACATTCCTCTCGTGTCTTCCAATTGCGTCCCGTAAGGCGTCAGCTGGTATGGATACCCGGTGCGGCCCAGGCCCACGTCCACCCGGCCGTTGCTGAGTATGTCCAGGGTGGCCATGCGGGCTGCCGTGTGCAGCGGGTGATGGATGGGCGCCAAGACCACTCCCACGCCCAAGCGGATGCGGGAGGTGCGCTGGCTCACCGCGGCCAAGGTTAGGTCCGGAGCGCTATTGTGGGACCAGACCGGGCGGAAATGGTGCTCCGAGAACCAAACGCTGTCGTAGCCCATCTCTTCGGCATAGGCAATCTGGTCTAGGGCTTCCCAAATGCGTCTGGCTTCACTTTCTTCGTCCCATGGTTTGGGAACCTGTATCTGGTAGAACAACCCGAATTTCATAAACCCCTCTCAGTGGCCGCTCCTGGCAGCAGTTCCGGGCAGCGGAGCAAACTCGGCTTTAGGCTAGTTGACGCTATTATAGAGAGTGGCTGAAAGTAGTCAACGTGGGGCCTATGGTGAGAGGGGCGGGCCAACGGCCGGCTGTCTGCAGATGTTTAGCGGAGAAAGAGGATGTCGAGGGCGGCGCCGGGGTTACGTCCAATCTGAGTCAGAGGAGCATATGAAAAATATGATTCGAGCTGCCGTTTGAGGCTGGCATTGTCAGATCGGACAACCTTTAAATCGGCGTTCAGTTGGTCAATCATTCCATGAGCCGAATCCAGATCACTATTGAGGGTAGAAATTTCACCGGTGAGGATCACGTTCTCGGCGACGGTAGACCTAATGGACGGGCCGTCAATCTCACGGTAAATAGTGCCGGCCACGGCTGCGATCAATACGATGAGCCAGAGGCTGGCCAAAACGATTCCCACCCTGTTGAGCCGCAAAACTTTGACTATAGTTCTGTTTCTTAAGTAGGCCGACAATCGAGTTCACCCGCATGGAACGCTGAGTCTCGTGTATAAATCGTGCCGCCTGGGCACTGTACAGTCAAGCCTAAATTTCTGAGATTAAGCGGAGCCTCAAGATCCTGGGACCCGACAAAGACTCGGCGAAGATCTTTTAAATGAGTAAGCTGATATTCGGTGAATGGACCAGGAAACAAGGCGTGTTGCAGCCGAGCGCTTAGGCGTTGGTCTTTTATGATACAAGGGACGAGGATACGAGGGACAAGAAATTGCGGACCCACCAGGAGGATAACGGCCGTTGGTGTCTCCCAGGCGGCGGGATGGTCGGCGGAGGAAGCGCTGCCGAAACCTGTGTCATAGAAGTATTGGACGAGACAGGCCTGGAGGTTCGGGTCACCAAACCGGTGGACGTGTATACGACTCTGGGCCTGCTCATCGAATACCTAGACGCCAACAAGATTCATGGCAGTTCTTCGATGACGTTATTTCCATCGTCATGTGACTACGTCCTGTCGACGCGCATTCAAGAGAGCTTCCGTGATAGGGCATTCCGAGACGAGGCATCAGCCGGTTGGAATCCGGAACTTGTGAGGAAAGTCAAACTCTCAACCTGCTGTTTACGAATCTCAAATCCAAGGCGCCCAAGCGGCGGAATATTCGAGCTCACTTGAGAGCCCGCGCCTAATTCATCTCTTTCTGTCTGACCAGCCGGGTTGGACGCGAGTTATCAATCGATCGCTCATGGGGTAATAATCCAGATCAAATCATCGTCGTCCCATCTGGTGTCGCTGATCAACGACGGATATGCGAAGAGCAACAGGCCATTTGGCACCGCCACGTTGAAAGTAGCACTCCGGGTTATTGATTGACCGGGGAGCAGCGGTCCTTCAAGGCCGAAATAGGGGCCCTCAGTTTCTTCGATCAACACCTTAAACACCTTCCATCCCATTTCTTGTTTGGTTTCCTGAGTGCCATTTTTCAAGGTATATGAAACCGTCACAGTTACGATTATCTCTTCTCTAGTCATGCTAAGTGAATCCAACGTAACCTCTACGCCGTCGGCGGCCACGTATGGCTGAGCTACTAAACGAGGCGGCGTTGGTGTTGGAGTTGGAGTTGGCGTTAGTGTAGGAGTTGGCGTCGGGGTTGGCGTCGGAGTCGGGGTCGGAGTTGGAGTTGGGGTAAGAGTTGCGGTGGGAGTCAGGGTCGGAGTCGGCGTTGGCCTTGGGGTCGGAGTCGGCGTTGGTGTCGGCGTTGGGGTCGAGGTCGGAATTGGAGTAAAGGTTGGCGCTTGAGCCGTTAATCCAGCTATCACTTGAAGCGCTACTTCTGTGCCTAGTTTATCGACTTCGACCGCAACGGTTTTTCTGATGTCAGGCGTATTCGTGTAAACGGCGGAGTAATAATGTGCCACAGAGGCGGTAGAGCCGCAGCGGTAGCGGCGGTTTAAAATTGTACCGCCCGAGGTCTTCTCTCTAAGC
>MUCT01000034.1 GCA_002816585.1 SAR202 cluster bacterium Io17-Chloro-G6 | reverse complement strand
CCCTCACATACCACGACACTTTGACTCTCACACCGCGGCGTTCAGTGGTACAGTTTCTCTCCGCCCTGCCGGTACAATTTCCCTCCGCCCTTGACACGCAGTTGGACCGCGGCCCTAAAGTTCAGTCGAGCGATACTCTCAGAACGTCGGTCTCGGCGCCCGTTTCAGGATCGATCTCGGCACTCTCCAGAGCCTCTACTTTTGTCACCCCTTTGGCAGCCAACAAGGTGGTGCGCAGCGGGATCGGCTCACGAAGGCGAAGCCAGACGTCCATGCCGTCTCTCCGGGCATTCGAGACCATTCGGAGCAGATGGAACTCAGGATATTCCCGCAGTGCATCAACGAAAGCGACCATATTTTTTATTGCGCCCTTTGTTTCGACGATCAGCTTCACGGCGCCTTCGTAAAATTCTTCATCCGCCTGATCTTCGCCCAGGACGGGAGATCGCTCCGAACCATCGTCCTCCAAGGCGCCTTCGTAAAGGTCATCGATGGACTGGTCATCCGATTCACCGGGATATTTCTGAGATATTTCCTTAGAATGCCTGATGTTGTTTTTGGCTCGATCTTCAAGGAACGAAATATCCGGCTCGGAGGAACTTGGGCGGGCCGATCCGTTCTTGGACCGGACGGTGCTACTACGCCGAAGAACCGCCCTCACCCGGGCAGTAAGTTCGTTGACAGAGAACGGCTTGGTGATATAATCATCCGCGCCCATCTCAAGTCCGCGAATCTTTTCCTCGTCGCGGCCTTCGCCGGTGAGCATTATGATTGGCACCTGCGAATTCTCTCGAATCTTTTGACAGGTGGTGAACCCATCCATTTTAGGGAGCATGATATCAAGCAGTACCAGAGACGCAGGCGTCCTGGCCAACATTTCCAGGGCTTCTTCCCCGCTGCCGGCACAGGTCACCGAGTATCCCTCTTCTTCCAAAACAAAGCGCTCTAGGCGTGAAGTACGTTCATCATCGTCGACGACCAGGATCATATCGTCGTCTGGGATGGGGCCACCGCCCGCTTCGGTGCTGTCCATCACCATGCTGAAGAGCGCCTCCAAAATATTAGGCTATTGGAAAATGCTAGCATACTGCTTCTTAAAAAAGAAGCCGCTTTGCTATCTACAATTTGGCAGAAAGGCGGCGGAAAATCGGGAAAAATCATGGTCTAATGTGGCTCGTTTTTGCGGGGTATTGCCTAGCCACAGTTAGGCATATAGAATTACGCATTGGCACCCGCAAACCAACCGATGCATTCTAGGAGGACAGGTGATTGGAAGTACTAGGTTGTCACCTCTTGTTGGAATTAAAGGACTGTAACTCCGAACTACTCAATGACCTCTTTTATATTCGCCAGTCGATGATAGATACGGCCCAAGACGTAGGCGCGACGATCGTCGGCGAATCATTTCATCACTTCTCACCCCAAGGCGTCACCGGAATATTGGCAATTGCCGAGTCCCACATCTCGATCCACACATGGCCCGAGTACGGTTATGCGGCGGCGGACATATTCTCCTGCGGAACGTCATTCCGGCCCAGGGAAGCAGCCACAAAACTGGCCGAGGCCCTGGAATGCCGCCAACCGGAGATTATGGAGATAAAAAGGGGTCTGGTGGTCCAGGAGACGGTTGGGCTCTAAACGGGCCCGCATTTCAAGATGGACATGTCCGGCAATTGGTTTATTGAGAGCGTCCACCCGGACCTCTCCGTGATGCTCAGAGTGCGTCAGGTCTACTACTCAGGCCAAACGGCTTACCAGAAGGTCGAAGTCCTGGATTCGGAACTCTTCGGCCGCAGCCTGATCCTAGACGGCAAGACCCAGTCTACGGAACGGGATGAGCATATCTACCACGAGGCTCTGGTTCATCCCGCCATGCTCAGCCACCCGGAGCCCAAGCAGGTGTTCATCGGCGGCGGCGGAGAAGGAGGCACCCTCCGCGAGGTGTTGGCCCATCGTTCAGTGGAACTGGCCACCATGATCGATCTGGACCCCGATGTTGTGAATCTCTGCCGCACCTACCTCCCCAACCACCACCAGGGCAGCTTCGACGACCCACGGACCAACTTGCTCCATGAGGATGCCCGCGGCTACCTGGAGAATACCTCGGATTCCTACGACGTAATAATCCTCGACCTAGTCGATCCACTGGAGGGCGGGACGGCCGCCCTGCTTTACACCCAGGAGTTCTATTCCATCGCGAAAGCCCGGCTGAACGCCGGCGGGGTGTTGGTCACCCAGTCCGGCCCTGCGGGGCTGCTCAATTACACCGAGTGTTTCACCACGATTTTCAATACGCTCAGCACGATCTTCGAAAACACAAAAGCTGCCCAGGTGCATATCCCGGCCTTCCAGACTCTGTGGGGATTCACGATCGCTTCGGATACACCATTTGCCCAGGTCTCAGAGAGCGATGTCGACGCTGAATTGGCCGGCAGATTGTGCAAATCCCTTAAATACTACGACGGCGAAAGTCACCGCAACATGTTCGCTCTTCCCAGGTTCCAAAGGGAAGGTCTGAATCGCGAAACGAGGGTCAACCGCGACGCCGACCCAGTCTACATGCTCTAACCGGCGCCGGCTGCGCCGGTTAGGGGCGTATGAGAACTCGTGTTGTGCCGTCTGGGTCAGACCGCTTGGTTAGCACTTCGTGGCCTGCCTTCTCGGCCCAGAGATTTACGTCGTAGATGTTCAGAGCATCGGCCAAGATGGCTTCAACAAAGGACTCCTTGTCCATGGCCAACTGTCGGGTCAGCGCGGCTATCACGCCGGCGCAACTCTTGCCCCGGCCGTCGATCACGATCCAACCGCCGCTGCCGCTCACAGGCACGACCTCGCCGTCATAAACGTCCACCTCGCCGCTTTTTCTCAGGTCCAGTTGGCGCTTGAACTCAGCGACGGCCTCCCACGCGACAGCCCGGTCCCGTTGTCCGTTGCCGCAGACCGCGCCTCTAACTCCCACGATGTCGGGATTGATCCGGGCTAGCTCGTCTAGGTCGGCGATCTTCAGATGCCCGGACAGCGCGGTGCTCATCCCCAGTTCTTTGCCCTTCAGCACTATGTCCTTCAAGACGCCCTCCGACATGAAATCGAAGAGGTTCCGCCCGTCCTTAGTCAAAGTGTCAATTAAGAATCCGTCGCACTCGCCGTCCTTGGCCAAGTCGACCATGCACATGGGATCCAGGCCTTTCTCGAAGAGTTCGTTGTCAGCAAACACGGAGCCGACCAGTTTTGTGTTGAACCCTTCCAGGGCCATCCGCGACTCCCGGAGGACCTCCACCGCCTGGCCGTACTGCGCCTCTTGGAAGCCGACCTTCACTGAGGTAGCGTCCATCAAGGCGGCGGCATAAACGGCCATGGCCACCGTGCCGGGCTGGTTCGGAACCACGCCCAGAGTCACGCTGACGTGCTTCTCCACCGGCATGATTCCCCGCACAGCCTTGACGATGTTGGGATGGCCTGAACCAACCAAGGCTTCCTGCAGGTTCTTGACGTCCACCACGTCGGCGCCACCTTGCTCCGCCTCCAGCGCCTCTTCCATATTCTGTACGCTCACCATGAGCAGCATGCCCGAGGCGAAATTGTTGTTGCCGTCCAACCAAGAGCCACGGGATGGGGCCGGCACGGCATGGACCAAGGGAGCCGGCTTGGGCTTCAAGGGCTCCAACTCTTCCCTCAGCTGTGACTTTTCAACTGGCGAGAGGTCGAATAGTGGAGGCCGAACCGACCCGGCGGCCATACCCATCAGTTCGGCCCAATGCTTGACCATCGACACCGGTAGCGCACCGTTGAACTTGGTCATGGTTTTGGTCCACCAGGTGTCGGAGAGCTCTTTCAAGCGGCGCAGGTTGCTCTCGTAGAACGCCTCGTCCAGGTCTCCCTTACAAGCACGGTCGATCCATTGGACGTAGTTGTTGGCGCCGGGTACGTCGAAGCGCCAGTCGGATGTGTTGGCGAACATGACCTGCTGTTCAATCCCCAGTTCCTTGCCCTTAAAAAAGATCCATTCGTCGGGGGTACTGATGACATAATTCTTCCCCAACGACAGGTGAGTCTCGATTGATATCTGCTGGTTGAAGCTGGCCTCTTTAACGCCGACCACGTTGGGAATGCGGCAGAGTTGTCCCAACCCGTAGGGGCTCATGGTGATGCCGAATTGGGGCGAGTTGTAAAACATTATGGCCAGGTTGGTGCTGTCGGCCAGGATCCTCACGAACTCCACCACCTGGTCCTCGGTCTTGGTGGCCATGTAGGACGGCGCAACGATCAAGAGGTCGAACCCCTTGTCCTCTGCGTGCTGGGCCAACGAGACCATTTCGCTGGCGGAAGTATGGGTGACGTGAGCGCCGATGGGCCAACTGCCCGCGGCCTCTTCGGCCACGGCATCCATCACTTCGATCCGCTCTTCGTGGGTTAAGCTCCAGAACTCGCCCATGTTCCAGGTGCAGCCGGCGCCGGAAGTGCCGAGACTCCGGACGTGGCGGACGTTCCGCTTGACGCCTTCAACGTCGATGCGGTTGTCCGGAGTGAAGGGCGTGATCAGAGTCGTCCACTGTCCCTTCAGAGTCTCCCAAGCCCATTCCTGGGCCTCATGTTTCTTATAGCTGGCCATCGCTTCCGCCCTCCGGGGGATAAATATAATTTTGCTACAGAACTATTCTAAAGTTGGTCGTGGAAAATCGGTTTCCGACAATACCGAAGGCGGGATCAGATCAATCAACCTGGTGACGAGTTCTTTCACGGCTGCAACTAAAATCTCAATATCAGAAGGCTCCTGTTGGACATCGTAGAAATTATGGTGCAGGCTTTCCGCCAAGATGAATTTGTCTAATATCGCCTCATCCTCTAGGTCCTTCGAAAGGTGAATCGCGAAATTCTTGAGGTCTCGATGAGACCGAATGGTACGGTTGTTGTAAGCAGCAATCGCCTCCAACGCCTGAGCGACACTGCCCCATAGCAGTTCGCCTGCTTTGGCCGCTTCGCGATTTTGAAGTGCGATCAGGGCGTTCTCAAGGTATTGTATGGAGTGGATCGCGTGGGTTTGAACCGCCAAGCTTGGGTTTAGAGTCATGATTGCGATAGATCATTGAACTCTAGTATCGAGCCCGTCTCTGATTCTATTCTGACCTCGACTCGTTGTATCTTGACAACACCGACATCGAATACGACAAGCCATGTCTGCTCGTCTTGTTTGGCGGACAGTGGCCGCATATATGAGTAATATTTCCTCATGAAATGGTCTGCAGCGTTGATTGCTTCCTCTGCATTTGAAATCGTGGTCAAGATTCCAACGCTCTCATTCTACTTGGTTAGGAAATCTGTAACGTGCAATCGGGTCGTTATCGGCCCCCTATCCTTCGTCGCCGTATTGTTCCTTGAGAGAGTCTACCACTGCCGGGTCGGCGAGGGTGGTGGTGTCGCCAAGAGCCCGGCCTTCCGCAACGTCGCGCAGCAACCGGCGCATGATCTTGCCGCTGCGGGTCTTGGGCAACTCGGCGGCAAAGATAATGTCGTCGGGGCGGGCCATCGCGCCAATCTTACCGGTCACATGGGCCTTCAATTCCGTGATGACCTCGTCGGACATTTCGACGGTGTCTTTCAGTGTAACGAAGGCGACCACAGCCTGCCCCTTGATCTCATGGGCCTTGCCGATGCAGGCGGCCTCGGCGACCTTGGCGTTGTCTACCAGGGCGCTCTCCACCTCCATGGTGCCAATGCGGTGGCCGGAGACATTGATCACGTCGTCCACCCGTCCCAGCAGCCAAAAATCTCCGTCCTCGTCCAGCTTGGCGCCGTCGGCGGTGAAGTAGATGTCCGGGTAGCGCGACCAGTACTGCTCTACGTACCGCTCTTCGTCACCGTAGATCGTACGCAGCATGGAGGGCCAAGGTTTCTTGATGGTTAGATAGCCGCCACCTCCGGGGCCAACCGAGTCGCCTGTCTCGTCTAGAATCTCCGCCTCGATGCCTGGGAAGGCGCGGGTGGCTGAGCCCGGTTTAAGGGTGGTTATTCCGGGCAGGGGCGAGATCAGGATGCTGCCGGTCTCGGTCTGCCACCAGGTATCCACGACGGGGCATCTGCCTCCGCCGATGTTCTCGTGGTACCAGATCCAGGCCTCCGGGTTGATGGGCTCGCCCACTGAGCCGAGAAGGCGCAATGAAGTGAGGTCGTGCTTTTGGGGATAACTTTCGCCCCAGCGCATGAAGGTACGGATAGCCGTGGGGGCGGTATAGAGGATGGTCACTCCATACTTGGCGACAATGTCCCAGAACCGGTCCCGGTCGGGATAGTCCGGTGAACCCTCGTACATCACCGATGTAGCGCCGTTGGCCAACGGACCGTAGACGATATAGCTATGGCCGGTGACCCAGCCGATGTCGGCGGTGCACCAGTAGGTGTCGTTCTCTTTGATGTCGAAGATCCACTTGAATGTGGCGTAGGCGCCCAGGAGGTATCCAGCCGTTGTATGGACGATTCCCTTGGGTTTGCCGGTGGTTCCGCTGGTGTACAGCAGGTACAGCATGTCCTCGCTGTCCATCTGTTCCGGCTCGCAGGTGATGGGTTGGCCCTCCATCAGGTCGTGCCACCAGATGTCGCGGCCTTCTACCATTTTGTCGTCCGCGTTCTCGGTGCGCCGCAGCACCACCACTTTCTCGACGGTGGGCGCGCCGCCCTCCTGCACCAATGAGTCGTCGGAGTTTTGTTTGAGAGGCACGACTCCGCCTCGCCGATAACCGCCGTCGGCAGTTATCAGAATCTTGGATTCGGAGTCGTTGAGGCGGTCTCGCAAAGATTCGGCACTAAACCCGCCGAACACAACGCTGTGAGCGGCCCCGATGCGGGCGCAAGCCAACATGGCGATGGGGAGTTCGGGGACCATCGGCAGATAAATTGTCACCCGGTCGCCCTTCTTCACCCCAAGGCTCTTGAGGCCGTTGGCGAACTGACAGACCTCCCGGTAGAGGTCCCAATAGGTGTAGACCCGGCGGTCTCCGGGTTCACCCTCCCATACGATAGCCGCCTTGTTACGGCGGCTGGTGGTCAGATGCCGGTCAATGCAGTTGTAGGAAACGTTGAGTTTGCCGCCGATGAACCACTGAGCGTGGGGCGGGTTCCAATCTAAAACCGTATCCCACTTCTTGTACCAGTCCAATTCCTCGGCGAACCTGGCCCAGAAGGCTTCCGGATCGCGTTTGGCTTCTTCATAAACATTGGAGTCGGCAATGTTGGCCTGTGCTTTGAACGCCTCGGGAGGAGGAAAAGTTCGATCCTCTTGGAGCAGGGCGTCGAATCTTCCGGAATCTTCTACCACTTCGCAACCTCCTCGGCGATTTGAGCGTGCTCCGCCGCGTTCCTGATGACGCGGTGCGAGCGTGCCTGCGAGATTTCGCGCAGGCTAATGCATCATCGGATTTTTAACACAAGCGGCAGGGCATTGCAATCGAGGAGATTGAGAGAGCCTTGAAAGACGACGTCAGGGCGGCCGTATCGACTTCCAAACCAGAAGGGGTAGAATTCGGTACTTATGAGCTCACCCCGGAAAAACCCACGGATGAATCGCCGGAACAGGCCTTGAATTTGGCCTTTGATCACGCTGCCAAGCCGTGGGGCCGCGTCCTGATTGCTGTTGCCGCTAGCTTGGGCATGTTCCTGGGCGCCCTGGACACCTCGGTGAACGTGGCCCTGCCTTTGATGACCGAAGACTTGGATGCCGACTTGCAGAGTATCCAGTGGGTGATCGTCGCCTTCGTCGCAACCCAGGCGGCATTGGTCATGGGGGCGGGCAGTTTCGCCGACCGGTTTGGTCTGAGGCCGGTGTACATTTTCGGCGCATCGATCTATCTGGCAGCCATGTTCTTCATCGCCTTCTCCCCCAACTTGGCAACGGTAGTTGGATTTCGCGTGCTGCAGGCGTTGGGCGCAGGTTGCCTGTTCGCGGCGTCTCCGGCTATAGCGGCCGGCGTGTTCCCCAGTCACCGGCGCGGTTTGAGCATGGGCTTCACCGTGAGCAGCCAGGCCCTGGGCATGCTGGCGGGCACCATCGGCGCAGGATTGCTGGTCGAGTGGGCGGGGTGGGAATGGATTTTCCTCGGCCGGACGCCCTTCGCGGTTATCGCCATCGTTCTGGGGATCTGGTTCTTGGAACGCCGCCGGGCCGGCCCGGCCTCTGGTCCAGCTTTTGATGTTCAGGGGGCGGCATTGTTGGTCGCCGGACTCCTCTGCCTGATCATCGGTCTCAGACTGGGTAGGTCACTTGGATGGACCTCCCCGGCGGTCCTCATCTTGCTGCCATTGGCTCCAGTCTTCCTCGCCACATTCTGGCGTGCGGAACGCACGGCCCGGTGGCCTGTGTTGCCCGGTTATCTGCTCCGGATTCGAGGCTTTAGCGTCTCCAGTTTGAGCATGTTCTTGGCCAACCTCGGGGTTTTTGTTATCTGGTTCATCTTTCCGTTCTACATGGCCGACAGTCTGGCAAGGGGGACTCTCGCTTTGGGACTGATGCTGGCAACTTTGGCCTTCTTGAACACTGCATCTTCCGGCGCAGGGGGCTGGCTTTGCGACAGATTCGGAAATCTGCCGGTGGGATTCGGCGGCCTGTTGGTAATGGCCTTCGGCCTGCTATATATGGGTTACCTGAGCGCCGAATCAAGCCTGGGCGAGGTGGCGCTACGGATCGGGATAGTGGGCACTGGGCTGGGGTTGTTCCAGGCCGCCGCCTATTCAATGATGTTGGGCAGCGTGCCTGCCGAGAGGTTCGGCACCGCGGGAGCAGCCCTCTCACTATCTCAGTCCTTTGGCAGGGTTCTGGCCGTGGCGGTGATCGGTGGGGTCTTCGGCTGGCGCAGCGACTACCACCTGGTGGGACTGGCGGCGGGCGCGGAGTCCGAAGGAGTGGCCTTCATCAAGGCGTTCAGAGAGATTTTCCTGATCGCCTCGTCCCTTGGCCTGCTGGCCGCGGTGGTGTTCTTGGCCGGCGGGTGGCGTCAGCCGCGGTCAGCGGCGGCGGCGGACGCCCCGCAGATCACTTGAAACAAAGCCGGTAGACGGGAGCCCGTTTGACGGCGATAGTAGAATTCTTACCGAGGCACTCAATTAACATCGACTAGGAGACCTGGCAAATGGCTCTTCAATTCGGCGTATTCGATCATATCGAACCTGTTCCTGGCCTGGGACTTCAAGAGACCTACAATCTACGCATGGAACAGATCGAGGTATTGGATAAGGCCAATTACTATGCCTATCATCTGGCTGAGCACCACACACCGGCGGTGCACAGTCTGGCCCCGTCGCAGAACGTGTTCCTGGCTGCGGTATCCCAGCGTACCGCCAACATCCGCTTCGGACCGGGTATCTGTGTGCTGCCCCTCCACCATCCCGTCCAGCTCATCGAAGAGTACTGCATGCTGGACCACCTCAGCGGTGGACGCCTGGAGATTGGCGTTGGCCGGGGCGGTGTTTTCGAAGCATTCTTCTGGGGACAGGACTCGGATGTGGAAGCCAACTACGCCAGGTACCGCGAGACCTTGGCCGCCGTCCAGAACGGTCTTAGCCACGATGAACTGACCTACCATGGTGAGTTTTACAACTTCGATGAGCTTCCTATGCGGCTTCGGCCATTGCAGGTGCCGATGCCGCCATTTTGGTACATGCGCAACGTGGAGACGGCGGCGATGGACGGCATGAACACCATTATCGTCGGCGGCCTGGACAGCTTCGAGGCCAACGTCAAGCGCTACCACCAAGAATGGGAGAAACATCAAGGGGTGGGCGCGTTGACCGCCCAGGGAACGGAACCCAAGATCGGGCTGGTCGTCCACCTGTTGCTGGCCGACACCGATGAAGAAGCGATGAAACAGGCTGAGCCGGCCTGGGAACACTACCGCTGGAACCTGGCCACTCCCCGGCGTTTGGAGGCCGAGCGGCGGGGTCTGACCCAGTTTGCCGGTGAGGGCATGAACCCCCGGCCCGCTGCCATACCAGCCCGGGAACTGCCGCAAGAAGAACGGCGCGACTTGGACTCCTCGCTGGAGGCAATGGAGCGTCAAGAACGGCGAAATAATCTTCGGGGACGAGTCACCAACGAGGGTGTTTCGGCTGCGGGATTTGGATCGGTGGCCGGCTCTCCCAACACCATTCGCCAATACATGGATGAGTACGTCGCCACGGGCGCAAACTACTTCGTGGGCGCCTTTCAGTGGGGCGACCTGTCCCATGAGCAGGCCATGCGGTCAATCGAGCTCTTCACCCACGAGGTCATGCCCCACTACACGGGCTGATGGCTTCGGGTCAGATCCGTGCGGCAGTTGAATAAACAATCTCGACTCGGTCGAAGCGGCCGGCGCCCCAGAAAACCCGGCCGCGCCGGCGGCCGCTTAGACGATGTAGCGGCCCCCCATGACGTTCACGCTATCGCCGGTGATGTAGCCAGACTCGTCGGAGGCGAAGAACAGGCAGGCATTGGCGATGTCCTGCACCGTGGCTTGGCGGCCCATCGGAAGATCTTTTAGGTGCTCACTTGACCCACGGCTTATACCGCTCTGGAATTCCGGATACCACTCTGGATGTTCACGGGATGTGTCGGTAGAGCCGGGGTTAACCATGTTGGCGCGGACGTTGTGGGGCGCCATCTCTGCCGCCACGGCCCGTATCAGACCCAGCAAGCCGGTCTTGGCCGTGGTCACAATGCTGGTATCGGGGCGTCCGGTGATAGCCGACTGCCCGCCCATGGCGATGATGCTGCCGCTCTTCCGCTCTATCATCCCCGGCAACACGGCCTTGCACAGATAGAACGCCGCGTCCAAGTTCACCCCGAGCGTGGTGTGCCACTCCTCATCGGTCACCTCCAGGATGGGCTTGTGAGGGCGAATGGCCACGTTACTGACGAGGATGTCGATCTTGCCCAGTGCCTGAATGCCGTCCTCCACCATCTTGTAAACGCTGGCCGCGTCAGACACGTCGGCGATCGCCGTGTGGGTCTTAACGCCAAGCTCCCGGCATTTACCAGCCACTTCATCAAGTTCGGCCTGGCTGCTGCGGGTGTTCAGGATCAGGCCGGCGCCCTCGCGGGCGAAGGTCAAAGCGACCTCTCTCCCAATGTTCCGGCTGGCGCCGGTGATGAGGGCTGTTTTTCCTTCCAATCGCATGACTATTCCACCTTCTTGATGTTAGTTTGATCGAGACGATGATTCTCCCGGAGTTTTGGGCGTCCGGCGGGCTCGATTCTACCACCTTGACCGGGCTGGAGCGCGGTGTAGAATTGCCCTGAACAATGTTTCGGCCGCGGTAGCACACAGAGCCGGGAATGAGGTGAAACCAATATGAAATGGTGCAGATTCTCCACCGGAGGACCCATCTCCTACGGCATCATCGAGGGCGACACGGTTATAGAGGTCGACGGCAGCCCCTTCGACAGTTACACCAAGACATCTAACTCCCATAAGTTGGACGCGGTGAAGCTAGAGGTGCCGGTGATACCGCCGACCTTCTACGCCGCCGGCATCAATTACCCCGAGCACGTGACTTGGGCCGCCCAGATGCGCGGCGAAGAAGCGGTTTTGCCCAAGCAGGCCGACGTTGGCTACCGGGCCATCAACGCTCTGGTGCCCGACGGCCACGATATCATCGTGCCCAAGGACGCGACCGAGATGCTCCAATACGAAGGTGAATTGGTGGCTGTGATCGGAAAGACTTGCCACAACGTTACTGAGGAGCAGGCCTTGGACTATGTGCTCGGCTTCACCATCGGCAACGACGTCAGCGAACGCACCTGGCAGCGGAACGACCGCACGATGTGGCGGGCCAAAAACACCGACACCTTCAAGCCCATGGGCCCGTGGATCGTCACCGGCCTGAATCCCGACGACCTGCATGTGGTCATCAAGGTCAACGACCAGGTCGTTGGCGAGTACGACGCCGCCACCGCCATCTTCGGTGTGCGTACCTTCATCAGCAAAATGAGCCAGTACCTGACCCTGGTGCCCGGCGATGTGCTCTGGATGGGGACTGACGGCGCCACAGAGAACATGGTGGACGGCGACGTCTGTACCATCTCCATCAACGACATCGGCACCCTGACCAACAAGGTCAACTGGCAAAAACCGGCTTAGCCGGGTTTCCACCGGCGCTGCCGGTTTTCCTAGCTAACGTGTAGGGGCACAGCCTCCCTGAAACCGGGCTGTGCCTCTTATTTCTCTAGGCCGATTCCAGTCTCGGCGGACCAGGCTTGGAGGCCGCGCCGGTAGGCCAACGCGCCCATGGGCATGATTACACACTGCATCGCCTCCAACACCTCCATGGGCGTGGCGCCCTCTTGAATCGCCACATGGATATGGGCTTGTATCTGGTCGATGTCTGCCCTGAGGGCCGCTTCGACCGCGACTTGCAGCAACTCCTTGGTCTTCCGGTCCAACAACCGTTGGCCAGTGTAGGTCGCATCGATGAACTGGTTGTAGCTGGTGACCCAATCCATGTCCACTTCGGCCATGATCCGGTGCATTTCCAGGGAATAACCCCGTTTCTCGGTGATCTCTCGCAGCATTTCTTCTTTGTCGTCCGAGGCCATAGCTTTTTCTCCTTGATTAATCTCATTTCTGGATTGGTGCGGGGATTGTAATCCCTGGTTGTCCGCGCCACCAGGTGACCGATTGCGCCATATTGGGCCATGATACAATTCGCCGGTGCCGCGCGGGCCTGCCAGAATCATCCCAACCGATCCAGCAATACCCGATTCAGCTAAACAAGGAGGCCAAGCCACGGAGTCGCGATTTTCACCGGAGTATTTCCAACGGGAGGATGAAGGGGACGATAGGGTCTTCTACGAATCTCCGCGCCTCGTTGTGCACATAGACGATGGGGCCATAGCGGCGGTGGCTCGCCTGTTCAAGGATCAGGTCCCTGAAAATTCCGATGTGCTGGACCTGATGAGCAGTTGGCGATCCCATTGGCCCGAGGGTCACGCCAAGAATCGGCTGGTCGGCCTGGGTTTAAACGGGATCGAGATGCGGGAGAACCCTGACCTGGACGAATATGTCGTTCACGATGTGAACGCCGATCCTGTTCTGCCTTTTGACGACGAGTCGTTTGATGCCGTGCTCATCACCGTCTCAGCCCAATACCTGACTAAACCCATCGAGACGTTCAAGCACGTAAACCGTATCCTGAGGCCGGGCGGCGTCTTCATAGTTAGCTTTTCCAACCGGATGTTCGCGACCAAGGCCGTGCTGATCTGGCGTAACAACACCGACCGGGGCCGGGTGGACCTGGTGGGGACCTACATGGAGGCTGCGGAGAATTTCGAAGATATTCAGGCCACTTTCTTGAACCCCGACGATAGCCCGCCGGGCGACCCGATGTACGCCGTGTTCAGCCGAAAAGCGCAGGCGCCTTAGGTATTAGGCGATCTGAGAGGAATGCCGTGCCTCGGCGGAAGGCTGCCCGGAAACGCTTCCCAACGGCAGGGGGCCGGGCGGGGTGGCGGTCAAAACCATTACCGCGCCGACAGCCACTATGATTCCGAATATAGTGAACGGAATACGGTAGCCGTCGGTGGCGTCGAACATGACCCCGGCGACTATCGGCCCCAGAGCTTGGCCGCCGATCTGAGCAGGTAGAGTCAGTCCTCGGATCGCCCCCAAATGCAGCCGTCCATAATAGTCGGCCCAGGTCAGCCGCAGCAGCAGATGTAATCCGCCAACGCCGATCCCTAATAGCAACGCCATCGGGATTCCCGACGAGAGTGAACTGCTCGCTGCCGTGCCAACAGCTCCGACGGCCATGGTGGCCGCGGCTGCCGACAGCAATAACCGGAGCGGGATTCGTCGGGCCACCAGCGACCAGAATAGCCCTCCAGGCACTTGCCCGAAGGCAAATGAACTGGCAGTCAATGCCGCCAGGTGGGTGGGCACACCCTGGCTAATGTAGTGAGGCACCTGGTGCAGGCTCACACCGGCCTGGACCACGAAACCGCAAACCGAAAACAGGGACAGAATCCAGAAGGCTCTGGTAGCCAACGCCTGGCGGACGGTGTAGTCGAATTCGGTATGCCGGATGGGACCGGGTTGCCGTTGCCCTGGAGTTTCGCCACCGGTCGTCGCCTGACCGCTTTTGTCCGGGTCGGGCTCCAGTCCCATATCCTCGGGCCGCCGGGCCATCAGCAATAACACCGGAATGATGCCAGTGCCAATGGTGAAGATACCCATGGCCAGCCACGCCGTTCTCCAGCCCCAGCCGTCGATCAGTACCTGGGCGATTATTGGAAAAATGGTGAGGCCGATTCCCTGGACGACTCCCATGTAGGCCAAAGTCATCGGCCTGCGCCGGATGAACCAATTGCTGACCGCGGTAGAAGTGCCCAGTTCTAAAGGGCTGGAGAACACCGCCCGACCTGGAACGTACAACGCGTAGAAGGACCAGATCGGAGAGATTAGAGAGAGCCCGATGGCGCACAACCCTACCACCGCCGAT
This sequence comes from SAR202 cluster bacterium Io17-Chloro-G6, assembly GCA_002816585.1. The sequence continues at coordinate 28,022 of MUCT01000034.1, read as the reverse complement.
GAGGCCGACAGAATTACCCCTGAGCCATACCGGTCCACCAGCCTCCCGGCGAATGGGGAGACGATAAGCCCAAAGAGCGCCCCCAAGCTGACTGCTCCTGAGAACTGGCCCCGCGACCAGCCAAACTGGTCGGTTATGGGCACCACGAAGACAGAAAGGGTGGCGACAGCCATCACGGACCGGGCGCCTAAGGCGGGCACAGAGGCGACGGCCAATATCACCCAGCCATAGTAGAAGGGCAACCGCTGAGCTAGCCCGGCCCGCAGTCGCGAGAAGCTCAAAGGAGCAGGCTCCACCGGCGTTCGTGGCAGCATTCTTCGCCGGAGAGAATGGGCATACGCTGGAGGTGTCCCGTAAGAGGATGACCCACTGGGTCGGGGCTGGACAATTTTATCATCTCTGTTCCGAAGCTAATGCAAGACAGGGTTAGTCCTGAGGCACGGGATCTCCCAACACATGCATCAACCGGGATATCCAACCCGCCCTCCGTTCCCTTGGGCTTTACCTCAGGAGTAATCAGCGTGTCCGAGAACCCCTTTTTTGTCACTCCGAGCGTAGAGAGGGGTCTTGTTCTCTCTGAGCCGTCATTCCCAGTTGAAACGAGATTCTGCGTAGGCCCGCGGCGCTCCCCAGAATGACGGTTTTAAGGCACTTCCGTCTCCAGGAAACTGCTAAAGAGACCCGTCAATGACTACGTCCAAAACGGCGGGTTTGCCGGACGCGACCGCCCGCTGCAAGGCCGGCGCTATCTCAGCGGGGTCGGTTATCCGTTCGCCGTGGACGCCCATGCCAGCGGCGATGGCCGAGATGTCGAAGGGTGTGGGAAAATCCGAATACGGAAGATTCTCACCAGCCGATTCCTTCTGCTGCAGAATCTCCCTTTGATAAACGTCGAAGTTCACCTTCAAGACCCGGTACATCCCGTTGTTACAGATGACGAATATGCAGGGGATATTGTCGTTGGCCGCCGTCCATAGTCCTTGGATGGTCATCATGGCGCTGCCGTCACCGATGATGCCGATCACGGGCCGGTCGGGGTTCGCGACCTGGGCGCCCATGGTCGTGCCGATCCCGCCGCCGATGGACTGGCCTCTGAACCCTCGGAGGTCGCCCCGTTTCTCACCTTGGAAGTAATGGCGCATGGTGGCCCGGTTGCTGATCGAGTCGTCCACCACGATGGCGTTTGCCGGTATGGCGTTGGCCAACTCCGACATCATCCGCGCCGGAATCATCGGCTTGTTGTCCCATTTGGCGGCCACCGAGTCTTCGAATGCTTTCCGCCTCTCCGCCGCCGCCGCCACGGCCTCCAGCTTCCGGCCTTCGATATCGTTCAACTGAACAGCCGTGAGGCGGGGCTTTATGGAGCTGACCAACGCCTCGATGGCCAGTCCGCAGTGGGATATTATGCCCACATCCGTGGGTTCCGACCGGCCAACCCGGCCCGGAATTGGGTCGATGTGGACCAACTTGGTCGCCGGGCCCAATATGACATCTCCCCAATAAAACAGCTCGTCCATGGCGTCCATGCCGATGGCCAATACCAAGTCCACTTCCTTAAGAAGTTCTCTGCCGCTGGTGACCCTGAGGGTATGGTTCCCGAAGAATTGAGGGTGTGTCGTAGGGAAAGATACCTCCGCGCCCCGGGATTGGTAGACCGGGAGTCCCAGTAGTTCGGCCAGTTCCACCGCTTGGGCGTTGGCATGGTCCTCAGAGACCCTGTCGCCCACCATCATGATGGGCGATTTCGCCGCCAGGAGCAGGGAAACCGCCTCTTCGATACCCTCGGGGTCAGGGCGGTAGGAGTCGTGCACCTTGCCGGAGGGCACGATATTCATCTCAGCCTCACCCTCAAGGGCATTGGCGGTAAAGCCCACATACACTGGCCCCTTAGGGTGGCTATTGGCATCGTTAAAAGCCCGGCGCACCATGGACGGAATTTGGTCGGGGAGGTTTAGCTCCACCGCCCATTTGGTAACGGGCCGCACCAATTCAGCTAGGTCGGTCTTGGTTTCGTTGATCTTGCGGGCATCATAGTTGGCCGACATGATGACCATGGGCGTTCCTGTATTGAGCGCGTCCAGCATTATGGCGATGCCGTTGGCCAGCCCGCTGTCCACGTGGAGCATGACCAGGGACGGCTTCTCGGTGGCCCTGGCATAGGACTCGCCCATGCCCATGGCGACGCTTTCTTGCAGGGTGAGGAAGTATTGCAACTCCGGGTAATCGCCCAGCATGTCCATGATGGGCGCTTCGCTGGTGCCAGGGTTGCCGAAGATGTGCTGCACGCCCTCCGCTTTCAGCATCTCCAACAGGGCCTGCTTTCCGGTCATCTTTTCCGACATCGAAGTAACCTTCTATCTAATTAATCTGTTTGAACGCCTTGCCCGGGCGCCGAGGTCAAGAAGCAGCCTGCACCAGTTCGATCAGAACGTCATCCGGCCCCTCAATGTAAGCCAGCTTGATCCCCTGGGGCGTGACTGTCAGGGGCAAAACGACTCGGATACCCTCAGTTTCCAAACGCGTCATCTCGGCTTGCAAGTCCTCCACATGAAACCCAAAATGCTCCAGCCCCAGCCGGTTGAGTTCAGCCACGCTCCTTTCGGGAGAGGACCCCGTGGGCTGGGAGGATATGTTCAGACGAGTCGGGCCGCCTACTTCCATGCCGATGGTGATTGTGCCGGGCATAACCTCGCGCTCCGAAATCACCTTGGCGTTAAAGATTTTCTCGTACCATGAGGCTGATGCCCGTGGGTCAACGGCCCTGATGTGAACGTGGTTGATCGAGTATTCCATGGCTATTCTCCTTATTTGCTCGACGCAAGAACTGCAGCGACTCCATGAGGCGGATTGGCGTCACGACGAAATGTTAGCGTCGGCGGGTTTCCTTGTCCACCACTAGTCCACCACCGGCCCGTTTTCGAGCTTGCCCTTGGACACGGTTCGTTAGCTTCCGGGTTCGATTCTTGTTGGCATGTCTATTTGGAAGTCTGTATACTCGCCGCAAGCCGACACGAGGAAATTAATGGCACGAAAATTCCGATTGGCGCTGGCTCAGATCAACCCCACCGTCGGGGACATCCCCGGGAACACCGCCAAGATCCTGGACTACCTAAATCGCGCCCAAGAGGCCCAGGCCGACCTAGTCGCCTTCCCTGAAATGGCCACCACCGGCTACCCTCCCGAAGACCTGCTCTTCAAGACCTCTTTCCTCAACGATAACGTGGCCGCCATGGGAAAGGTGGCGGCAGCCTCCGAGGGCATCGCCGTGGTCCTGGGCTACGTGAACATACTCCCATCGGGTGGTAGCCCTGACGAGGGCCGAATCCCGGCCGGGGAGCGGGGACCCGACGATATGGGACCGCGGATCACCAACGCCGCCGCACTTTGCTACGACGGCCGGCTGGTGGACATCTACCACAAGATATTTCTGCCAAATTACGGCGTGTTCGACGAGCAGCGCTACTTCCAGAGAGGCTCGGTCTGCCCGGTCTACCGAATAGGTGGGGTGTCCATCGGAGTCAACATCTGCGAAGACATCTGGTACCCGGTGGGGCCAACAACAGTACAGCGCCAAGCCGGGGCCGAACTGATCATCAACATCAACGCCTCTCCTTTCCACGCTGGCAAACGAGCCCTCCGGGAAGAGATGATCGCGCAACGTGCCTCGGACCACGGCCTGGCCGTCGCCTACGTGAATACGGTGGGCGGGCAGGACGAGCTGATCTTCGACGGTGGCAGCATCATTTGCGACTCCGCCGGCGGTCTGGCAGCCCGGGGACCCGCCTTCCAGGAATCCCTGGTGATCGCTGACCTGGAGTTGGCGGAGGCATCAGCCGAACAGAAACAAGGTCCGGCGGAAGCAACAGCCGCAGCCGTGAAGGCGGTGGGAACCCCCAGCACCCTTGCCGTGTCCGAGGTTGCGGCCGGAAGCAAGACACCGTTGACGGACCGGCCTGTCACCGTTGCAATGGAGGGCGCCGAAGAGGTCTACCGGGCCCTGGTTTTGGGCACGGGAGATTACCTGCACAAGACCGGCTTCTCCAAGGCTCTCATCGGCCTGTCGGGAGGGGTGGACTCGGCCTTGACCGCCACGGTCGCCGTGGACGCCCTGGGCAAGGAAAACGTGATTGGAATCACCATGCCCTCTCGGTATTCTTCCGGGGGCAGCATCAGTGACTCCGCGAAGCTGGCCGGGAATCTTGGCTTGGACCTGTGGGAGGTGCCCATCGAACCGGCCCACCGGGCCTTCACGGACATGCTGGAGGAGCGATTCAGGGGCACTGAAGCCAACGTAGCCGAGGAGAACGTCCAGGCCCGTGTGCGGGGCAATGTGCTGATGACAGTGTCCAACAAATTTGGCTGGATGGTGCTCACCACCGGCAACAAGTCGGAAATGGCCATGGGCTACGCCACCCTCTACGGCGACATGGCCGGCGGTTTCGCCGTGCTTAAGGACGTGCCCAAGACCACGGTCTACGAACTATGCCACTGGCGGAACCGGCATGGCCGGGATTTCGGGACTCATGATGATGTGATTCCAGCGGCGATCCTCGACAAACCGCCCAGCGCCGAACTGCGCGAGGACCAATTGGACGCAGACAGCCTGCCGCCCTACGAAGTCTTGGACCCGGTGATCAAGGCCTACGTGGAGGATGACTGCAGCTATCAGGACATGGTGTCCCAGGGGTTCGACCCCCAGGTGGTCCGCCAGGTCATTTCGGCCGTTGACCGGAACGAATACAAGCGCCGCCAGGCCCCGCCGGGAGTGAAAATCACCCCACGCGCCTTCGGCAAGGACCGCCGCCTACCCATTGTCAACCGCTACCGCCAACACGAGGGCAGCTAATTCCCAACATTTCGCTCGTCCTGAGCCTGTCGAAGGACCCACTTCAATCAAGGTCTAGTATCTCACCGCGATTCCCATTCCGAATTCTGTCAACTCCTCGAAAAGACGGTCAACTAGGCGTACAATATGGCCTCTAGCTAACCGGCCTAATCACGCAATCTCGTCACTTGATGAAACCATCGGCCCACACTACCGTTTGGGCAGTATGAAACTGCGCTTTTCCCCCAATTCAGGAGGTCGACCTAGATGACCAGCACCAGGCGTGAAAAAAGTCTAATTGTCATACAACTAACCGGCGGGAACGACTACCTGAACACTGTGGTTCCCTATGGCGAAGGCCGGTATTACGATTCCCGGTCCACAGTGAACATCCCCCAGGAGCGGGTCATATCCATCGACGGCCAGGTGGGGTTCAATCCCAGCATGGGTCCGATCAAGACCCTGTGGGACGAGGGCAACGTCGCCATCATCAACGGCATCGGCTACCAGACTCCCAACCGCTCCCACTTCCGGTCTATGGACATCTGGCACACGGCCGAGCCCGACACCATCGGACGGGAAGGCTGGTTGGGCCGTGCGATCCGTGATTTTGACCCCCTGGGCGAAAACGTGCTCACCGGGATCAACTTCGGCCGCGGCCTGCCCCGGGCGCTGGGCTGCCCAGGCGTGTCCGTGACTTCCGTGGGTGATTTGGCAACGTACGGACTGTTCCCCGACATCGAGGATGAAGAGTTGCGCATGTTCACCCTGGAGGCTTTCTCCAAGATGTACGGTGGAGCCGCCGGACGGGACCCGGTGATGGAGATGCTGAGCCGCACCGGTCAGGACTCGCTGCAAGGGGCTGACATTCTCCGCACTGCTCCGGCCAGGTATTCATCATCGGTGGAATACGCGCCCGACGCCCTGGCCCAAAACGTGAAAAGCATCTCCCAGGTGTTCCACGCCGATCTGGGCGCCAGGATTCTCTACACCGCCCATGGACCGTTCGACACGCACTCTGGAGAGTTGCCGACCCACGCCAAGCTTTGGGACGAGTTGGCCGGAGCCGTCGGCTGTCTGATGGACGACTTAAAAGAGCACGGTCGAGAAGACGACGCGGCGATCCTGATCTTCTCCGAATTTGGACGCCGCATCAAGGACAACGGCTCTGGGAGCGACCACGGCTCCGGCGGCGTGGCCTTCCTGATCGGCGGCGCAGTAGATGGCGGCATGTACGGTGAATACCCTTCACTGGCTGAAGCCGAGCAGTTGGAAGGCGACCTCCGGTCCAACAACGACTTCCGTTCCGTATACACCGACATCCTGGAAGACTGGCTGGGCTTGGACGCCGCGCCGATCGTCAACGGCCAATTCGAGAAACTCAACCTGTTCCGTGCCTGATCACTTCCAAGGAACCGGCCTGGAAACCAACCTGATCCGATAGAGGACAGTGATGATAAGCAACGACACCGCATTGATGGCACACCTGCTTCGGCGCGCCGGCTTTGGCGCAAGCCGGGACGAGTTGGAACGATACATCGAGATGGGATACGACGGCGCCGTGGAAACGCTGCTAAATCCCTCGGACCCAGGCAACATGCCCGATGATCTGATCCGCCGCTACCACGTGGAGCAGTCGGAGTTGCGAGATTTAGCCGGTTCCGCCGCATACTGGATGTACCGCATGATCAGCACCACCGCCCCTATGGAGGAGAAGATCGCACTCTTTTGGCACAGCCTGTTCGCCACCGGATACGCCAAGCTGAATCAGGCCCGGGCCCTGCTCAACCAGGTGGACATGTTTCGCCGGTCCGGCCTGGAGAACTTCGAAGACCTATTGGTGGAGTTGTCCAAGGACCCGGCAATGATCCTCTGGCTGGACAACAACGAGAACCACGGCGAAGCCATTAACGAGAACTACGGGCGGGAGCTCTTGGAACTGTTCTCCATGGGCATCGGCAACTATACCGAGGACGACGTCAAGGAATGCGCGCGGGCGTTCACCGGCTGGACGCTGGGCAACGCGGAATACATGTCTATCCGGGCGGCCAAGGACTCGATCTGGCCCTATGGGCGGATCGCCTGGCACTTCGAGTACCGGGACAAGGACCACGACGACGGAGAAAAGACCTTCCTCGGCGAGACGGGCCGATTCAACGGCGAAGAGATCATCTCCATCATCTGCAAACAAGAGTCCACGGCCCGGTTCCTGTCCACCCGTCTGTTCGAGTTCTTTGCGGCAGACGAGGTGACCGAAGCGGGGGAGAAGGTCATCGCGGAGATGATGGCGACCTATTTCTCATCGGGTTATCAGGTCCGGGATGTGCTGCGCACATTGTTCCACTCCGACTATTTCAAGTCGGAAGATGCCCGCTTCGCCCGCGTGAAGGGGCCCGCCGAGATGGTGGTGGGCGCCATCCGCATGGCCGGCAACTACCAGAACCCGGCCCTAGGCATCGAGAAAGTGTCCAACACCATGCTCTACATGGGCCAAGGCCTGTTGCAGCCGCCTTCGGTGGAGGGTTGGCACGAGGGTTCTGAGTGGATCAACAGCGGTGCGCTGGTTGAGAGAGTAAACTTCGCGGCCAAGGAACTGTCCAATCTGAAGAGCCCCGGCGTCCGCTCCATCATCGACCGCTTGGAAGCCAGTTCGGAAGACGGCGTGCTGGTCCCTTCAGACCTGGCTGACCGCTGCCTGGACCTCCTGGGCCCAATTCAGGTTTCCGACGAAACCCGGTCGGTGCTGGTGGACTACGCCTCGCGCCGGGGCGACCTTGACTTGAATAGTCACGAACCGGGCGACGATGCCGAGCAACGTGTCGGCAACATGCTGCGGTTAGTCGCGGCGACCAGGGAATACCAACTCGCCTAAGCCAGCAATCACTAATCTCGGCAGTTCAAAGGGGGCCGGCGTGAGCACCCAGACCCAATCTCCCAGCATCGCGCTGGAATATGTTAAGACCATCGGTATCGTGAACAACGGCTACAACGGCCGTGGGTTCGCCAATCCCTACGATACCGTGGTTGGTGGCGACGGCCGGATTTTCGTGCTGAACCGGTGCGACCCGGCGCGGGCATCAGCAATTCGGATCGGCGTTTGCAACCTGGAAGAGGAATACCTGGGTGAATTTGGACGTGGCAACGGCTCTGGCGACGGCCAGTTTGTTTGGGTGGTGGCCATGGCGTTGGGGAGCGGAGGCCGCCTCTATATCACCGACGAATACAACAACCGCGTGACCGCCTACGACACTGCGGGTAATTACCTGTCTCATTGGGGGGTGGCCGGGTCTGGAGACGGGGAACTCAGCGGCCCAGCCGGCATAGCCATCGACTCCTCGGACAATGTGATCGTGGTGGACCAGCACAACAGCAGGGTGCAGAAGTTTACCAATGATGGCAAGGTCATCGCCACATGGGGGTCTTTCGGCAGCGGCGAGGCACAATTCAATCTGCCCTGGGGCGCGGCGGTTGACCGGGATGACAATATCTACATCGCCGACTGGCGCAACGACCGGATCCAAAAGTTCGCCAATGACGGCCAGTTCTTGGCCGCTTATGGAGAGTCCGGCGACGGCGAAGGCCAGTTCCAGCGGCCGACCAGCGTGGCCGTGGACTCGGACGGCTTCATCTACGTGGCCGACTGGGGCAATGAGCGGGTGCAGGTGCTTAGCCCGGACGGCAGCTTCCAGTTTCTATTGCGCGGGGAGGCTACCGTGTCGAAGTGGGCCGAGGATTATTTCGCCTCCAATCCGGAGGAAAAGGCTGAGCGCGACGTTTCCAACCTCAAACCAGACCTCCCTCCCCATCTGAACACTCCATATCACATCTCTTCCCAAACCGAGCCCTATTTCTGGGGCCCTGTCTCCGTTACCCTGGACCAGTCCGGCCGCCTCTACGTGACCGAAACTAACCGCCACCGATTCCAGGTCTACCAGAAGCGGTAGCACTACCGGGACCGGCGGCTTCCCCATACCATCCATCATTAGGTCAGCCTGATAGGAGACTGAACCATGAAAGCCGTTGTCTACAAAGGACCCTTCGAAGTCGCGGTGGAAACCGTTCCAGACCCGAAGATCCTTCACCCCAACGACGTTATCGTTAAGGTCACTTCCAGTTGCATCTGCGGCTCGGACCTGCACATGTACGAGGGCCGCACCGCCGCCCAGCCGGGGATCGTGTTCGGCCATGAAAACATGGGGGTGATCCAAGAGGCCGGCCCCGCGGTGAAAACCCTGAAGCAAGGCGACCGGGTGGTGATGCCCTTCAACGTGGCCTGCGGCTTCTGCAAGAATTGCCAAAGGGGTTTCACCGGGTTTTGCACCACCGTAAATCCCGGATTCGCCGGCGGCGCATACGGCTACGTAGCCATGGGCCCGTGGGTGGGCGGCCAGGCCGAATATCTGCAGGTGCCCTTCGCGGACTTCAATTGCCTGCCGCTACCCGCAGGCACCCAGTGGGAGTCAGATTTCGCCCTCTTGGCTGACATTTTCCCCACCGGCTACCACGGCGCGGAACTGGCCGACGTCAGCCCCGGCGAAAGTGTGGCCGTCTTCGGGGCCGGACCCGTCGGTCTGATGGCCGCCTACAGTTGCGTGATCCGGGGAGCGGCCGAAGTCTACGTAATCGACCACGTGCAAGAGCGCCTGGACAAGGCCGCTGAGATCGGCGGGATTCCGATAAACTTCGACACCGCAGACCCAGTGCAGCAGATCAAAGACCGGCGAAACGGGCAGGGAGTGGACAAGGGCATAGACGCCGTGGGATACCAGGCCGCCACTGCCGGTTCCTCAGCCGCGGGAGGGGAACAGGACGAGTCGCCAAACATCGTGCTGAACCAGATCATCGACGTGGTCAACCCCACCGGCGCGCTCGGCATACCCGGACTCTACGTGCCGACTGATCCGGGTGGGGTCGACGAAGGCGCGAAGCGCGGCGCGTTATCCATCAATTTCGGCCGCCTGTTCGAGAAGGGACTCCGGCTGGGCACAGGCCAGTGCAATGTGAAGCGTTACAATGCGGACCTCAGGGACTTGATCATCTCGGGCCGGGCCAGGCCCAGTTTCGTGGTCTCCCATTCGGTTTCGTTGGACGAGGCCCCGGACGCCTACAAGAAGTTCGACCAACGGATCGATGGTTACACCAAGGTAATACTAAATCCTTAACCCGGTAACCCGGGCTGGAAGAGCGGTGAGCCAGATGCAGATCGGCAACGGCGCAAATACCTATGAATGGCAGGACTCTTGGGCCGGCATTCCGGACTCGGAAAGCGCCCGGACCGGCTGGGCTCACCACGGCGTGGCGGTGACGGAGTCAGGCCAGGTCATAACCTACCACCCCGGCGACCAGACCATGATGGTCTTAGACCAAGAAGGGAATCAGATCCGTACTTGGCAGGTGCACCTCAGCGACGCCCATGGAATCACCCTGGTAAACGACGGCGGCCGGGAGCTGCTTTGGATTGCCGACAACGGCCGCAAACGCCAGCACGCCACCGGATACGAATATCCCGATGGCGAGACCCGCGGGCAGGTGCTGAAGATGGACCTGGAAGGAAAGGTTTTGGCTAGTCTGGATCGCCCCGACCTAGATGTGTACCGCGAGGGCATGTATTCGCCGACCTGGGTTGCGGTGAACGAAGAACGACACGGCGGAAACGGCGATGTTTGGGTCGCCGACGGTTACGGGCAGAGCTACGTGCACCGGTACGACAAGGCGGGTAACTACATCGCCAGCATCAACGGGCAGGAGGGCGGCGCCGGCAGATTTAACTGCCCCCACGCCATCTTTGTCGACCGCCGTGGTTCGGAACGTGGGGGCTCGGGCACCGAACTGTATGTGGCGGACCGGGCCAACGGGCGGGTCCAGGTCTATGACTTAGAAGGAAATTACCAGCGGGTGTTTGGCAGCGACTTCCTGACCACTCCCAGCGGGTTTGCCGTGCACGGCGACTTGCTGGTAATCGCCGAGCTTCGGGCACGCCTCACCCTGTGTGGCAAAAACGACGAATTCGTCTGCTATCTAGGGGCCAACGAACCGGTCTGCGACGTTGAGGGATGGCCCAATAACAAGGATGCCTCGGGGAACATAATCCCCACCAGTCTACTGGAACCTGGGAAGTTCAATAGCCCCCACGGCCTGGCGGCGGACGCCCAGGGAAACCTGTATGTCGCAGAGTGGCTGATTGGAGGCCGGTTCGTCCGGCTGGGCAAGGTCTAGAACCCAAGGCGACAATTAATGATCCCTTTCCCCGTGAGCGGGTGAAGGTTAGGATGGGGGCCCACCGGTCAGGGGCAGTTAGTCCCCGACCTCAACGATCATCTCAACTTCAACGCAGCTCTTGCGAGGAAGTCCGCTCATCCCCACGGCGGAGCGGGCGTGACGACCCTGCTCACCGTAGAGTTCCACCAACAAGTCGGAAGCGCCGTTGCCCACGACGAAATGTCGTTCGAACTCTGGGTCGGCATTGACCATCACCAACAGCTTCACCACCCGCTGGACCTTGTCCAGGTCGCCCAGGTCTTGCTTGATGGACGCCAGGCAGTTGAGCATGGCCAGCTTAGCTGACTCGTAGCCTTGCTCCTCAGTCACATCGCGGCCCACCTTTCCGGGGTTCAGCACGGAACCGTCTGGCTTGCCGGCGATGTGTCCCGCCACGTACAGCGGGTCTCCGGCACGCACAGTGGGGATAAAGTTGGCGACCGGCGTACCTACCGGCCCCAACTCCAGACCCATGTCTTTCAATTTTTGCTCCGCTCGCATAAAAACCTCTAGCGTCGATAACAACATTGCCAGGCACGAATTTTCAAAGGATTATACTCGATGCCCTTGGCGGCGGACGAAACTCCCCTGTACCGTGAAATCCAATATTAATAAAGCCGCTTTATCAATTGACACGGGTATGACGCGGGCGCAGAATGAGACCTGCCCATGCTAAGACCTAAAAATAAAGGCGCGTTCGGCCTATCGACTAAGGTCCACTACGCCTGGATCATAATAGCCATCGCGGCCTTCATGCACATGGTCGGCGGTTCCATCCGGCAAGCCTTCGGCGTGCTCATCGTCCCCTTGCAAGACGACATGGGCTGGAGCCCGGCTACCGTCACCCTCGCTTACGCTTTGGCCAGCATCACCGGCGCCCTGCTGGCCCCCTTAAGCGGATACTGCACCGACCGCTACGGCGCGCGCAAAGTCATCATGTTCGGGGTCGTCACTTTCGTCATCGGCGCCATCATGACTGGAGCGGTCTCCCAGGTCTGGCACCTCTGGATATCTTATGGTCTGTTCCTGGGGGTGGCCGGCGCCTGTTTCAGCGTACCGATCCTCACCACTGCCTCCTACTGGTTCCGCACCCATTTGGGCTACGGCGTGGGATTACTGCAAGCATCCCACGGCCTGGGACCCGCGGTGATGGCCATCGTGGTCAGCGTTCTCATAGCGGGTGCGTCGTGGAAGATGGCTTTCTGGTCGATAGCAATCGTCGGCGGGATAATCATGTTGGTGTTGATGGCCTTATTTAGGAACCGGCCTTCGGACATCGGAATCAGAGCCTTCGGCGCTCCTGAATCAGAGGCTCTGCCACAGGAGCGGGACCCAGTACTCGAACGGTTGCGAGTCAAGGCATTCCGGTCCAGCATGCAATCGACCACCACGTTCTGGAAGTTGGTGTTAATCCACTTCCTGGGTTGCATGGGCCACTCCATAGTAATCATATATGTGATTCCCATCGCCGTACTGGCAGGCATGGAAGAGGTGGCTGCCGCCGGAGTGCTTAGCACCCTGGCCTTGCTCAGTGTGACCACCAGGTTCCTGACTCCAGTGATCTCAGATTACATCGGGGCAAGGGGCACCATGGCCACGGCCTTCGTGTGGCAGGGACTGCCGGTGTTGATGCTCTTCTGGGCCCAGGACCCCTGGCAGTTCTACCTGTTTGCGGTAATCTTCGGCGTCGGGTACGGCGGCGAGGGTTCAGCCTTCCCGGTCATCAACCGCCAATACTTCGGCCGAGGGCCCATGGGCTCTTCGTTCGGCTGGCAGGCATTCGGAGCGGGCGCGGGGATGGCAATGGGAGCTTGGCTGGGCGGAGCTCTCTTTTGGCTGTTCGACTCCTATGCCGCGACCATCATCGTATCAACCGTCGCCAGTGTAGCGGGGGCCGTTGTCATCATGTCCATGGAGCCGACCAGCCGAATGCTGATCCCCAACTGGGAAGACTCCGTTCCGTTAGTCCCAGCCGCGGCCGATGATTAGCGCTCTGATTCCGCTGCATCCCCAGGTTACGCTCCACGAAGATAACCCCGGAATGGTCGTTGCGGTTGGTCTGGTGATCGTATTTCCTTCGCGTGCAACTTGGCTCACCGACCATGCGGAAGGAGAACGCCAACCAGATGGTTCCTGGTTCCATGGCTCTAAAACTAAAAGGGGCCTTCCGGAAAAGCTATCCCTGAAGGACCCTTTCACGTTAAAACCCGGCTATGCCGGCGGCGGCGGTTAGCTTGGGAGACGGACTATGGCTTCTACTTCCACCAGGAGTTCCGGCCGCACCAGACCGGCCACAACAACGGTGGAACTGGCGGGCGGGTCATTGGGCCAGGTCTCGGCCCGGACCTTGCCATAAGCGGGGTAATTTGCGATGTCGGTGAGGAAGCAGGTGATCTTGGCCACGTCCTCCATCTTGCCTCCGGCGGCGGTGACGACATCTCGGATGTTGGCCATCACCTGACGGGATTGAGCCTCGGCGTCACCCACACCAACTACGTTGCCGTTTTTGTCCGTCGCTACGTGGCCCGAGACGAACAAAAAATCCCCAACCTCGACTCCGGGTGACAGGGCCGGGTTGTGTGCGGCTCCCGGTGGAATAATGGGCTTTCTCTCTGGCATTATACTTCCTCCAGATTAGTCTCAAATTAATTTAGCGCACCGGCGCGAGCCCACATTATACATATCGCGACGACGAGCACCGGTGGAGTGAGCTACGGTGGGAGACGAGGGCACGAAACCGGAGAGGAGTCCGGGAAAAGCCGGTTAGCTGCGGGAAGGGGCGGGCATGTTGGAACGGTCGCGGGTCACAGAGATACAGCCGCGCACCCCCTCCAGCTTGGAGAAGAGCTTGTTTAGCTGGTCCAGACCGGTGGTGTGGCAGGTAAGAGCCATCGTCACCGTGCCGTCGGCCCACTCCTCGGTGATCACGGAGGCGATGTTCACGCCCTCGTTGGAAACCAAGGAAGTCATGTCCCGCAGCAGCCCGACGCGGTCGTAGGCCTTCATGGTGACTCGCACCGGATAGAGTTGTTGCTCCTCTCCCCACTGCACGTCCACCAAGCGCTCGGGCTCGTCCTCATTCCGGACGCTGGCACAGTCCTGCTTGTGGACAGTAACTCCACGGGTGCGGGTGATGAAACCGATGATTGGCTCGCCGGGAATGGGGTTGCAACACCGGCCCATGCGGGTCAGCAGGGAGCCGACGCCCAGTACGGTAATGCCGGAACTGGGGCTGGAAATTGGCAGGTCATTGCGCCGGTGGGTCATCGGCGGTTCGGTCTCTTGGCCGATCTGGGCGAGGCGGTGGGACAGTAGACTCTCGGCCAGGTTGCCGGAGCCCAGGTTGGCCAGCAGGTCGTCCTTGGTGTCTACTTTGAACAGGCCTAACAGGGTCTCGTCATCCACCTTCTGGTCGAGCCGCCGCAACTCCCGCCGCAGCACTTCCCTTCCCCTCTGGATATTGGTGCTGCGCTCTTGCCTCCGGAACCATTGGCGGACGCTTTGCCGGGCGCCAGCCGACATTACGTAGCCGCGGTTGGGATTCAGCCAGTCGAGGCTGGGGCCACGATCCGACTTGGAGGTGAATATCTCAACCGTGTCACCGTTCTCCAACGCAGTATCCAATGCGGTAAGTTTTCCGTTTACCTTGGCGCCAACGCAACGGTGGCCCATTTCGGTGTGTATCTTATAGGCGAAGTCGACGGGGGTAGAACCGGAGGTCAGCTCAACGATCCGTCCTTTGGGGGTATAAACGAAGACTTGGTCGTGGAAGATGTCCTGCTTGACCGATTCGATGAACTCGGCGGTTCCGGCCACCTCCCGCTGCCATTCGAGCAACTGCCGGAGCCAGGTCATCTTCTCGTCGAACCGTTGGTCGCCTCCGCCACCTTCTTTGTAGGCCCAGTGGGCCGCGACGCCGTATTCAGCGATCTGGTGCAACTCGTAGGTCTTGATCTGAACTTCCAAGGGCGTCCCGCCGTCGCAAATGACGGTGGTATGGAGCGCCTGGTACATGTTCTCTTTGGGGTTGCCGATGTAGTCATCAAACTGACCGGGAATGGGGTGCCACAGTTGGTGGACCACCCCCAGTGACTTGTAGCAATCGGCGGTCTCCTCAACCAGCACCCTCAAGGCAAACAAGTCGTAGATGTCGCCGAAGTCTTTTCCCTGGGTCTGGTATTTCTGCATCTTGCGGTAGGTGCTGTAGATGCCCTTGGGGCGGCCAATCACTTCAGCGGCGATGCCGTAGCCGGCCAACTCTTCCCTTAGCGCGGAGGTAACCTTCTCTATGTAATCCTCGCGCTCGGTGCGCTTGGCGGCCATGATCCTGGAGATATCCCGGTAAGCCTCCTCGTTCAGGTGCCGGAAGGCAAGGTCATCCAACCGCCACTTAATCTCCCAGATGCCCAGGCGGTGGGCCAGGGGAGAGTAGATGTCCAGAGTCTCCTGGGCAATGCGCTTTCGCTTTTCGGGAGGCAGGGCATCCAGCGTCTGCATGTTGTGCAAGCGGTCGGCCAGCTTGATCAAAACCACACGGATGTCTTCCGCCATGGAAACAAGCATCTTGCGCAGGCTTTCGGCGTGCAGGTGCTCCGCATCGTCCATCAGGCTGGCGACATCTTCGGTTGGAAGTTGGAGCTTGTCGTCCATACGGGTCAGCTTGGTGACCCCGTCGACCAGTTTGGACACTTCGGGCCCAAACCTCTGGGTGATCTCGTCCAATGAAACGCCGCAGTCTTCGACTACGTCATGGAGCAGTGCGGAGACAATGGTGTGGGAGTCTAGGTGGAGGCCAGCCAGGAAGAGGGCGGTTTCCAAGGGGTGGGCGATGTAGGGTTCGCCCGACTTACGCATCTGGCCTTCGTGGCACTCATCGGCGAAAAGGTAGGCCTGCCCCACCATTTCGGTACTTTCTTCGGGCAGGTAGGTGCTAACCCTCTCGATAAGGGTTTTAGCGCCTTCTGAAGCTACCTTATCCTTCGCTACCACCGTACGATGAATAATAATACAACAGCCTTATCAAAGTCTAGACAAACTTTGATTTACCGATGTCTCTGATTGGCACTCCGAGGCACTCCAATTCTAGGCGGCGAGCAAGCTACGTTCTGGCGGAATCTCGTGATACGAAGCACGGCCAACGCGTGGCAGGCCTCCTTTAGCAACAATCAAAAGTCCCCCTTTCATTCAAGGGGTTAGGAGGATCTCGGCCTACACCGGCAACGGTGACTCCTTGATATCAGCAGGGAGGCCGACATCGAAGGCGTTGATGTTAAAGGCCAGGGACGAGTAATAACCCATGAGGTTGGTCAGTTCCACCAGGCCCCGTACACCAAACTGAGACCGGGCAGCATCAAATGTGGTTTGGCTGACTTTGTGGGTGCGGAAAAACTCCCGCCCGTAGTTGACCACCGCCGACTCTTCAGTTGAGAGGCTTGGCAGGTCCTTTTTGTCTCTCAGGTTGTTTACCAACTCGTCGCTTAGCCCCGCCTGGCGGCCAGCGGCGGCATGGGCGTTCCAGATGAACTGGCAATCCATCTCGCGGGCGGTTAGTATCATAGCCAGTTCGCGGACGTTGGCCCGCAGACTGGACTCGTCACCCCGGAGGTAGGCCCTCAGGTGCTCGCCACGTTTTGTGAGTTCAGGGACGTTGATCATGATGGCAATGGGGCCGCTATCCGGCACGCTGCCTCGCTCGCTGACCAATTCGTCAAAGGCTGCCAGTTGCTCCTGTGGTACGCTCTCTCTGCTGGCCGTGGGTATTCGCGCCATCTTGAACTCCTGTAAATCGCAGGTTATTTATGCGCCGTAGCACGCCGGGCACCCCATGATACATCAGCCGCCAGGCGACCGTATCGGGCGGTAGGTGCGACAAGGCATCCGTAACTAAAGTAACCTTATCCGGAATGTCTTTGAACAACCCCAGCGCTAACACAGGCGGCGGGCCTTCTCTGACCCGCAGTTCCCACTACAAATACTGGGTCTTCGCGGCCCTGGCCATCGGCATCTTTGCCTCGGTGGTCGACCATGGCAGCGTCAATATTGCGCTGCCCACCATCGCCGCCAGGTTCCAGACCGACCTACCCACCATCCAGTGGGTGGTCATTATCTACGCGCTAACCATCAGCGCTTTGCTCCTGCCCATGGGCCGGCTTTCGGACATCGTTGGACGCAAACGGGTCTACATCACCGGAATGGTGGTGCTGGCTCTTGGGGCAGTGTTAGCTGGGCTATCACCGACATTGGAGATGCTGATCCCCTCCCGCGTCCTGCAGGGTGTCGGAGCAGCCATGACTCAGGGCACCGGCATGGCCATCATGACTTCTGCGTTTCCGGCGAACGAAAAGGGCCGGGCCATCGGTTTATATATGACCATGGTGGGGGTGGGCGCCATTGCCGGTCCGGCGATTGGAGGCATAGCGGTCGACGCTTTCGGATGGCGAATCGTGTTCTTCCTGACCTTGCCCTTGGTCGTAATCGGAATGGCCGCGGCGGCATGGGTGATGCGGGGCATGCCGGAAGTCCGGGAGACTCAGGGCGCCCGGTTCGACTGGTTTGGCGCGGCGCTTTCAACGGGGGTTTTGGTGACACTGCTGCTCGCTATGACCACCGGCAACCGGGCAGGCTGGTTATCGCCATTCATCCTTGCCGCCTTCGGTGGAGCCGTCGGGATGCTGGGCGTATTTGTCTGGTGGGAACTGCGATGCACCGCCCCCATGCTGGATCTGCGGCTGTTCAAGGGCAGGACCTTTTCATTGGGCGTGTCAGCGGCATTTCTAACCTTTTTGGGCTCGTCGGCGGCCATGTTCCTGATGCCGTTTTACCTACAGAACGTCCTGGGCTACAGCGCCAAGACGGCAGGCTTTGTGGTGGTGCCCGGCGCGATCTGCATGGCGGTGCTGGGGTCCGTTAGCGGGATGCTCTCCGACCGTTTCGGATGGCGTCCCTTCACAGTTGGCGGCCTGGCTTGTACAGCCACTGGGTTGCTCATCTTAACCCAGGTGACCGAAACCTCGCCCTTATGGATGATAGTGCCGGCGCAGATGCTGATGAGCAGCGGCATGGGAATCTTCTATTCCCCCAACTCCAGTTCGGTGATGAACGCGGTCGGCCAGGCTAAATACGGGGTGGTGTCTGGGTTCTTGAACTTGGTGCGCAATGGAGCCAACGTTTCCAGCATCGCCATCGCCACAATCATCGTCACCACCACCATGAACTCCATGGGCTTCGAACCCAGCCTGGAGGCGGTGCGGGGCGGGACTGAAGGCGTGGGCAACGCCTTTACCGTGGGTCTACGTTACGCTTTTTGGGCAATGACGGGGATGATCCTGTGTGCCATGACCATCTCGGCCGTAAAAGGGGGCCGGGTTGGAGAGGGGGAGCAGCCTGAGGGGGCGGGTGAATTGGAAGAGTCCCAAGCCGAGGCTTAACGGCGGCATACGGCCTATACAGGACTTTGGCCCAGCACACCAGCAAACCGGAACGTCCATAACACGACGGACAAACCGGTGGATAGGATCAATGTCACCGTGGCCCGGTTCTCCCATCTGGTGCCCCACAATCTGCCATGGGACGGCGCCAGCCACCAACCCCGTGCCAGCATGAGCAGATTGACCACCAATAATGGCCAGGTGAGCACCTGCAACGCAGGCGCCAAGGCAAGCCCGACTGATGTTCCCCCTAGAACGCCGAGCAAGCCCGGAACCACTCATCACCAGGGAAGTGGCAACAGTCCGCTAAGCAGGGCTACAAAAGGCTTTTCAACCTGCAATAATTTCATCAATTCTCCAAATCGTTCTTCGGCCAGCAGGTGGGCGCGGTAATCACACCGGCTTGTGCCGTCTCACCCGTCACCGATGTAACGTCGGGTTGGATGCAGTCTGCGGGCCTCACGGTGGACCTAATCCAAGCAATCTAAACAGGGTGATGCCTGACAAGCGACTCACAACGTCTTTTCAATCTCGGTCCGCAGGATTTCGTATGGTGTAGGTCCAGCGTCGCGGTAGGAAATGCGCCCCTGTGGGTCGATGATGATGGTGGTGCCCAAGCTGGTCACCTCGAACCTCTTGAGCATCTGCTGGTCCCTATCATTGGCCCAGGATACATCCTTGGCGTCCTTGCTACGCCAGTAATCCCGCCATTCCTCCACCGGTATCCATGGGGCGGTGTTAATCGCCAGCACCTGGACACCTTGAGATCGAAATTCCTGCTGCACTCGTCCTAGGGCTGGAGCCTCCAGCCCGCAGGTGGGTCAACCGGGGAAGGAGAAATATAAGACCACGGTGCTGCCCACGTAGTCGTCCATTGATAAGGAGACTGCCTGCACTTTATTTGCGGGCTGGGAATCGGCCGGCGGACTCGCGCTGTTTGCGGCCGCTCCTAACTCTGGGCCGGAAGCACCCCCTCCGCAGGCCATTAGGACTGCGGCTAAGGTCAGTATCAATGCGATTAGAAATTTTGGTGCCGTCAGCAACTTAGAGTTAGTTAATTTCACAGGAGGCACGGTCCTTTCAATTTCGAAGATCACTTTCTAGGGGATGTGGCAGGCTGTTTCTCTGACCGTCTGGTTCCTGGGGCCGCTTTTCCGGTCTTCGAAAAAGCAAGGCGCCCACGCCGAATACGGCAGGAATCAACAGGCAACAAACAATTGGCAGAGCAACCAGCAAACCACTCATAGATTATCCTCATCCATTTCTTCCCTACACACCCAGCAATTTTTCGAACCGGGCGCGGTCGAACCCCACTACAACTTCGCCATCGATGACAGTCACCGGGGTGGTTAACACGCCAAGTTTCACCAGTTCGTCCATCGCTGATTGATCATTCATGACGTCGCGTTCCACAAACGGTACATTACGTTGCGAAAGAAACTCCTTCGCCATCTCACAAAAATGTCAACCGCTCGGCTGAGTGTAAACTAATATTTCTCTTATCATGAAATCTCCTCTAAAGTAATTCGAAAGGCGGATTGGTTTCTTACGGCAGGCTAATTGGGATTGGGACGGCTTGCTGGCGAATGATATTGCTCTGCTCGATTATTGAGCAGATATCACCTCCCAGGGATTTGCAATCCACCAGTCCAATCGAGCGGTTTCTCAGCGTCGCCAGATCGCCCTTGAAGGCTTGAAGCGCAACAATGGTCGACTCTAATTCACCGATTTTCTGGTCCAGCAGGTCACGTACATGAACGCACGTTGATTCTTGGGCGTCGTGTAACTGCAGGATGCCTAGAATTTCAATCAAAGACAGACCCAGACGTTTGGCTTTGAGGATGAATTCCAGCCTGCTCACCGACTCCTCGCTATAAGAGCGGTAGCCGGAGGCAGTCCTCGACGGTTCCGGCATCAGACCTTCAGCCTCGTAAAACCTAATAGTCTTGGTATTGGCGCCGGTGATGCCGGCCAAATCTCCAATCTTCAAAACGCACTTCCTTGCTGTCACTTTCGTGCATTTTAAACCTTCCAGTTGGGTAGAAGGTCAAGGGATATCGAAGATAGGGAAATTACGTGATCTGTGGTGATTGCGCCCGTTTGGAGGAAGACGGCCAGCCGCTCTAATCTGCCTCATTTTATCAGAGGCGTAGACAGTTGGTCTGGGGACCGGCCCTAATCCTCCACCAGCGTTCGAGTCACGTCCACCGTGGCGTAGGACCAGGCGATCTTGAAGGGAGTGCTGCCAGTATTAATCAGCCGGTGATGCGTGCCCGGTGTGATGAAGGCGGCGTCATATTGCCGCACGTTGTTCTCCTGGCCGTTTATCATCAGGATGCCCTCGCCTTCGATGACGATCACCGACTCTTCGGCGTTGTGGTAGTGGGTGGTGTTGGAAGTCCCGGCCTGGAAAGTGGTGATACCGCTGGAAATCTCGGTGGCGCCGACCTCTTTGTTAATGCTGCTGGCGACAGATACGCCGGGAGCGCGTTGCAGGCTGCTGACTTCTTCTTTCCTTATCACTCGAGGTTCGGGCATCTTGTACTCCTTTGTTATTCATGGGCAGATCAGACGTAATGATCTCGATTATTCCTGGGCCAGAAATTCCCGCACCGTATCGCTGGCGGGTTCCCGGTCGGTCATATTGTAGAGAATAATTGCATTGCGGACCGAGTCGGCCTGGAAGAAACGCTCGTAGAGTATCTGACGGGCGCCAAAGGCACTGCAGCTTGCGTCCCAAGCCAAACGGAAAAGCTTCACCCGGTCCCTGGCAGGGGCGCTGTCGGTCTCCAGGTAACGGTTGATGTCCTCGGCCAGCGGGCCTTCCATGTCGGCCTCGGTGGGCAGGGCCATCAGGCTGCTGGAACCCAGCAGGTGCAGTATCTCGCCCATTCGTGGGTACATGCGGATGAACATGTTGCGCGCCACCTGCAGCGGCAACTCGGCCGGACACATGACACCCCATTCGTCGATCTTGGCATCCACCTCCGCCGCCCGCAATTAGGACCTGGTGACCTCCAGGTTTTCGATGATCTCGGCGATCAAGCCTTGGACCTGCGGCTGTTCGTTTGAGCCAAGGGCCTCCGTCATCAGGTTGGCCAACCCCAAGACAAATTCGCATTTGGCCACGTTCTTGGTCACAACTTGGTGTCCAGAGTGGCGGTGCCGGTTGGTGGCCAACTGCATGTTATTGCAGAGCGCGACGTCACCCAGGAGAAATACCCGTTCCCAGGGCACTAGCACATTGTCAAAGAAGGCCACGGCGTCCATCTCTTCGAATCGCGAGGCCAATGGGTGGTCAAAATGAGTGCGCTCTTGGTCGAAGCTCTCCCGGCATTGGAATTTCAGTCCTGGCGTGTTGCACGGGATGGCGAAGGCGAAGGACGTGGGACTGGGCGCGTTGTCAGGCAGCATGTGGGAAGTGGTGGGGTAAAGGGCAATCTCTTCGGACAGGGGAGCCAGGGTGGCCAGCACACGCGCTCCGTTTACGATGATGCCGGCGTCGGTCTCTTTGACCACCGTGAGGGCGACGTCGGTCCGGTCTTCCAGGGGAGTCGCGCCCGGGGCCCGGTTGCGCTGCAGGTTCAGCAAGGTGTGGGTCAATACCAGGTCGTTCTCGCGGATATGCTCGTAGTAGTCTTGGATATTCTTCTTGAACTCGGGCCGGTTCTGGGCGAAATAATCTCCGGCGGCGGCCATCGCCATCATGTTCACGTTCATGAAGTCAGGGCTGCGGCCCATCATCCCGCAGTTGGCCCTGGCCCAGTGGTGCATCATCACTCTACGCCGTTCCAGGTCTTCGATGCTCCGGGGCGTGATGAATGACAGGCCCACCCGGTCGCCGGTGGTGGGCGACTCGTAAGTCATCTCGTCCTGCAACTTGGGGTCGTGCTGCATGTCCAGCAGATTGGCTATGGTTTGCACGCCATTGCGGAGGCCGGAATAGGTGGTGACATCCTTGACCTTTTTGCCATTGATATAAATTTCGGGAGGATGATCCTTCAGGTCCCTGATGTATTCCGCTCCGGTCCTGGCTGGCATGGTCCCACCTCGTGTTTCAGTCCGCGTTCAGGCCGGTCAACCGGCATCGGTCAACTCTTGCGGTGGGATATTAACATGCCACGGCCCGGTTGCCCCCCTCGATACTCCGGCCTCGTTGCGTAAGAGGCATAAAGGGGTTACCATGCGCCTGCCCAAACGCGGCAATCAGACAGCGGAGTATTGAAAAATGTACGTGATCGTTGCCCCTTTGCAAATCAAGGAAGGACACAAAGCTGAGTTTCTCGAAGCCCTGATGGAGGATGCTAGAGGCTCGAACAACGACGAGCCGGGCTGCCTACGGTTCGATGTGATTCAAGACGCGGAAGACGAGCACCGAATCTGGCTGTACGAGGTTTACAAAGACGAGGCCGCATTCAAAGCTCACACCGAGGCGCCCCATTTCGCAGTATTCAGAGAAGCGGCCGATAAGTGGCGGGTCGAAGGCATCCAGGGCGCAGCCAGGGGGAGCAAGAACCTCTATCCCACCGACGCAGAGTGGAAATAGGCGGAGATTTGCAACCGTGGCACAGATTTCAATACTAGATTGATTTGGGAGGGCCGCAATGCCTAAAACGATCCTTCAAAGCGCCAAGGTAGCCCCGCCTGGCGGCATCATGTCCCAGGGAGTGGCGGTGCCGGCTGGGAAAATGGTGTTTGTCTCGGGTCAGGTGGCAAGAGACTTGGACGGCAGCGTCGCCGGCGTGGGCGACATCACCACCCAGACCCGCAAGGTGCTGCAAAACATGCAGTCTGTGTTGGCCGAATCAGGGGCCACAATGGACGACGTGGTTAAGGTCACTGTGTTCGTCACCAATCTGGAGCAGCATTTCGCCGCCATCCATAAGGTGCGGGGCGAGTTCTTCAAGAGCGCTTACCCGGCCAGCACAATGGTCGAAGTCAAGTCATTGGTCCACGAAGACATGCTCATCGAGATCGAGGCTATCGCAGTGACGCATTAAAAGCTTTTAGCTAACAGCCGTCAGCAACCAAAAATGGGCGCCGCGATTAATCGCAGTGCCCATTTTCTCACTTCCTTATAGCCGATTGCTGACGGTTGATATCTAACTCTTGGTTACGACCCCGTCGGGTTGGAGGTCTTTTGCCCAGGGGCCGGGGAAGTCGCCCTTGGGACCGTCGCCGTGCATGAACAGCTTTTCCTGACGGTACCACTCGTTTCTCGGCGTTTCATAGTAGACCTCAATGCCGTTGCCGTCGGGGTCTTGGAAATAGATTCCCAACGACAAACCGTGGTTGGAAACCCGTTGCTTCTCGACGCCCTTCTCTTCCAGGTGGTTATAGAAGTCTGCCAGATCGGCCAGGCTATCCATCCGCCAAGCCATATGGTTCAGGCCCACCTGGCCTTGGCGCGGGCCTTCGGCGCCGGCGCCCACTTCCATCAGAGCGATTTCGTGGGACTCATCAAGGTTAGCCGACATGAATGCGGCGCGGCCAGCCAGGAAGTCATAGGTGTGCAGGCCCAAGACGTCCTCGTACCATTGGCGCGAAGCCTCTGCGTTCCGAACGTAAATGTTCACATGACCCAGGTGGCTTGGAGTGTAACCCATAGTTTTTCTCCAGATATTGAATCGGCTTACGGCGGCAAAAGTATCACAATCAGCCGAACCAGCGCAACCTGCCCTGCCGGCCGGCGCGGCTGGGTTTTCACGTGCTGTGGGCGACAGAATTGGCTGATGATGAATCGACGATGCCAATAAAAAGTGAGGACTGTATCGTTTTGCGGGCGGTGCAGCATGGACCGGACCCAATATGTCGATATTCGAGTTGTCATGCGAAATCGCCGGCTCCGGTTACCCTCCGATTCCGCGCCCGAGAAAAGCCTGTATCCATGCCCCAGCAGAACTGCGGGTGATACAATATTTCCGCTGGGGCAATAGCTTCAACTCCCCATCTACATTGGGCCGTTAGCTCAGTTTGGCAGAGCACCGGACTTTTAATCCGGGTGTCGTGGGTTCGAGCCCCACACGGCCCACCATATATAGGCACGACAATTGGCCATCGGGTTATCCCAATCCGCCTTGGCCACCGTTGACGACGAACGCCGCCCATCGCGTTTCTTGCCGGTTTGAGGTTCCTGCCTCTCGATGGCAGCCAGAATAGCGAGATTGGATCCTCGCATCCCTCATGCACTAATCTCTCCCATCAACTTGTCAGTCCAACAACGCCTAACGAACGTATCCGGTGTAGAATGTGCCCAATTACGTAAGTTGGTGCATGGCCTTGACGAGCAGCGGGTCTCGAGCATCGAGTTTCATTGGCCGCCATGAAGAAATGGCTGACCTAACCGCCGCCTTGGACGACTCCCTGTCCGGCCGGGGCCGGCTAGTAATGCTGGCCGGGGAACCTGGCATCGGCAAAACCCGCACAGCCTTGGAGGTTGCAAATCAAGCCAGGGATTTAGGCGCTCAGGTTCTATGGGGGTGGTGCTACGATCGGGAGGGCGCGCCGCCTTATTGGCCTTGGGTTCAACCCATCCGGGCTTACGTCCAAGGGTGTGACGCCCAGCGGTTGCAATCTGAAATGGGGTCCGGCGCCGCGGACATCGCAGATGTAATACCTGAAATCCGGGGAAAGCTTCCTAGCTTGGAGCTACCACCCACCTTGGAGCCAGAGCAAGCGCGCTTCCGCCTATTTGACTCCATAACAACTTTCTTGAAAAACGCGGCTGCGTCCCGGCCTTTGATGTTGGTGTTGGACGACCTGCACTGGGCCGACGAGCCCTCGCTGCTTTTGCTAGAGTTTCTGGCCAGGGACGTGGGCGAGAGCCCCATCATGATCCTCGGCGCCTACCGGGATGCAGAGGTCGTTCGCGGACACCCTCTAATCGAATCCCTGGCCCAACTGTCCCGGTCCCCTTCATTTCGAAGGAGGGAACTTTCCGGTTTGGCGTCGGAAGACGTCGGTCCGTACGTCCAGGCGGCCAGTGGAGTCGAACCTTCTCAAGCACTGGTCAGCTCGCTCTATGCCCACACCGAGGGCAACCCATTTTTCATGAGCGAAGTGATCAGACTGCTGGAGGAGCGAGGCGATCTGAACCGGGGTTCAGGCGATGGTTCACCGGTCGCGCTGGGGATTCCCCGAGGAGTGTTGGAGGTCATTGGGCAGCGGTTGAACCGGTTGTCCGAGGATTGCACCATGGTGCTCACCACGGCGGCGGTCATCGGGCGTCAGTTCGAATTCAATCTTCTGGGAAAACTAAGCGAAGAGACTACCGAGTCCCGTCTTCTGGAATTGGTTGAAGAGGCCCTGGAGGCCCGCGTCATAGAGGAGTTACCCACCCAGGGTGACCGATACCAGTTCAGCCACGCCTTGGTGCAACAGACCTTATTTGACGGGCTTTCCACCAGCAGGCGAGTGAGGCTCCACGCCAGGATTGGCGATGCGCTAGAAACACTGCACGGCGACTATCCCGGTGACCACGCCGCCGAATTGGCCTACCATTTTTTCGAGTCGTCGACGGTGTTAGGGCCAGAAAAGCTGGTGCGGTATTCCTTGTTGGCGGGAGAACGAGCGCTGGCGACCTATGCCTACGAAGATGCGCTGGTCCATTTTGAAAGGGGCTTGGTAGCGCGGGGCATCTCCTTGTCTGGCACGGAAGCGGCGCCCGATGAAGAGGCCGCGGCTCTTCTGTTTGGCCTGGCACGGGCCCGGTCTGGCACGGTCGAGAGACATCAGCTTGAGGAAGCGTTCGCCACCCTAACCCGCGCCTTCGAGTATTACGTCGAGACAGGGAATATTGCCCGGGCGGTGGCCGCCGCGGAGTTCCCTCTTGTATCTCCACACGCACGAATCCCGGGTGTACCTCAGCTTATGGCCCGTGCTCTTGCTTTGGTACCGGCCGATTCTCACGAGGCCGGACTGCTCCTCTCCCGCTATGGTGGAATCCTGGGCGTTGCGGAATTTGATTACGAGGGTGCTCAACAAGCCTGTACCCAAGCGATCGCCATCGCCAAGCGTGAGGGCGACGTGCCTCTGGAGGCGCAGACCCTGGCCTGTGCCGCTGAAGTGAAAGGAATCCACGCCCAATGGCAAGAGAGCGTAGACAATGGGCTGCGGGCTATCGAGTTGGCCGACGGAGATGCAGACACCTATTTCGGAGTTCTTCCTCGCTGGTGGGTTGTGACGAGCTTGCTCTACTTGGGTGATTTTGATGCAGCTCGCCGCCACGCTTTGGTCCTGTTAGAACTGGCGGAGCGGCCAAGTACCCCGCCGTTGCTTACGAGTCACACCTACATACCGATCACCTTAATGTCGTGCGTTGAGGGAGATTGGAAAGCGGGCCGTGAATATACCGACCGTGGCCTGAAGGTGCAACCCCTGAATCCGCTACTTCTATCGAATCGAACTCTGTTGGAGTATGAAACGGGTGAGTCCGCCAAAGGAAAAGTCTACCTAGAACGACTTATCGAGGCGACGCGTCGAGCCAAGGATGATTTGGCGACTCCTGCAAGGACGTCTTTGGCGATAGGCGCAGTAGCCCGTATTACCGGTGTCCTCGACCATTTGGCAGTTGCGGAGGCAGCCACCGAGGCGGTTCTCTCAAATAAGTTTGTTCCCGCCATGGTCGCCCTGTACGTCAATGCTGGGTTGGCCCTGCTAGCCGTGCAAAATGGCGACCAGACGGTGTCAGAGGAACAATATGGTTGTCTTCTGGGACATCAAAACACAATGATTGGGAGCATAGTATCGGTCAACCGACTGCTCGGGCTCCTGTCTCAGACCCTGCGTAACCTTGACCAGGCATTGGCCCACTTCGATGACGCCATCGCCTTTTGCCGCAAGGCCGGCTACCGGCCCGAGTTGGCCTGGAGTTGTCACGACTACGCCGAAGCGCTGCTGGAGCGCGAGGACCAACGGGATCAGACGAAGGCCGTCTCCCTGCTGGATGAGTCTCTAGCCATCTCAACTGAGCTTGGCATGCGGCCCTTACTGAACCGAGTAGTCGGCCTTCAGGAACGAGCCACGGCCCAGCCGGTACCGCCGCCCCTTTACCCCGACGGGCTGACCCAACGGGAGGTGGAGGTGCTCCGCTTGGTGGCCACGGGGAAGACCGACCGGGAGATTGCCGAGGAGTTGTTCATCAGCGTGGCGACGGTGAGCACCCACGTTCGAAACCTGCTCAACAAGACCGGAGCCGCCAACCGGACCGAGGCACCGGCCTACGCCGGCCGACAAGGCCTCATCTGAAACACCACTGACCTCCGCCATTCGGAGCCGGCTCGTTCTCCTCAATCCAGGAGCCAGGCTCTCCATTTAACCATCCTGGCCCCTTAACCCCCTCGCCACTCCTCTCTTTTCCCGGCATATACCTAACTCTAGGTATGCCCGCGGAAAATCCCCTTTTCCTACCCAATTAAAAAATACTTAGCTCTCTGGATGTGCCTCCTCTGGCCTCTCTTTAACATGAGTATCAAATCAATTAGCTCAAGGAGGGGACCATGAGCGCAGCGATG
>MUCT01000033.1 GCA_002816585.1 SAR202 cluster bacterium Io17-Chloro-G6 | reverse complement strand
GCTTAGAGAGAAGACCTCGGGCGGTACAATTTTAAACCGCCGCTACCGCTGCGGCTCTACCGCCTCTGTGGCACATTATTACTCCGCCGTTTACATCTGCCCGGTGGGTGGAGGAACGCCGGGAGACTTGGGGCGAAGACAACCCCATCTACCGGGCACGCGTGTTGGGCGAATTCCCGGACCAGGCCGAAGACACCCTGATCGGCCTGAGCGACGTTGAGGAAGCGGCCAAACGCTGGACCGCGGCCCAAGATCAAGAAGCGGAATCGGCCGAGACTGAAATAGCAGCGGAAGAGGTCGTCCTGGCGGTGGACGTGGCCCGTTTCGGTTCCGATCGGAGTGTCATCCTCCGCAGACAGGGCAGCCGGGTATTGGAGATCCGTACCTTTCGCCATATGGACACCATGCAGCTGGCGGGTTGGGTGGCCGCCGCCATACGGGAAACTTCCCCGGAAAGGGTCTGTGTGGACGAGATTGGGGTGGGGGCTGGCGTGGTTGACCGTCTCAAGGAACAGGGTTTCCCGGTGAAGGGGATCAACGTGGCCCGCCGGGCTAGCCAGGAGACCATCTTCGCCAACGTCCGGGCTGAGGGTTATTGGCGGCTCAAGGAGCTATTTGCCTCCGGCCAGATCGCTATCCCCAATGATCATCAGTTGATGGGCGAATTGGCGGCTCTCCGCTACAGCTACGACAGCCAGGGCAGAGTTCAGATGGAAAGCAAAGATGCCATGCGCCAGCGGGGGCTTCCATCTCCAGATAAAGCCGATGCGCTGATGCTGGCATTTTTGGAATCGGCCAACAAGACGAGGTTGTGGACATGAAAGAAAACAAGCAATCCATTTTGCTGGGGCGCGATCGGGCGACCCGGGCCTACAACTTGATAAAGGGAACCGGGTCGAGGATTAAGGAAACAACCCAGCGCCTGATCCCAGGCTTCCCAAAGCCCCTTGTCACGGTGCAGCGGTCCAACCGCGCCGCGGCAGCAGATATCGACGGCTTTGGCGGCTTCACCGGAAGCAATGGAGGGTGGTCGCGCACCGAGTACGGCGAGTATTACGCCACGTCAGTACCGGTATATGCTGCCATCCGGCTACGGGCAGACACCCTAAGCCGCGCTCCAGCCATCATCTACCGCACCACCTCTTCCGGAGGCCGTGCCCCAGTGGGGCGAGACCATCCTGCCCAGCGGATATTGGAACGTGTGAACCGTTGGTATACCGGCAGCGACCTTTGGCGCGCCACCGAGATCTACCTGAACCTATGGGGGTCTGCGTTCTGGGCGGTGGATCGTGACGAACACGGTCAACCGGAGATCTGGCCCCTGCGGCCCGACCGAGTCAGCATCGTCCCCGACCGGCGCGAGTACGTGCGAGGTTTTGTCTACAACGGGCGGAACGGGCCGGTGGCATACACCCCCGAGGAGATCGTATGGTTCCGCTATTTCAACCCCCTTGAAGAGTATGCTGGCCTTTCGCCCATAGCCCCGGTGCGCATGTCCGCCGATATGGGCAAAGACAGTTTGAAGTTCAACCGGAATTTTCTACGCAACTCAGCTCAGCCAGATTTCGTCCTGTTGACCAATGAGACCATGACCGACACTGAGATCGAGGAGTTCTACCGCCGTTGGGAGGCCAGATTCCAAGGACCAGCACATGCCCACCGGCCCGCCGTGGCCAGCTTTGTCCGAGACATCAAGACCCTGGGGATTAGCCACCGCGAGATGGACTTTATCCAGGGGCTGCGCTGGAGCTTGGAGGAGGTGAGCCGCACCTACGGTGTTCCCAAACCCCTGCTTTCTGATCTGGAACGAGCCACCTTTTCCAACGTGAACGCAGCGGAGCGCTTCTTTTGGCGAAACACCATGGTCCCTGAGATGAGATTTCTGGCTGAACAGGTCACGAGGAAATTGCTCCCGGCGCTGGGATACGGCGGTCTGGAACTGGAGTTTGACCTCACTGCAATCGAGGCGCTCAGCGAAGATGAGTCGACTCGGGTTTCCCGCGAAGTACAACTCCTGGACCGGGGAGTCTTAACCATCAACGAAGTGAGGCGCTCAAGAAACTTGGCCGATGTCCCCTGGGGTGATGCCTGGGCCAAGGCTCCCAAATAGGCCGGCGGTCAGGAATAACGCTGAAGTGGTGGAAACCAGATAAAATTGCAGACCGGTAAGCCCACGGCGAACGAGCCGCAGTATCTTCCCCGTTCGTATTTGTCGAAGGACCTATCAGTGGGTCAACAGGATATTGAAATAATATTTTGGGTGCGGATTCCTTCGTTCTGCTCCGGAGCTACCCAAGTAACCGGTTGAACCAGCCCAAAGTGCGGCCCAGATATTCTTCCCGCATCTTGGCGTGTCCCATACGGGGAAACAGGTGGGAGCAACCCGGAAACCGGACGAACTCAACCTCTTTGCCCAGCCGCTTCAGCGCGGTGAAATACTCCTCACTCTGACCTATGGGGCACCGGGCGTCCGCCTCTCCGTGGAGCAGCAGTACCGGCGTGTTCACATTGGCGGCATGGGAGATTGGCGAGCGTTCCAGCATCTTGTCCACCCCATCGGCAATGGACCCGCCCCACTGGGCCTCGCCGAAACTGATGCCAATGTCGGAGGTGCCGTACATGCTGTGGAGGTTTATGCACGGAGCCCCCACCACGGCGGCCTTGAACCTGTTGGTGTTTCCGACAGCCCAACTGGTCATATAACCACCGTAACTGTAACCGTGGACACCCAACCTCTCGGAGTCCACATAGGGACGGCGGCAAACCTCATCGACCGCCGCCATCAAGTCCTGATAGTCCTCTCCGCCCCAATCGCCCAGCACCGCCATCATGAAATCTGTGCCATAGGTGGACGAACCCCGTGGGTTTACCGCCAGAACCAGGTATCCCGCAGTCGCCAAGACTTGCTGGGCCGGGACAAAGGAATCATAAAATGCCCCGTTTGGGCCTCCGTGTATGTCCAGTACCAAGGGGTACGACGCGCTGGAGTCAAACTCGGGTGGGAATGACAACCGGCATTCAATCACGAATCCGGCCCGCTCGATATGAAATTTCTCTAATCGTGCCGCCGGATGCTCCTTCATGTAATTGGCATTCAGATCGGTCAACTGTTTGGTTTGGCCCGTCGCTAAATCGACGCGATAGAGATCGCCGGGAGATTCCGCATACGAGGCGGTCACCACCGCCTCAGCGGCCCGCTCGTCCAACGCCAACCCGGTGGACAAGCAAGAGCCGCCCCAGATAACTTCGCTTGGCCCTCCCTCAGATGGGGTCTGAAATAGGAAAGACTCGCCTTTCCGCTCTCCTAGATAGACGATCCGGCCATTGTCCGTCCAACGCAGGACGCCCGGGCGCGTCACCGGTGGGAACGCCAAATAAGGTTTGATTGTGTCGTCGGTCAGCCGTCGAGGGGCGCTCCCCTCTTCCAAAACATAGATCCATCCCTGCCATAGCACCATGCCTTCGGGAGCATCCGACCCCACTACCGCCAGTCGCCGTCCATCGGGCGACCTGGTTAGAGCGCCAACGCTGAACAGCCCCTCAGAAACTAGATTTACTTCGCCTCCTGACGCCGGTACGGTATACACCTCGCTCAGGGCCAGAAAATCGCGGTCGTCGCGCCGTCCGGAGATAAAGGCGATGCGAGAGCCGTCGGGAGACCAGACTGGGGTCGTGTCGTCCCAATCGCCATCCGTGATCTGGCGGGTTTCACCGCTTTCCAACTCCACAACGAACAGGTGGAAGTGGGAATCGCCCCGCCAGCCAAGAGTGTCGTAACGGAAGCGTATCCGTTGGACAACCGTGACCTGCGGCACGCCCTCCGGCAAAGGCGGCGCCTCGTCTGGGAACGGGTCAACGTCCGCGCAGATCACCAATCTTTTCCCGTCTGGAGACCATTCGTAATCGAACACACCTTTCCCCAAATGAGTCAACTGCTTCTCGTCCTTGCCATCCACCCTCGTGGCCCAGACCTGAGAGGGGTCACCACCTATCGAGCGCAAAAATGCCACCTGGCTGCCATCGGGTGAGAATTTGGGCGCTGCGTCCTTCTCGCCTTGAGTCAGTTCATTGCTAGAACCGATGCCCAGGTCCATCAGCGTAATCCGAGAGCGGCTTTCAAGGCTATCGTTGTCGACCCAACCCAAGGTGTAGGCCAGCAGCGTTCCGTCTGGAGAGAGGGCCGGATCACTGACTGTCTTGATGTTGTAAACCAGGTCTGGCGTGATGGGATTAGTCATAAAGTACCTTAAGGAGAAAAGGAGAATAGGTCTGAGGCGTGACCGATTTTAGCATGAGAACCGGCTGAGAGCCGAGCTATAATGGCCCATGCCAAAACCCACATGCTGGCATCAATGACGGATATTGACCACGCAGGCACGGGAGAGTTTCCAATGCAGCGAGACCTGATCGGTTACGGGAAGAATATTCCGCGGATAGAGTGGCCCGGCGGCGCCCGCATCGCGGTGTCTTTGGTGGTCAACTACGAAGAGGGCTCGGAGTACTCGTTAATGGACGGTGACAACCATCACGAGACCAACGGGGAAGTGCCGTCTCCCGTTCCGGCCCAAGACCGCGACCTGAACAATGAGTCATTCTTCGAATACGGCAGCCGGGTGGGCGTCTGGCGGTTGATGGACATGTTCCAGCGTCATGGAGTCAAGTCCACCTTCTTCTCCTGCGCCCTGGCCTTGGAGCGCAATCCGGAGGTAGCTCGGGAGATTACCGCCCAAGGTCACGAAGTCTGCGGCCACGGGTACCGGTGGGAGGAATATCACCTGAAAGACATCGTCGCAGAAAGGGAGGCTATCGCCAAGACCGTGGCTTCTTTGGAGCTAACCACCGGGGAACGCCCGGTGGGTTGGTTCACCCGCTACGGCCCCAGCCTAAACACCAGAGACTTGGTGGCCGGTGAAGGCGGGTTCATCTACGACAGCGCGGGCTTGAACGACGACCTGCCCTACTACGTAGAGACAAGGGGCAAACCCTGGTTGGTTGTACCCTACAGCATGGAGACCAACGACGCCCGGTTTTGGCGTGGCGGTCTGGTCAGCATCAGCGGCTTCTACGAATACCTTAAAGAGGCGTTTGATTGTTTGTATGAAGAGGGAGCAGACCACCCCAAGATGATGTCGGTGGGATTGCACTGCCGCATCGCCGGGCGTCCCGCCCGCTCACGTGCCGTTGAGCGGTTCTTACGCTATACCAAGAACTTTTCCAACGTTTGGTTCGCCCGCCGCGACGAGATTGCCCGATGGTGGTTGGAACACTATCCACCGGGCAGTCTTTAGGCGGTAAACATCCGGGGCCTGAGACATCGGGGCCTGAGACAAATGAGGAGAGGCCTCACCAAAACCGCAGACGGTGAGGCCTCTGATCTGGGGCGCCCGTCCGCAACCCGCCCTTGGGAGGAAAGACGGTGCAGAAACAGCGCCTTGACGGCGCGCCGCATCCAAAATCATGGAAATCGCGTATCGACGTGCCAACCCAAATTCCTTTTGGATGATCAACGACTTTAACGCCGGTGACCCAAGCGGGTCAGGGCCAATGGTCACCAAGGCGGGGGCCGTTTGTCACTTAGCCTTCCAACACCTGCTCCGGCTCCGGGAATTAGGGAGGCCGGATCACAAGAGCCGGCGTCTCCAATGACCTGATGACCATGTCGGCCACGCTGCCCAATACCAATCGCGGGATTCCGGTCCGGCCATGGGTCGAGATGGCCACCATCATGCCGTTGGTATTCCCGGCGAAAGATACGATCTTGTCCCAAGGCGCCCCATGCATCACTACAGTACGGCATTTGATGCCTTGGGCCGTGATTCTTGCCTCGACGGCGTTCAAGTATTCCTTGGCGTCGTCCTCCATGGACTGCTCGATGTCGACGGTGTCGTTAGGAATCCCCTCGTGGGCTCCGTAAGCCCAAGGGATCATCCGGACGACTCGCAGCAAGACGACTTCCAGGGACAGCAGCTTGGCCAACTTTTCCACGTGTGGCAGGATGGTCTCCGCCATCTCCGAGCCGTCCAGCGGCACGGCCACGCTTCGGATAGTGCCGTCCAGGTCCTTACCCTTGACACTCTTGGGTCCGGCCGCCAGCACCGGCACCTTGGATCCCCGCACCACAGCGTCGGTGACGCTACCCATCAGCCCCCGGCGCAACGCCGAATGGCCGCGGGTGGACATGGCAATCAGATCGCATCCGAATTGGTCCGCATAGGCCAGTATCTCCTCTGCGGCATTTCCGGTGGTCATAACGCTGGTTGCCTTCACGCCCTCTTCCGCCAGCATGTTGGCCGAGCTATCAAGGTACGCCTTCATCTGCACGTCCGGCTTCGCCAGAGTGGCCAGACGGTTGCCCATATCGCCAGTGGATGAACCCGCTCTGTCAGCGCTTGGAGCAGGCAATTCCACGGTGAACAGGACCACCTTGGACTCGGAATCGCGGGCCAGCCTAATTACGCTGGGCAAGATCGTTTCGGCGGTCTTGGACCCATCTAAGGGAACGAGAATCTTCTCGTACATCTTGGATACCTCCTCCCAGGTTTTCCAAGGACATGTTCTCCTATTATCCAATTCCCTAACAGGGCCATATGTACCCCGTAAACGGCCCATACGGCCAGCGTAGGCGGCACATCCGGGTTAGGGGCTGCCGCAGGCTTGAATTGAATAAAAAAATGAATTGGGAAGAGATATGACGGAAAGCGGCAGCGATAATATTTTAGAGGACCAGGAGATTGACGCCAGAGGGTTGGCTGCTCTGGCGTCGTGAATTCGGAGGTGTGATTTAGGCCAGTTCGCGGACGCCGCCCGCCAGAAGTTCGATCTCCTGTTCAGTGTTGAAGAAATGGATGGAAGCGCGCGTGGCTGCCGGGTAACCCACTTGACGCACTACCAGCCGGTGATTCGCCCATAGTCGTTCGACCACCGAGACTGGTTCTTGACCGGCAACAGCAAAACTGACCAATCCCGATGAATCCCTACGCTCGGTTGGCGAGGTGATTGTTACTCCCGGAATCTCGGACAGCTTGGCCTTCGCTGAGTCGGCGAGGTCAAGGTTCCGCTGTTCGATATTTTGGATACCGACTTCTTCGATGAACTTGGCCGCTTCCAGGAAAGCCGCCTGCACCGGCACACTGACGGAGCCACCCATGAATTTTTCCATGGCATCGGCCACAGGCTGGAAATTGTGGGCATCAGCGGGGCGGGCGATACCGCGTCCCCCGGTGTGGGCCGGATGGATGCGCTCCAGGTGTTCACGGCGGATGAACAGCGCCCCGGAGCCCTCGTAGCCCAACAACCATTTTTGGCCGGGGATCGAGTAAAAATCGAACCCGGACCTGGCCATGTCAAGTTCGATATGACCTCCGGTCTGGGCCCCGTCCAGCATGAGCAGGATTCCCCGGTCCTTGGTCAGTCGGCTGATCTCCTCAGCGGGCATGCGCCGGCCGGTTGCGTACAAGATGTGGCTGATGAAAACCATGCGGGTCTTGGGGGTGAACGCCGCTTCAATCTTGGTCAAGATCGCTTCGCTTGGATCGTCGACCTCCAGGTCGACCACTTTGATTGCCAATGCGTAGCGCTGCGCGATGAGTTGTGCCGGCGCAATCACTGACCCATGTTCCATGTCGCAGATTATGATCTCGTCACCCTGATTCCAGTCCAACCCGCTGAGGACTATGTTGAGGCCCTCCGTGGTATTGCGGGTCACCAACACCTCATCCACCGTTGCATTGAAGACTCCGGCCGCCGCCGCTCGAGCTTGGGCCTGAATCTCCCTGCCGGCTTCGAGGACGTCGGGCATGATCGGGCCCTGTTCCAGTTCCAGGTCGATCCGGTCCTTCATCGCCTGGGCTACCCGTCGCGGCGGCGGGCCCGACCAGCCAGTGTTCATATAGGCCGTGTGTGCCAAAACGGGTATCTGCCTTCTTATTTCTTCTACGTCCACGTCATTTAACCCTCGGTGACGGATTTGCCAAAGCCGGTTCCCAAAATTCACATCGGCCCGGACCAAATCAGGTCCAGGCCGATGTACGACAACTTACTTAGCAGTTGGTTTTTACCTGGGCGAATAGTCGGTAAGGCGCAATATGGAATGCTTGGAGACCCGCACCAACGGCCCGTTCTCTTCGGAGGCGGCCCTGGCTTTTTGCCACTCCGGGTCCGAGCCAAAGGCGGCCCAGCCCTTTTCTCTGGCGCCCAAGTCGGGGTAGCCCACCATGTATACCAGCCGGTTGCTTGTTCCCACATCTTCGGTCCAGTAGGCCACGTTTTCAATGCCATGTTTTTCGAACAGGCCCATGGTGTGATTGGAGAACCGGTTGTGCAGGTCGGGCAGTTTGCCGGGCATGGCTTCATAGACCCGTTTCTCCTGCAGAGTCGTCTTGAACGACGGCTGAGGAGAGTATGGAGTCAAGCTCATAAAAGAGTTGATCACTTGTGATACCAGAGGCCCGTCAGCCTCGGTCTC
Organism: SAR202 cluster bacterium Io17-Chloro-G6; assembly: GCA_002816585.1. Next base: position 122,099 of record MUCT01000033.1, on the reverse strand, counting down.
GGCGCGCACTTCCTGCCAGGGCTTGTGGGCGCCAAAGGCTTTCCACTTGTTTTCCCGGTCAGCCATGCTGTCGAAGTTGAGGATGTAGGTCAACTGGTTGCTGGCCCCAATCTCATCGTTCCAGAAGCCAACGATGCCGATGTTGAACTCCTCGAAGAAGCCGATGGTATGGTTGGCGAAGCGGGCGTTTATCGCAGGCAGCTTGCCGGGCACAGCCTTATAGATTCTGGATTCGTAGATCATGCTGTTTCTCCTACCGGTGCAATTTACCAGTTCGACCCATTATTTGTTTTCGATGAACTCAAGTTGCACGCCGTCGGGACCCTCAAAGAAGACCACACGCCGGCCTCCTGAGACCGTGGCCTCCTCCAAGATCTTGGCGCCGTTCGCCTTTAGGCTGTCAATCACTCCCTGAATGTCGTCGGCGTCGATGGCGATGTGCTCCATCCCGTATTTCTGGTCCCTGGTCTGGGTCTCGATATGCTTGGTCACATTCAAGGTCAGACCGTGGAGGTCCAGCCGCACCCCACTTTCGCCGACATCAGCGACCTTGGTCGCGCCCAGGGTGTCGATGTAGAACTGTGCGGTTTTCTGAGGGTCGGGAGTCTTAAGATGAAGGTGGTTCAGTTTCAGGGCCATGGTGCGCCTCCTTGGCTATTTCGAATGCGGAATCATTCCGGCCTCCGCCAGATTAGGGGGAGAATAGCCTCCCAGCCGAGCCTAGTCAAGCGGACCGGAACACCGCCGGCCCAGGCCTGGCCCGCACGTGCGGGTTTCGTATTATAATGCCCCAGTAATTTCAGACCCCCAACCGGCAAAGATCCGATCAAGAGGAGGGGACACCATGCCCATAGAGCAAATTGCCCCGGAACTGTCCAAGATCATCTCCACAGACGAGCCCATACTACACCTGGCCGATGGCTTCGGCGGAGATCAAGGCCCAGCCGAAGGACCGGTCTGGTGGAAAGAGGGCGGATACCTGCTGTTCAGCGACATCCATAACAATCGGCGGATGAAACACACTCCAGGTGGAGACACCACCGTTTTCCAGGAGCCCACCAACCGGGCCAACGGCCTGACCCGCGACCGGCAGGGACGCTTGGTGTCCGCGGAACACGATAGCCGGCGAGTCGCCCGCCAGGAAGCCGACGGCAGCGTCACGGTCATCGCCAGCAGCTTCCAAGGCCGCCGCCTCAACCGGCCCAACGACGTGGTCGTCAAGTCGGACGGCAGCATCTATTTCACTGACCCCTGGACCAGTCCGCTGCCGCCGGAGCAGTATGACCTGACCTTCTCCGGCGTCTACATGGTCTCTCCGGACCTGGGTTCCATCAGCTTACTGGTCGCCGATTTCATCGTTCCCAACGGCCTGATGTTCTCCCCTGACGAGAGCATCCTCTATATCAATGACTCTCGAAAGGGCCACATCCGTTCCTTCGAGGTCATGCCCAACGGCACTCTGGCCAAGCAGAGCGATAAGGTGATAATCGACCTAACCGGCAGCGAGCCCGGCGTGCCCGATGGCATGAAGGTGGACGTAGAGGGCAATATCTACACCGGCGGCTCTGGTGGACTGCACATACTGGACCCTTCTGGAAAGAGGTTGGGCATGATCAACCACGGCGCACCCGCCACCACCAACCTGGCTTTCGGCGGCGACGACTGGAAGACCCTCTACTTCACCAGCCGCAATCACCTTGGCTCCGTGAAAGTCAACATCGCCGGAAACCCAGTACCCGCCATAAAGAGAGGCTAATTGTCCCTTCCTCCGTCCTTCTGCGGAAGGAGGGAGGGTTGGGACGGGGGCGCCCCTGCGCCTCCGATCAACAATCAGAACATCACAGGAGAAACCCAAATGGCTAGACTACCCGCCGTAACCCGTGACCAACTAAAGCCTGAAGACCACGAATACTTCGACTCCATTGTTGGCACCCGAGGCAGCATCCGCGGGCCCTACGGAGTACTGCTCCATAGCCCTAAGCTGGCCGCACGCGTGGCCGACACGGGGGCGTTTGTCCGCTTCGACTTTGGCATTCCCGAGTCCCTAAAAGAGACCGTAATTATCGCTACCGCCAAGGAGATGAATTCTCAGTACGAATTCTCGGCCCACGCCAGGTTGGCCCGCGCGGCCGGCGTCTCTGACGAGACCATCAAGGCCGTCGCCAATGGCACAGCACCCGCCGGTCTTGAAGGCGATGAGGCCCTGTTGGTTAGCTACGTGCACGAACTCCTCCGCGACCACAAGGTCAAAGAGACCACCTACAAGGCCCTAGTGGACCGCTTCGGCGAACAGGACACTCTGCACCTGGCCGTGCTGGTCGGTCACTATCTTTTGGTGGCACAAGTGCTGTGCACCTTGGATGTTGAGTTAGGCGAGGGCATGGTAGCGGAGATTCCTGACTAATCCGCAAGGAGCCGCTACCTGCTCAAGGTAGCGGCATAAAGCTAGGCCTGATAGCAGTAGGGGCGTCCCGATTAATCGGGACGCCCCTAAACTCGTTCAAAAAAGAGCTTTGACAAGCGGTTTGCTTATATTGCGCAAGTCCGTCAAAAATACAGGCGTGGCTAAAGTTGCTTACCACTGATCAGCATGCAACAGGAGATCGGCAATGGAGATTTATGATCTTTTCCCCAATGGTTTGGATATAGACAAAGCATATAGTCTTCTTGAACCTGTGGGCCTTTATATCATAGGGATGTCAATCTACACACTGTTCGTGTTCAAGTTCTATAGGTTCCTGGCCTCCAAGGACATCTTTGAATTTGATGTTTCGAGGCTTGAAGGATCGAAGCACCCCGCGGTCCGCGTTGTCTTGCATACCGCCTTCTACATGGCGCAATACCTATTCGTATTCCCGTTGGTGGCGTTTTTTTGGTTCGCTACGTTCACGGTACTGTTGTCATTCCTGGCGCCGGACCGGCCGTTCTCCGACATTTTGTTGGTAGCTTTGGCAGTCGTGGGAACTATAAGAGTCAGCGCTTACGTGACTGAGGATCTGTCGAGGGACCTGGCCAAGATTCTCCCCTTTGCTGTGCTAGGTATATTTATCGTCAACGTGTCGTTCTTCCAAACGTCGGAGTCGTTTGAAGTTCTCGGGCAAGCGAGTGACAATCGGGAATCGATCCTGTATTACCTTGTTTTCTTGATCGTATTGGAATTCGCCTTGCGAATCTCCAGCATCTTCGTTGCGGACATCAAGAATGTCGTCCGTCGGCATACTGGAGCTTCGACGAGAGCAGCAACACCCGTAGAGGCATCTGTGGATTGACCTAAAAAGCAGCCCGATATGCCTAGTGGCGCAGACGGGCAATCCGATGGGAATGGTCTTTGGTGGGGGCTTAAGGAATTCTGGCAGCTACCATTGACCCTTGGCGCCTGAAATCACCCTAACGCGTCGGCCAGCACCTCTACCAGATGCCGCGCCTGTCGTCCGGTGCCATGCTCAACCTGTTGGCGGCAGGAGACCCCCATAACGGCCACCTCCCAGTCCTCGTCCTTGGCTCGGATGGCCGGGAATAGGGCCTCTTCGCCGATCTTCATCGACAGGTCGTAATGCTCTTTCTCGTAGCCGAAGGACCCGGCCATGCCGCAGCACCCTGAGTTGATCAACTCTACCTGGTAGCCCGGCGCCAACCGCAGGGCTGCCATGGACGTGGCCGTACCCAGGTCCGCCTTTTGATGACAATGGGCCTGGAACAGCACCTTCTTTTCCAGCTTGCCCAGGTCCAACTCCAACCCGCCGTCCGCCTGGAGTTTCATCAAGAACTCGTCAATCATGTACGAGTTTGCGGCCACCTTTCTAGCTTTTTCGTTCCGTACCAGTTCGGGGTACTCGTCCCGGAAGGTCAGCAAACAACTAGGCTCGCAGCCGATGACTGGAATGCCCTGCTCGGCGTAGACGAATAGCTGGTCAATATTGGATGCCGCATTGGCAGTGGCGTCGTCCAACAACCCCTTGGAGATCATGGGACGCCCACAGCATTTGGTGTCCGTCAGCTCAACATGGAACCCCGCAGCCTCCAACAACGCCACTGCAGCCTTGCCAATCTCGGGATAGTTGTAGTTCATGTACGTGTCGTTCAACAGCACCACGGTGTGCCGCCCCACAACGCTCGCCGAAGCACTTCCCCCTTTCGTAAAGGGGGACTGAGGGGGATTTCCGCGCCCTTTGAACCACTTGGCAAAGGTCTGGCGCACGAACTTGGGTGTCTTGCGTTTGGGGTGCACGCCCAAGACCATCTGCGTCACAATCTTCCCCAACGGGTTGTTGGCCATCAGGTTGGAAAAGGGCGCGGTCCGGCTGCCCCACGCGCTTAGCCGGTTGATGTGGCCGAACACTTTGTTCCGCAGCGGCGTCCCATTGGCCCGGTGGTACTGGTCCAAGAACTCGTACTTGAGCTTGGCCATGTCCACGCCCGACTCGCATTCCGCCTTGCAGCCTTTGCACTCGATGCACAGGTCCATGGCTTCGTAGAGCCTGCGGCTGGTCATGGTCCCTTCCGGCAGTTTGCCTGACATCGCTGCCCTAAGCAGATTGGCTCTGCCTCTGGTGGAGTGTTCCTCATCCCTGGTGGCAATATACGACGGGCACATGGAACCGTCCAACTTGCGGCAGGCCCCCATGCCGTTGCACATTTCCACGGCCCCGGCGAAATCGGTGTCTATGGAGAAATCCAGCTTGGTGGGCAGGGATGGCGCCCGGTAGTCCGCGCCGTAGCGCAGGTTCTGGTCCATGGGCGGGCAGTCGATGATCTTGCCGGGGTTCATGATGCCGTCAGGGTCGAAGGTGCCTTTCAGTTCTTGGAATAGCTTGTAGATCTCCGGGCCGAACATCTTCTCGTTCCAAACTCCCCGGACGATGCCGTCGCCGTGCTCGCCGCTGAGGGACCCGCCGAACTCCTTGACCAGGTCGCTGATCTCGTCGGCGATGGACAGCATCTTATTCACGCCGTCTTGGCTTTTGAGACTGACCACCGGGCGGATGTGCAAACAGCCTACGCTGGCATGCCCGTAGTAAGCGGCCTCGGTGTCGTGGTTTCTCACCACCTCATCGAACCGGCGTACGAACTCCCCCATCTTCTCCGGGTCCACTGCCGTGTCTTCCACGAAAGGCAGGGGCTTGGCGTCGCCGTGCATGCTCATCAGGAGTCCCAGGCCGTTCTTCCGCACCGCCCAAACGCTGGCCTGGGCTGCCCGGTCCAGCAGGTTGACGCAGGCGTACCCGTGGCCGCGCCGGGCCATATCCTCCTTCAGCTTACCCGTCTTGTCGGCGAGTTCCGCTTCCGACTCTCCGTAGAACTCTACGACCAAGATCGCTCCCGGATCTCCTTCAATAAAGGCCATGTTGGACCCGAGACCAGCCGACTGCCTTGAACGCTCCAGCACATTGCGGTCCATGATTTCGATGGACGACGGGTCGTGCTCCAGGATGTACTGTACGGCCTCGCTCGCCCCAAATATGTCTTCGAAGTGGACGACGCCCAAGGCGGTCATGATTGGCCTGGGAACCAGATTGATCTTGACCTCGGTTATCACGCACAGGGTCCCTTCCGAGCCCACAACCATCTTCGTCATATTAAATGGCGAGTCGGTCAGAAACTCGTCCAGGTTGTAGCCGCTGACCCGGCGCATGATGTTGGGGTAGCGGGCTTCGATCTCGGCCGCGTTCTCCTGGGCCAGCCGCCGCACTCCCCGGTAGATGTCCGACTCCAAGCCAACTCCGCTGAGCTTGGCCTCCAGCCCGCGGGCATCCAGCGGCTGGAAGTGGGTTTGGGATCCGTCGGATAGCACCACGGAAACCTCTTTAATGTGGTCCAGGGTCTTGCCGTAGATCACCGAATGGGCCCCGCAGGAGTTGTTGCCCACGCCGCCGCCCACGCAGGCCCGGTTGGATGTGGTGGGGTCCGGGGCATACATCAGATCATAGGGCAGCAGCTGCCGGTTCAGGTCGTCCAGCACGATGCCCGGCTGGACCCTGGCCCATTGCTCCTCTTTATTGACCTCTATCAGTTGGTTCAGGTACTTGGAGAAGTCGGTGACTATGGCGTGGTTGACCGTTTGGCCCGCCAGGCTGGTGCCCCCGGCCCTGGGCAGCACAGGCACCCGGTTGTCCTTGGCAACTTCCATCACGGCCAGAACGTCTTCCACGTTGCGGGGAACGACCACGCCCACCGGCTCCATCTGGTAGATGCTGGCGTCGGTGCTGTAGAGCACCCGGGTAAAGGGGTCGAACTTTACCTCGCCCGAGACCCGGCGTCTCAGCGCGTTCTCCAGGTCTGCCCTTTCCGATGCGTGTACCCTTGTCGCCGCCGTGATGGCCATGTGTCAACTCCGTTGCAATCAGCTACCGGCTATCAGCGCTCAGCTTATCGGAATCGCGATTCTGCATCAAGGCAGGGTGACGGCTCAGGAATTGTGGACAGATGGCGCTGGATGTAAACTTAATCTCGTACCCGGTACGGCAAGCTAATTTTTAACCGCCTTACGGCGTAGAGGTTATAAGTAAGAATCATGCCTGAATTTACCAGCCACCCTCAAGGAACTCCATCATGGGCCGACCTTTCAACCACCGACGAGAAGGGCGCATTGGAGTTCTACAGCGCGCTGTTCGGTTGGGTCGATGACCCTCAAGAGATGGGCCCCGATATGTACTACCACATGCAGAAGTTAAATGGTCTGGAAGCCGTTGCGATCTACAAGCAGGGAGAGGAAGAACAGGGGCAGGGCGTGCCACCCCATTGGAACACCTATTTCACCGTTGACGACGTCGACCAGACCGTGGCCAACGCCCCCATGTCTGGAGCTACCGTGCTCTTCGGTCCCATGGATGTTTTCGATGCCGGCCGCATGGCGATGATCCAAGACCCGCAGGGAGCCGTGTTCGCCGTGTGGCAACCCAAGGAGCACATCGGTTCCCGGATCAAGAACGAAACGGGGGCTCTCATTTGGCACGAGCTCATGACCACCGATACCAATAACGCCACCCAGTTTTATTCCGGACTTCTGGGGATGGGCTCTTCCAAGATGCAGGACGCCCCGATGGAATACACCCTGCTCAATGCAGGGGGGACCGACGTAGCAGGCATGATGGCAATCAGCGATGACATGGGTCCGGTCCCGCCACATTGGATGATTTATTTCGGCGTCGACAATGTGGACGAGGCAGTTAAATAGGCCGAGTCTCTGGGCGGTTCAACTACGATATCACCTATGGACATACCGAATATTGGCCGGTTCGCCGGCCTCCAAGACCCTCAGGGCGCGATGTTCAGCGTGTTCCAGCCAGCCAGATAGGATGATTCAGACTATAACATTTGGGATTGGGAGCACCATATGAAAATCGCCTACTCGCTTTCCAACAACCAAGGCATGGAAGATGTCCAAGGGGTGATAGATCTGGCCGTGCGTGCCGAAGAACTGGGTTTCGACTCAGTCTGGGCCAGCGAGCACGTTTTCAACGTCAGCTACGTCTACGACAGAATCGGCGACAAGCCCTACTATGAGCCCCTGACGGTCCTAGCCTACGTGGCGGCTAGGACCAATACCATTGGCCTAGGCACCAGCGTGCTGGTCCTCCCCTACCACAACCCCATCCGCCTGGCCAAAGTGGCCGCCACCCTGGATGTCCTGTCCGGCGGCCGGTTGATGCTGGGCGTGGGCGTAGGCGTGATCGAACAAGAGCTGGAAGCCATGGGCAGCCCCTATGCCGAGCGGGGCCCGATCACTGATGAGACCATTGCCATCATGAAGGAGTTGTGGACCAATGAAGATCCCAGCTTCCAGGGGAAGTACCATAGTTTCTCGGACATGAAATTCACGCCCAAACCAGTACAGAAACCCCATATCCCGATAATCATTGGCGGCACCAGCCGGGCTGCTATCCGCCGGGCCGCCCGCTCGGGCACGGCCTGGCACCCAACCGCCCTGTCGCCCGAGGTTTTGGCCCAGGGCATGGACTACCTGAAGGAACAGGCCGTGGCCGCCGGGCGAGATCCCTCCGAGATCGCTGTCTCAGTCAGCGCCGCCATCGGCGATACTCACAATCATGAACGTTACTCCCTGGGTGAAGACCCGGAAGAGATACTGGAAAGGGCTCAGAAATACCAAGAGATGGGCGTTCAACGCCTGCTAGTGTCGCCCAACACCCGCGACCAAAGCCAGCTTCGTCCCATAATGGAGATGCTGGCGGAGGTCCTGATCCCCGCAGTCCAATCCTAACCCGTGAAATCTGATAGCTTCATAAGGAGACCAGATGACCACCGATCTATCCTCAGAAGTAAAGAGGCTGCAAGAGTCCGCCCTGGAACACCTTTGGGTCTACCTGCGGGAACCGTCCGACATGGCGGAGAAGGGAGACCCAACGATCTTCGTCAGCGGCGAGGGTGTTCATGTGACCGACGCCTTGGGCAACACGTCCATCGACGGAATGTCGGGGCTATGGTTGAAGAACGTGGGCTACGGGCGCAAGGAGATTGCCGACGCTGCTTACGAGCAGATGCTGAAGCTGACCTATATGCCCCTTGGCACTACGACCGAGCCGACCATCCGCCTGGCCGAGAAGATCTCCCAGATCGCGCCCGGCGACATGACCCGGTCATTCTTCACCAGCGGCGGGTCAGAAGCCGTTGAGACGGCCCTCAAATTGACCCGCGCCTACTTCAAGCGGGTCGGCGAGCCCAACCGGACCAAGTTCATTAGCCGCAAGGGCTCCTACCACGGCGCGACCATGGGCGCCATGGCGCTCGGCGGCTCCCACCTCTACCCCAAGATTGATTACGAGCCGCTGATGCCCGGCGTTTTCCACGTTCCGCAGCCGCTGCCCTACCGCTGCGAGTACGGCGGACAGACCCCCGAGGAGTGCGCTGAACTCTGCGTCAACGCAATTGAAGAGATGATTAAGTTCCAGGACCCCGACACCGTTGCCGGGGTGGTGGCGGAGCCCATCTCAAGCCCCCTGGGTTGCGTGGTCCCCGGCGACAACTACTGGCCCCGGCTTCGAGAGATCTGCGACAAGTACGGCTGTCTGCTCATCGCTGACGAGGTGATCACCGGCTTCGGCCGCACCGGCAAGATGTTCGCCACCGAGCACTGGGGCGTGGTGCCGGACATCATGACCGTGGCAAAAGGGCTCACCAGCGGCTACATCCCCATGGGCGGGGCCATCACCCGCGGCGCCATATCCGACGCCTTCATCGGCAGCCGGCGCGCCGCCTTCAAGCATGTCATCACCTTTGGCGGCCATCCCGTGGCCGCCGCGGCCGCCATGAAAAACATTGAGATCATGGAGAACGAAGGAATGGTCGAAAATTCGGCCAAGATGGGCAGCTACCTGCTGGGCGGTCTGAAGGAGATGAAAGAGAAGTACCGGATGATCGGCGATGTTCGAGGTCTGGGGCTGTTCTGCGGCGTGGAGATTGTCGCCGACCGCGATACCAAAGAGTATTTCCCAGCGGAGGCCGACCTGGCCAACCGCCTCACCCAGGGCTTTGCCGACAACGGTCTGCTACTCCGTGGCGGAGAGCGCATGAACGTTGCCCCGCCCCTCTGCATTACGTCCAGCGAGGTCGATGAAATGGTCTCCACAATGGACAAAGTCTTCGACCAAGTCTCCAAAGACCTGGGGGTCTAGAAAAATAGACAAATATCCGTTCCCCCTCGCAAGGGGGAACGCTAGGACGCGGGCGTTTGTTGGAGCAGACCAAGCTCTGAAGACCAGCCCTCTAGGGCAAGCTCTGGAATATCTCAGTCATTCGCCGCACCCGCTCCGGGTCCACCCGGTTGGTGACTATACCGCCCTCTTTCAGGCTGGTGCCGATGATTGCGCCGTCGGAATGCTCGATCACCCGCCAGATGTTGTGCTCGGTCACCCCGCTGCCCACCAAGACCAAACCGTCGGGCATGGCCCGGCGCACCACGGAAACATCGAAACTGGCCGTTTCCTCACCCGTCGCTGCCCCCGAGACGATCAAGCCATCGGCCAGTCCGCGTTGGGCGGTCTCCCTGGCCATCAAGGCAAGGTCGACTGAGCCTAGCGGCACGGCGTGCTTCACCAGAACGTCGGCTAATACTTTCACGTCCGAGCCCAGGGCCCGGCGGTGGCGCATGGTCTGGAAAGCTTCGCCCTCGATCAGGCCCTCTTCGGCCGCCATCACCCCGTAATGGACATTCACCCGGATGAACTTGGCCCCTGTGACTGCCGCGATGCCCAGGGCCGCCAGGGCATCGTTTCTCAGCATGTTGAGCCCCACTGGGACTTTGACCACCTCTTGCACCCGTTCCACGGCCACGGTCATGCCGGCAATGGTTTCGGGATCCAAGCGCCCAGTTCGGAAGGGAACATCGCCAAAATTCTCCACGATGATTCCGTTGACGCCACCCTGCTCCAGTATCCCCGCTTCCTCCTCAGCGCGGTCTATCACCCTTTTCATGTCGCCGCCCCACCGGGGCGAACCGGGCAGAGGCAGGAGATGGACAACGCCGATGAACGCCTTGGAAGGTCCAAATAGGTCACGGCTCATGGTTCAACTGTTCAACTCCAAAATTAGCTTGAGGTTCGATTCAATTTCGGTAAGATCCCTCTGCGAAACGGCGCCCATCTTTCGGTCAATCATGCTTTGTTTAATGGTCCGTAGGATGCCGGTTGCCACCGACGGATATATCAGCCCCGCTTCTTCCCAGTCTGCCATCCGGCAATCACCAACCAGGATTCGCCGGGTATTGCTAGTAATGGCCGACACAACTACTTCTTGCCGGCCATGCACGTATTGGTTCGAACTGAGCAGCAACACTGGCCGGCGCTTACTCCCGGTCTCCTCCGCGAAAACAAAATTGATTAGGACCACGTCGCCCCGGCTATAAGCGGTCGTACTCTGCATCTTTTTCGTTGTCCCATAATTCTGACAAGACCGGGTCTTCCGCTCCATTTAATTCCGTCAAACCTGATGGGTTGTCTCGGTGCATGGGTGAATCGAGGTCCGCTCTTCGTATCCTGTGGTGGCCGCCACGGCCAACGCGGTAAGCCACCATCTGTCCGTCCCGGATTAATTGCTGGACGGTGCGTTTTGAGACCGAAAGATACTGTGCGGCTTCAACCACCGAGTACCATTCTTTGCCCGGTCCTGCTCCTACCCTACAGTAGAAAACTTGGTTTGTGGTGTGTTTGGAATCGATTACACCCAGGTCTTCTAACTCCGCTAACGCACCGTCGAGATCGGCCCCTGACAATCTAGAGTTGCGCCGCAACTCTAGATAACCGATCGGAGGGTCGATGGGAATGAACTCAAGCAGGCGTTGCCGATTGCCGATGGAGCTAGAAAATTGTTGACCGTCATTACGTGTCATGTTTTGCCTTCTTCTGCGAATATATTATATAATAGCGTAGTTTGCTTTATTCTGCACTAATAGTCTACCACGCCAATCAGGCCACTGGAAGCCTAGGGTTTGTTATGACGATGTTACAATATGGGTCGATAATTGGGTGAGGGTGGAGTTGTATGCCCCAGGATTTTATCCACGTTAAAGGCGCCCGGGAGCACAACCTCAGGAACATAGAGATCACCATTCCCAGAGACAAGCTGGTGGTGATCACTGGAGTGTCCGGTTCCGGCAAGAGTTCCCTGGCCTTCGACACCATTTACGCAGAGGGTCAACGCCGCTACGTCGAATCCCTCTCGGCCTATGCCCGGCAGTTCTTGGGCCGGATGGATAAACCCGACGTCGACTACATCGAAGGTCTTTCGCCGGCCATCTCCATCGACCAGAAGGGTGTTTCACATAATCCCCGATCCACCGTAGGCACCGTGACCGAGATCTACGACTATCTGCGCCTGTTGTTTGCCAGGGTGGGGCTGCCCCACTGCCCCAAGTGCGGCCGTCCCGTCGAGAGGCAGACCATCTCCCAGATCGTGGATGCCATCATGAGTCTGGAAGAGGGCAGCCGGATAACTTTGATGGCTCCAAAAATACGCCGCAAGAAGGGTGAGCATAAAGACGTGTTTGAGGCCGCCCGCCGCTCCGGATTTGTCCGCATCAGGGTCAACGGCGAGATTCTCATGCTTGACGAGATGGGAGACCTGGGCCTGGACAAGAAAAAATGGCATTACGTCGAGTTGGTCGTCGACCGCTTGATCGTGCGGCCCGACACTGAGATTAGCCGGGTAGCCGAGTCGGTGGAGACTGCCCTTCGTGAAGGCGACGGCGTGGTCGAAGCCCATGTCGAGGGTAGCGATACTCTGGTTTTCTCCGAGCAATTTGCTTGCACCAAGTGCAACACCAGCCTGCCGGAGATCGAGCCCCGCACCTTCAGCTTCAACAGCCCCCACGGCGCCTGCGCCGACTGCACCGGATTGGGCTACAAGCTGGCTTTGGATCCCGATCTGATCATCTCCAACAAGGAGCTTTCCCTGTCCCAAGGGGCCATCACTCCCTGGACACGGGGCGGCCCCTCAAGCAGTTGGTACATCAGCCTGATGGAATCGGTGGCCCAAGCCAATGGCTTCTCATCGAAAACGCCGGTGAAAGACCTGGACCAGAAACACATTGACCTGATCCTCTACGGAAATGATGAGAAGAAAGTTACCGTCCGCCACCGGACCCACCGCGGCCAATCCTATTCGTGGGACACCAACTTCGAAGGGGTAATTCCCAACTTGGAACGGCGTTACAAAAGGACCGAATCCGATTATATGCGCCATCAAATCGAGCGTTATATGTCGGCCAGGCCTTGCCTGTCCTGCGGCGGCAAGCGGCTGCGGCCCGAGGCTCTGGCCGTCACGGTCTGTGGCCTGGGGATCATGGACGTCTGTAGTAAGAACATCGGCCAGGCGGCCGAGTGGGTCAGAGAGATCGACCCCGACGCCCCCGGTCCCCATAAGAAAATGGTCCTCACGGCCCGGGAGAAGACCATCGCCAACCAAGTCTTGAAGGAGATCGAGGGTCGCGTAAATTTTCTGGATGGCATAGGCTTGGACTACATAACCATGGACCGCACCGCCCGTACCCTTTCCGGCGGCGAAGCCCAGCGAGTGCGCCTGGCCACCCAGATCGGATCCGGCCTGACCGGCGTGCTCTATGTTTGCGACGAACCAACCGTTGGCCTCCATCCCCACGACGACCGACGCCTCATTGACACACTGGTCCATCTGCGAGACATGGGCAACACTGTTATCGTGGTGGAGCACGACGAGGCCATGATGCGTTCGGCCGACTTCATCGCGGACCTCGGACCTGGCGCCGGTGAGCACGGTGGCCATGTGGTCGCTACTGGGACCGTAGCTGACATCGAGGCATCAGCCGACTCGCTGACCGGCGCCTACCTTAGCGGCCGCAAGGTCGTCCCGCTCCCCGAGGAACGGCGCAATGGAAACGGCGGGGAACTGCTGGTCAAAGGCGCCAAAGAAAATAACCTGCGAAACGTGGATGTCCGTTTCCCGCTGGGACGATTGGTCTGCATTACCGGTGTTTCCGGTTCTGGCAAGAGCAGCCTGGTCTACGAGATTCTGTACAAAAAGCTTAATCAGGTGATCAACAAAGGCCGAGAGGTTCCAGGCGAGCACGGCGAAGTACTGGGCATAGAGGGCGTGGACAAGGTCGTGAACATCGACCAATCGCCCATCGGACGCACTCCGCGGAGCAACCCAGCCACCTATACCGGGGCGTTCACTCCGATCCGGGACCTCTTCGCCAGTTTGCCAGAATCCCGGGTCCGCGGCTATGCGCCGGGCCGGTTCTCCTTCAATGTTAAAGGCGGCCGTTGCGAGGCCTGCCAGGGTGAAGGTTATAACCAGATCGAGATGCAGTTCTTGCCCGATGTAACCGTTCCTTGCGAGATCTGCCAGGGCCGCCGTTACAACCGCGAGGCGTTGGAAGTAACCCTGCGTGACAAGAGCATCGCCGACGTCCTCGACATGACCGTGGCTCAGGCGCTGGAGTTCTTCATCAATTATCCCCGCATCAAGCCCAAGTTGGAGACCCTGCGCGACGTGGGTCTGGGCTACATTCGCCTGGGACAGCCCGCCACCACCCTCTCCGGCGGCGAAGCCCAGCGGGTGAAGCTGGCAACCGAACTCTCCCGCCGGGCCACGGGCAAGACCGTTTACCTGCTCGACGAACCCACCACCGGCCTCTCATTTTCAGACTGTGCCGCCCTGCTTGGAGTCCTCCATCGCATTGTCGACAGTGGCAACACGGTCATCCTCATCGAACACAACCTGGACGTAATCAAGAATTCGGACTGGGTGATTGACCTGGGTCCCGGCGCCGGCGGAAAGGGAGGCAGGCTCATCGCCACCGGCACTCCGGAGCAGTTGGCCGTCAACGCGAAATCCCTCACCGGCAAATACCTGAAGCGGGTACTCAAGACGCCAGTTCCCGCGACTAAGGCGGCGAAAGCAAAATCACCAGTCCGGAAGACGGCCAAGTCCGCGCCAAAGAAAAAGTCCCCGGCCAATGAGCCTGCTGTGGCGGTGGCAGGTGATTAGCCAGGTCGCCGTTACCGGCCCGCCAATCCGGTCTGCTAGAATCAATCATTCGAAATCACCACGGGGAGAAGAAACATGCCACTGCACTATGACGCGGAAGTAAAGATTACCAAGGTTGCCGGTATGAGCGCCATGATGAACAACGGCTACCTGATTACCTGCCCTGAGACCAACGAATGCATATTGATCGACACCCCAGGGGAACCGGAGAAGCTCTTGGGCGTCATCGGCGACGAGAACATCAAAGCGATATTGATTACCCACAATCACGGCGACCACTTAGCAGGCTTCGGCGAAATCACCGGCAAAGTAGACGCTCCGGTGGGAATCTCTCCCGCCGACGCCCATGCCCTGCCCCGGACCCCGGACTTGGATTTGACCGACGGCAAGGTCATTAAGTTCGGAAACCAAGAACTCCAGGTTTTGAACACACCCGGCCATACCGACGGAGCATCTTGCTTCCTGGTGGGCAAGCACCTGTTCTCCGGGGATACGCTGTTCCCCGGTGGTCCCGGCAAGACTCGCAGTCCAGAGGCGTTAACCCAACTGCTGAACAGCATCACTGGCAAGCTGCTGCCTCTGTCCGACGACACCTTCGTCTATCCCGGCCACGGGGACGACACTACCATCGGCGAGGCCCGGCGCCGCTACACCGATTTCGCTTCACGTTCGCACCCGGCGGACTTGCACGGCGACGTGGACTGGCTCAAAACTTAACCCAGATATCTTTAATTCCGGTATCAAACCCAGGGGAGTACATGTACCAACGTTCAGTCTTGGATAATAAACTGCGCGTCCTGACGTCGACGATGGCCCATACCCAGTCGGTCTCCATGGTCATCTGCGTCGGCGCGGGTTCCCGGTATGAATCTGATGCACTGGCCGGCGTCTCTCACTTCATCGAGCACCTGCCCTTCAAAGGCACGGAGAATTGGCCCACTGCCCGAGCCGTCAGTGAAGCCATTGAAGGCGTCGGCGGAGTGATGAACGCCAGCACCGACCGTGAGATGACCGTGTTCTGGTGCAAGGTTGCCCGTCTCCACTACAAAACCGCGTTCGCCGTGCTGCTTGATATGGTGCTGAACTCCCGGCTCGAACCGGAAGATGTGGAGAAGGAGCGCGAGGTCATACAGGAAGAACTCCGCATGACCTACGACCAACCCTCATACCGGGTGGACCTGCTGATCGACGAGGCGATGTGGCCGGACCAGGCTATGGGCCGCGACGTCGGCGGCACTCCGGAGTCGGTGGCGGACATCCAGCAAAAAGATATCCGCGAATACATGCGCCAACAGTACAATCCGGCCAACACGGTGGTGGCTGTAGCCGGAAACGTGACTCACGACGAAGTGGTCGACATGCTTGTTGAAACCACCCGCGACTGGAAACCCCTGGAACCCTTGAAGTGGGAACCGGCCACCGACGGAGTCCAAGGCCCCGTTGTCAAGATCGACCGCCGCCGCAGCGACCAGTCTCACGTGTGTTTGGCCGTGCCGGGCCTGTCCCTCAATCATCCTGACCGGTATGCCTTCAACCTGATGAACACCATATTGGGCGATGGCATGAGCAGCCGCCTGTTCTTGAACCTTCGAGAGGAACAGGGTTTGGCCTACGACGTGCAGAGTTCAACCAGCTCCTTCCGGGACACCGGTTCGCTTGTGGTCTACTGTGGTGTGGAACCCCAAAAGACCAATGATGCCGTGAAGACCATCGTCCAAGAGTTCAAGGGTATGCACGAACCACCCAGCGAACAAGAGCTTCACAAGGCCAAAGAATATTCCAAAGGGCGCCTGCTGCTCCGAATGGAAGACACGCGGGCCGTCGCTTCTTGGCTGGGCGTCCAAGAACTACTCCAAGACAACGTACGCACCGCCGACGAGGTTGTGGACCTGCTGGACGCCGTGAATGCCTCGGACGTGGCCAGGGTGTCCAATGAGTTATTGGATGACAGCAAATTTCGGTTGGCGGTGGTCGGTCCCCGTGGCGGAGCCAAGGCTCTAACCGGATTACTACATTACTGACCCGGACCCAAATTTCTTAGAACTTAAAAAGCCTTCCCGACGTGACGGGAAGGCTTTTTGGTGTCTGGAATTACTCGGGGGTGAGTCTGTTGAGCAGACTACGCAATTGCTTCTGCCTCCACAGGATTACTCAATACGCCGATGCCGGGTATCTCAACCTCCACCTGGTCCTCCGGCTTCAGGGCCACCGTAACCCCGGTGCTGCCCGAGAAGACCAAGTCTCCCGGCCGCAATGTCACCTGTTGGCTGATGTAGCTTACGATTTCGGCGAAGGTGAACAGCATCTCTTCCGTGCGGCCGTGCTGCACCTCCTCCCCGTTCAGCCGAACGATCATTTCCAGCTTTTGCGGGTCGACATCGGTGTCGATCCAAGGCCCTACCGGGGCAAAGGTGTCGGAACCCTTGGCGCGCCAGAACGTCCAATCGTCCTTCTGCCAAGCGCGGTCGCTAACGTCGTTGCCACAGGTGTACCCCAGGATGCACTTGGGGGCTTCTTGCGGGGTTATCCGGCGGCATATCTTGCCGATGACCGCGACGGCCTCGCCCTCATAATGGATGTCTCCGGAAGAATCGTTGGGGAGAATGATCGGCTCTCCCGTTCCGGTGAGGGAGCCCCTGGCTTTGATCCAAGGCTCCGGGTGCTCGGGTACCGTGGGGTTCTCGTCGCCCAACACCCCGGCAGCAAACTCCAGGTGGTTGGCGAAATTTAGACCAGGACACCAAATCTCAGAGGGTTCCGTAGGAGGTAGAATCTTCACGTCCTGCAGCCGGTGCTTGGTGTCGGTCATCCGGAACCGCGTATAGATACTGCCGCGGATCTCCACCACCTCATCATCTTGGACCACACCGAATGCGGTCCTGCCGTTGCTGCGGAATCGTGCAATTTTCATGTTACTCCTACTTCTGTGAACGAGGATAAGAACTAGGCGTCAGTCGCGGATTCTACTGGTTTTACCAGAGTGTGGCAAGGGTATTTGCGATTGCCGCCGGAATGCCTGCGGAATACAATACATCTCTAGCCGTAAGTAAACGTATGAGAAATATATGCGTTTTGCGTGTGCCGTTATACCTGATTTGCACCGTTAATAAGGGGGTTCCTTGAAACTAGGTTTTTTCGTCACCAATCAATATCTTCCCGGCGAGTCCATGCCTCAGAAGATTCAAGACAGCGTTGAACAAGTGAGGGCGGCCCGGGAGGCGGGGTTCAGTCTCATTGCCACCGGTCAGCATTACCTGGCTGCCCCCTATCAGATGAGCACGGTCTTCCCCTTGCTATCCCGGCTGGCCGCCGAGGCTGGTGATATGCAGGTGGCTGCCACTGTAATCCTGGTCCCCCTCCATAACCCTGTGGAGTTGGCTGAAAGCATCGCGACCTTGGACTGCATCACCAATGGGCGATTTGTTTTTGGCGTCGGCCTAGGCTACCGCGACGAAGAATACACCGCCTTTGGGGTCCAACGGGGCGAGCGGGTTGGCCGCTTGAACGAGGCCATGGACCTGATCAAGCGGCTGTGGAGCGAAGACGAGGTGGAGTTCAACGGCAAGTACTATACCGTGCCCAAGACCAAGATTGGCACCAGGCCGGTCCAGAATCCCCATCCCCCCATCTGGGTGGCGGCCAACAATGATGTCGCCATTCGCCGGGCCGCCCGCTGGGGTTCCCCTTGGCTGATCAATCCCCATGCCACCGTGCCCATGGTTGCTGACCAATGGACCCGGTATAAAGCGGCATTGGACGAGTTTGGACGACCGGTCCCGGAAGAACTACCCATGATGCGGGAGATGTACGTGGCCCTGGACCGGGAAACCGCCTACATCGAAAGCCAACCCTATCTTGAGGCCAAATACCAGGCCTATGCCGCCTGGGGTCAGGACAAGGCGCTGCCCGGTGATCAGAGTTTCAGCGTTCCATATCAGGACCTGGCCAAAGACCGGTTTCTGCTGGGCTCACCCGACGACATCGTGACCGAGTTCCGCCGCTATTCAGACGAACTGGGCGTGAACCATATGATCTGCCGGATGCAGTGGCCCGGCATGCCCCATGATCAAGTGCTCAAGCAGATCGAACTCCTGGGCCGTGAAGTCATACCCCGCATAAAAGATTTCTGAGCCAAATGGGTTTGGCCGAAGCTCGGCGAACCATGCGATTCAGGCGCGTCCCACCAAGTTGGGACCGCGCCTGCTACGTGATAAGATGGGTGCCGCTGACAAGCTGTCAGCCGAGTTGGTTAATACCTCGGTAGTCCGCAGTCCACGGTCCACAGTTTAGGAAAACAGGTGTAGAGTTTGGTTCCTCCTGGAGATATTGGAGCGCTGCCCCTCTGGGTCGGCGTGTTTCTGTTGCTGGGCTTGGCCCTGGCCGTGTTTCATTACGCCTTTTATGTCAGGGTCGTCCGGCTCGTGCTTCAAGGCAAAGCGGCTGCCCGGTTCGACCAGCCCCTCAGGCGGCTGAACGGCGCACTGCTGATCGCCTTGGGCCAACAAAGGGTTCTTCAGAGAGTCAAGTACGGCGACTATGCCGGAATCGGCCACGCCACCATCTTCTGGGGATTCCTCACCTTCATGCTTAGCTACGGAATCTTCATCTTCGCCGCTTCGGTGCGGCCGGGATTCCCCGAATGGCTGCTCACTGAGACCGGTGTCAGGGTTTACAGCAGCTATCTGGACATCCTCGCCGCCGTTCTATTCGTTGTCTTGGTCTGGGCATTCGTCCGCAGATGGGTTCTAAAACCCCACCGTCTCAGCTTCGACCTCACCCGTCACTCCGATGCCCTGATCATCGTCGTCCTTATAGCAGGGTTGATGCTTTCAACCCTGTTGACCCATGCCTTCTGGGTGGCCCAGGGCGGGACCGGCCCCGAAACGGACGTCCCCATTGGCAGAGCCCTGGGCAATTTGTTCACAGATTGGGGTGTGGGCGCCAGCGCCGCGAACACCCTGCAGGGCGTCTTCTGGTGGACCCACCTGTCCATCATCCTGGTCTTCACCGTTTACATCCCATTCACCAAGCACATGCACATGTTTGCCGCCCCGGTGAACGCATTCTTTAGGTCATTGGAGCCAAAGGGGGCTCTGCAGCCCATCAACCTGGAAAACACCGAGAAATTCGGCGCAGGGCGCGTACAGGACTTCACCTGGAAGCAACTTCTGGACGGCTACGCCTGCGCAGTTTGCGGCCGCTGCACCGACTCCTGTCCCGCCAACCTGACCGGCAAACAGCTCTCGCCCATGCACATCGTGGAAAACCTGAAAGACCACATGGTGTCCATTGGCCATCAGGGCGAGCGCAACCCGGACCATGTCGAACCATCACCCATCCTGGACGGGGTGATCTCCGAGGCCTCGATCTGGGATTGCCTGAATTGCGGCGCCTGCATGGAGGAATGCCCTGTGGTGGTGGAGCATGTGCCCACAATAATGGATATGCGCCGCTACCTGATCCTCGAGGAATCAAAGGCCCCCGAGACGGCGATGAACGCCCTGCTCAGCATGGAACAGCGAGGCCATCCCTGGCGCGGCACTCAGTATTCCCGCACTGATTGGGCGGAGGGACTTGAGGTGCCCACCCTGGCCGAGAAACCCGACGCCGAGGTGCTGTTTTGGGTTGGCTGCACTCCGGCCCTGGAACAGCGTAGTCAGGCCATCGCCCGGTCCATGGCCAAGGTGCTGAAGGCCGCCGGGGTTGACTTCGCCATCCTGGGTGACGAGGAAACCTGCACCGGCGACCCGGCCCGGCGCATGGGCAACGAGTACCTGTTCCAGATACTCGCCCAACAGAACATCGAGACCATGAACGGCTACAATGTGAAGAAGGTGGTGACGATCTGCCCGCACTGCTTCAACACGATGAAGAATGAATACCCACAGTTTGGTGGCAACTTCGAGGTCCTTCATTATAGCCAGTTTGTTGACCAACTCATCGGCAGCGGCAAAATCAAACCGGTGAAGATGATGGACGTCACCATGGCCTACCACGATTCATGCTTCCTAGGCCGCCACAACGGCGTTTACGACGAGCCCCGCAACGTGGCCAAGGCCATCCCCGGACTCAAGTTGGTGGAGATGGGCTCCCGTTGCCGCGAGAGAGGGTTCTGCTGCGGCGCCGGCGGCGGTCATATGTGGATCGAAGAGAGCCAGGGAACCAGGGTTAACCACGCCCGCACCGACCAATTCTTGGAAACCGAAGCCCCGACCGTGGGAGTTTCCTGCCCCTTCTGCCTACAGATGATGACTGAAGGTATCCAAGCCAAGGGGCTGGATACCGAGAAAGACGCGAAAGACGTGCTTGAGATTCTGGCCGAGAGCCTGGACCTGTGATCGATATATGCCCATAAATGAAGTAAACATCGTCCGTTCCTGCGGCGAATGCGGGACCGAGATCGAGACAATGACAATCAAGAAGGACAATATGATGCTCTCCACCAAGGAGACTGAATGGTGTCCCAAATGTCAGGCGGTCCGCCCCGTGGTCCGCGACGTGGCCGGGAGGCTGAAATCCATCGAGGACGAGCAGAAAAGCTATCCGAAAGCGGTGCCCGCTGTCCCGTTCTCAGATGAGACGTCCGGATCCTCAAAGGACTGATGACCATGGGAAAGAAAGAAACTGTGCTGGTCCTGACGAGTAACCTCTTTTTCATGCCTCGTATCGAGGCGGCCGCCGAAGCCGGCGGCTTGGACACTGTCAGCGAGTCGACCGCCGCCAAGTTCATGGAGGCCGTGGCGTCCCATAACGTGCCTTTGGTGTTGGTTGACTTGGAGATGGACGAGCCGGTCTGGACCGAGGCCTTGGAGAGTCTGAGGTCAACTGGGGAGCCTGGAGCCCGGCCCAGGATCGTATCCTATGGCCCCCACGGCGAACCGGAAACCCTGCGGAAGGCCCGCGAACTCGGGAGCGACGCCGTCATGATAAAACGGGACTTCTCCGAGGGACTGCAAGAATTGCTGGCCACCCGCGGGGCGTCGGCATCGGGCTGACGCCAGATCGCTCAAATTCGTTGGGCTTGTTCTAGGCGGACATATTGGCTCAGGTCGTGGTCAGGCGAATTCGGCTGGTTCTGATCAGCGTCGCAATCGGGGCTTCTCTGGCCTATGGAGTAACTTTCCTAGTGCTCTGGTCACAGTTGGAAAAACGGTTCGTGTTCTTTCCCGTGGCCGAGCTCTTGTACACCCCCAGCGATGCCGGTTTGGAATATGAAGACGTCAGATTCCACACATCCGATGGCATGACGCTTCAGGGTTGGTTCATCCCCGGTGACCCTGAACGCGGGTCCGATTTGACCTGGCTGTGGTTCCACGGCAACGGCGGCAATCTGGGCCATCGGGTAGATGAGCTGGCTCAGGCCCACCACCGAACCGGGGACAATATCTTTATCTTCGATTACCGGGGCTACGGGCGGAGCGAAGGCAAGCCGTCGGAGAAGGGCACTTACCTGGACTCCAGGGCCGCGGTCGAATATCTGTTGTCTAGGCCGGATGCGGACCCAAACAGGATTGTTTATCTGGGACATTCCTTGGGTGCGGCGGTGGCGGTGGAGCTGGCCTTGACCCAGCCGCCATTGGCGATGGTGTTGGTCTCGCCTTTTACTTCTGTCCGCGATATGGCCAAACTGACATTGCCTTTCCCTCCGGCCGGATGGCTGGTGCGCAACCACTACGACACCATCTCCCGCATCCAACGGCTCAACATGCCTGTTCTGGTGCTTCACGGTGAATTGGACGAAACCGTTCCCATATCTCAGGGGCGCAAGCTATATGACGCGGCCAACCAACCGAAAAGTTTCCAGATGCTGGAAGGAGCGGCGCATGACGACACCTTTCAAATTGCCGGTGAGCAGTACTGGAGAGCGATAAAGTCGTTTCTGGCCGGGGTCCAGTAAACCGGCGACCCAACCCCCTCCTTTAGACCCCTGAGATGATCTCCGTCTGATAGTCCAACAACTCCAGGTCTCTCCGCGACTCCTCAACGAAGGCAACCACTTTGGAGACCATCTCGTTGGCGTGGGCGGGATCGGTGCTAACGCAGCAAATTGCCAGGGTCAGACGCTGCCGCAGATCTTGGTCCTCCACCTCGGCCACCGCGACGTTGAACTGGTTCCGGATGCGGGCGGACAGCGAGCGGGTCACCTGACGTTTATCTTTCAGGCTACTAGAATCCGGCAGATGAAGCTTTACCCGGCAAACGCCTAGGTGCAATAGTGCCTCCCTGGAAATGGCCGTCTGTGTCTGAATCCGGCACGAGGTAGAAGAGTGCGTTCTTGACTGCGATTGAACCGTCATTATAGATTATAGTTAACCGAACTCCGAAAATGCGTCGCCGATTGCCCTGTTAGAAATCCAGGTTCACCGTCTGGTCGTCTGATTCGGTAATTTTATTAATAGAAAGCCATCGGTGAAGGGAATGAGACGCCATGGCTCCCAAATCCGAATCCCGACAGAGCCGCTCGGATGTACCCGATGTGGTCATAAGCCGTCTTCCCCAATACGTCCGGATACTGAACCGGCTGCTAGACGACGGGACCCAGGTTGTTAGCTCCCAGCAACTGGGCGAAAAACTTCAGGTAACACCCGCCCAAATACGCAAAGACCTTAGCTATTTTGGGCGTTTCGGAAAGCAAGGGCGCGGCTACAGCGTGCGCGACCTGTTGGACCGCTTGCGGCAGATACTGGGCATCAATTCACCTTGGAACGTCGCCGTGGTCGGTGTTGGCCGCCTGGGCCGGGCAATCTTGAGTTACCCTGGGTTCAACCCCGACGGGTTTCATCTGGTCGCTGCGTTCGATCTCAACAACAACGTCGTGGGAGAGACGGTCGGTGGACTGGTGGTGCGCAACATGGGCGAGTTGGACGAGGTGGTGGGCCAAGAAAAGATCAGCATCGCCATCGTAGCCGTTCCGGTGGAGTACACTCAGAACGTGGTCGATCAGTTGGTGGCCTGCGGTGTCCGGGCGATCCTAAATTACGCTCCAATTACCCCCCAGGTTCGGGAAGGCATACGAATACGCAATATCGACCCGGTGCTGGCCCTCCAGTCCATGATTTACTACATCAACGACGATTAGGTTTTTTCGTCACCCGCACTGGCATTCCAGCTTGCGCTGGAATCCATGACTCTTGGGGTTTCTTCGTGACCGGCCCGAGAATAGCAAAACGCCCAGGCCAAAGCCGGGGTTTTTTGCTATTCCTTTTAGGAGGTGGCTCCGGGCGGCGGCTGGCCTGGTCGTGGCCTCCGGCGCCGCACCATACCGAGCCGGACCTGGGCACGCTGCAGAGATGTCAACGCACTCTGCATCTCCATGTCCGAACCCCGGTTGGCCAGGCGTTCCTGCGCCCGTTGCATGGCCTGTTGGGCGCGCTCCTCGTCGATCTCGTCGGACCGCTCGCAGGCGTCGGCCAGCACACTCACCCGGTTGCCCAGCACTTCCATGAAGCCGCCGGAAACGGCGACATAAATATCTTCACCGTCCTTCCGGACCGTCAACTCACCGGGTTTCAACATGGTCATCAACGGGGCGTGCCTGGGAAGTATCCCCAGTTGCCCATCGAATCCCGGCGCGATCACCATGTCCACATCGCCGGAATATACCTGGCGTTCGGCGGTGATGATTTCCAGCAGCATTGGCATTTGACTTACTATCCCTCAGGCCTGCATCCCGGCGGCTTTCTCCACTGCCTCTTCAATGGTCCCCACCATGTAGAAGGCCTGCTCGGGCAGGTCGTCGTGCTGGCCGGACAGAATCTCGGCAAAGCCCCGTATAGTGTCGCGCAACGGCACGTACTTGCCAGGTTGGCCGGTGAAGGTCTCAGCAACGAAGAAGGGCTGGGTCAGGAACCGCTGAATCTTCCGGGCGCGGAACACAGTCAGTTTGTCCTCTTCAGACAGTTCTTCGATGCCCAGGATGGCGATGATGTCCTGTAGGTCCTTGTAGCGCTGCAAGACCTGCTGCACTCCCCGGGCCAGGTTGTAGTGTTCATCGCCTACAATACCGGGCTCCAGGATTCTGGAGTAGGATGCAAGCGGGTCCACCGCCGGGTACAGGCCCTGGGCGGACAATGCCCGCTCTAGAGACACCACGCCGTCCAGGTGCCCGAAGGTGGTTACGATTCCAGGGTCGGTGTAGTCGTCGGCAGGCACGTAGATGGCCTGAAATGAGGTGATGGAACCGGCCCTGGTCGAGGTGATGCGCTCTTGCAGGGCGCCCATCTCGGTGCTCAGGGTCGGCTGGTAACCCACGGCGGAGGGCATCCGTCCCAGCAGCGCCGAGACCTCCATGCCCGCCAGGATGTACCGGTAGATGTTATCGACGAAGAGCAGCACGTCTTGGTTCTGCTCGTCCCGGAAATACTCGGCCATGGTTAGACCGGTCAGGCCGATCCGGGCGCGGACGCCGGGGGACTCGTTCATCTGACCGAACACCAACACGGTGCTGGAAAGCACGCCGGAGTCCTGCATCTCGTGCCACAGGTCGTTGCCCTCACGGGAGCGTTCGCCGACACCGGCGAAAACCGAATATCCTTGGTGGACAGCGCCGATGTTGCGGATCAATTCCTGAATGATGACGGTCTTGCCCACGCCGGCCCCGCCGTAGGCCCCGATCTTGCCTCCTTTCATGAAGGGCGTGATCAGATCGAAAACCTTGATCCCAGTCTCCAGGAGGTCAACGGTCTGGTTCTGGTCGTCGAACGAGGGCGGGTCGCGGTGGATGGGCCGTCGCTCGGCCGATTCCACTGGGCCCAGGTTGTCCAGTGGCGTCCCGGTAACGTCGAACAACCTCCCCAGTGTTTCCTGACCCACGGGGACGCTGACCTTCTGGCCGGTGTCATTCACTTCCACGCCCCGGGCCAAGCCGTCTGTTGCGCCCAATGCAAGGCAGCGGACCCAGTTGTTGCCGACGTGCTGTTGCACTTCCAACACCAACTTCTCCCCAACGTTGTCCAACTCAAGGGCGTCGAACAGCTTGGGCAATTCGTCCGCCGGGAATTCGATGTCTACGACGGTTCCGATTACCTGGACGACTTTTCCGGTGGCCATTGGCTTCTCCTGATAAAGGGTTACAAGCTATCGGGGCGTCGCTAGCCTTTGATAAAAGGGATACTCGCTACAGGCGTGCGTCTAGCCTTCAAGGGCTATCTGGCCGCCGATTAGGTCTAGCAGTTCATTGGTGATGCTTTCCTGGCGCAGCTTGTTCATCACCAGGGTCAGGTCTCCCGACAATTCACTGGCATTGTCGGTGGCTGCCCGCATGGCTACCATCCGCGCCGACTGTTCGCTGGCTATGGATTCCAAGATAGCGTGGAAGACCTGCATCTCGATGAACCGGGGCAACAGGTCCTGCAGCACCGCCAAGTTGCTGGGCTCGTAGATGTAGCCGACGCTCTCGGCAGAGGTCAGCTCAGCCGGGGCGATGGGCAGCAGTTTTTCGATGACCGGCTCCTGGAGCATGGTTGAAACGTATTTCGTATAGGCCAGGTAGACTTCGTCAGCCTCGCCTTCGCGGTAAGCGTCGATAATCATGTGCGAGATAGCGTGTGTGTCGATCAAGAGGGGGGTTTCGCCCAGGTCGGTGAAGGTCGCCTTAAGGTCCTGGTTGGTCCGGGCCATGAAGTCCCGGCCCTTGCGGCCCACGGCGATTGATTGCACAGGGACCTGTTGCTCCAAGATGAACTGTCCGACCCGCCTGTTCAGGTTGGCGTGCAAGCCGCCGCATAGTCCCCGGTCGGGACTGATCATCAGCACGGTGGCTTTTTCCACCGTACGGATGGCCAACAGGGGCTGGGCTCCGTCTTCGTTGTCGACGGGTTGGGCGGCCAGGTGGGCAATGACCTCTTGAATCTTGACCGAGTAGGGCCGCCCCTCAAGCACGGAGTTCTGGGCCCGACGCATCTTGGACGCGGCGATCAACGACATTGCGTTGGTCACCTTGGCGGTGTTATCCACGCTGCGTATCCGCCGACGTATGTCTCTTACGCTGGGCATCTATCTATTCTTCCGAACCTGGCTTCCGGATTCAGCTCTTGGTCTCGGCTAGCCAGTAAATGTTGGCTTGAAGTCGTTGATCGCCTTGGTGAGGTTCGCCGACAGATCGTCGGAGATGTCTTTGCTTTCATCGATGGCATTCAGAATATCGGGATGGGTACCAGCGACGTAGCGAAGCAGGCCATCTTGAAAGGCAC
This sequence comes from SAR202 cluster bacterium Io17-Chloro-G6, assembly GCA_002816585.1. The sequence goes on along the minus strand of MUCT01000033.1, from coordinate 95,430 downwards.
CTACGTTCTCAATCTGAACATCTTCCATCAGGCCTTCGTTTACCGCGAACAGGATCACGACTTCGTTGGCGAGGGACAGCGGGACGTATTGTCCCTGTTTAAGCACTTCGGTGGCCAATTGGCCCCGGGCCAACTGGGCCCTGGTGGCGGCGTCCAGGTCGGCCGTTCCGAACTGGGCGAAGGTGGCCAACTCCCGGTACTGGGCCAAGGCTAGACGAAGCTGACCGGCGACTTTGCGGATGGCTCTGGTTTGGGCCGCGCCACCGACCCGGGACACCGATAGGCCCACGTTAACTGCTGGGCGGATTCCGGAGTTGAACAACTCCGGCTCCAGGTAGATCTGGCCGTCGGTGATCGAGATCACGTTGGTCGGGATATACGCGGAAACGTCGCCTGCTTGAGTCTCGATGATCGGCAGAGCGGTGATGGAGCCGCCGCCGTTAGCTTCGTCCATACGGGCAGACCGCTCCAGCAAACGGCTGTGCAGGTAAAAGATATCTCCAGGGTAGGCCTCGCGTCCCGCCGGGCGTCTGAGCAGCAGCGACATCTGGCGGTAGGCCCAGGCGTGCTTGGTCAGGTCGTCATAGACGATGAGAACGTCCCTCCCCTGGTCCATGAACTCTTCGGCCATGGCGCAGCCGGAGTAGGGAGCAATGTACTGAAGGGGCGCCGGGTCGGAAGCGCCGGCGGTGACAACGATCGTGTGGTCCATGGCGCCGGCCGCATCCAAGGACCCCACAACTTGGGCCACCTTGCCCTGCTTCTGTCCGATGGCCACGTAGATGCAGATCAGGTCACCGCCCTTCTGGTTGATGATGGTATCCAGAGAGATGGCGGTCTTGCCGGTGGAGCGGTCTCCAATGATCAGTTCCCGCTGGCCCCGGCCGATGGGAATCATGGAGTCGATGGCCTTGATGCCGGTCTGCACCGGCTGGTCGACGGACTGGCGGGACACGACGTTGGGGGCTACTTTTTCAACGGAACGGGTACCGGTGGTCTCCACCGTGCCCTTCCCGTCCAGGGGCCTGCCCAAGGGGTCGACCACCCGGCCGATCAGGGCATCGCCCACGGGGACCTCGATAATCCGGCCGGTGGACTGTACCCGGTCGCCCTCTTTCACTGCGTTGGCGTCGCCCAAGATGGCCGCGCCCACAATATCCAATTCCAAGTTTAGGGCTAGACCCAAGATGTCGTTCCCAAAGTCCAGCAACTCGTTGGAACGGACGCCCTGGAGGCCTTGGATGCTGGCGACACCGTCGCCCACTTGGACCACGGTGCCCACATCCACCAGGGCCAGATCTCCGCCAAACTCCTCGATCTGGCGCTTTATCAGCGAGACTATGTCCTGTCCTCTGGTTGCCATCAGAGGTTCTCCTTGCGGTAACGATTCGGCCAGTTGCGCTCGATACGCCCTTGGCGGTTCATCCGGTATTCTTCAACGCCCCTTGTCCGTCGATGGATATTGGGGCCAATTTCTATTTTAAGCCAAGGCCGCTAACTTGAGGCGGCGATCTCCGTACGCATGCGGGTGCGCAATCCTTCCAAGCGGGTCTTGGTGCTACCGTCCAATAGCTGGTCTCCGATCTGAATCACCAGTCCCCCCAGGATAGAATCATCGACCTTGGTTGTTAACACGACTTCGGCGCGGATCAGTCCACTTACAAAGCTGCTGATCCGGTCGGTCTCGGTTCGTTCCAGCGGCACTGCCGTGGTGATCTCCACCCGCTGCCTTCCAAGGTGTTGGTCCAGCAGCCTTGTATATCCGGTATGGACGCGGGAGATGGAGTCCACTGAGTTCTTGGACACCAGCAGGTCCACTAGGTTACGCACCAACGGGTTGATGTTGGCCAACACTGAAGCCGTGGCCCTCAGTTTGTCGGCCGCCGGCATGTCGGCGTGTTTCAACAGAGCGGCAAAATCGGCGTCTTCGAACACCTCGGCCACCACTGCCAGATCCTCCGCCCATTGTTCAACTTGGTTGTTCTCCAAGGCCAGGTCAAAGATGGCCTCGGCGTAACGTTGTCCTGAGAGTTGCTGGGCCATTCGTTCTCTAACCCCTTCTCAGGGATTCGCCTTCTTCCAATACTTGGTTTATCAGGTCTTCATGGGCCGTCCGGTCAAGAGAACCGCGGATTACCCGCTCGGCCGCGGTTATGGCCAGGTCGCCGAAACTGGCCCGGACCTCTTGGAGAGCGTTGTCCCGCTCCCTTTGGATGTCCGATCTTGCCCGTTCCACGAAGGCCTCGGCCTCCTGGCGCGCCTTGTCCATCTCCTCAGTGCGGAATCGTTCCGCGGCTTCCCGCGTTTGGTCCATGATGCGCTGACCTTCCCGCCGGGCCTCTGTTATTTGCTCCTGGATAGCCTCCTGAGAAGACGCGGCATCTGCCCTCGCCCGGTCGGCGGCTGCCAGGCTTTCCCTGATGCGGTCCGCCCGTTGGTCCATCAGCCGCAGTATCGGTTTATAGGCAAACAGATACAGCAGCGCCAGAACCAATAGGAAGTTGACCAGGTATATCGCGAGGCTTGGGAAATGGATTCCCAATGTCTCTAACATATCAATCCACTATCCTTGAATCTCGAGGGAACCTCGGAGAGACCCTGTCGGAGTCAGATTCCATGAATTCCAAGAACTCCAACTTAGAATATGAAACCAATCATGATCGCTGCGACCAAGGCGTAAATACCCAAAGCTTCAGCGAAGGCGATGCCTAGAATCATGTTGGTTTGAATGTTGCCGGTGGCTTCAGGGTTACGGCCAATCGCGCTCATGGCGGCGGCGCCCAACAGGCCGATACCAATTCCGGGGCCAATCAGTCCCAGCCCAATGGCGATGCCGGAGCCCAGCAGCCTTGCGGCATCTTCACTGATCTGGGCTAGAGGAATGTTTACCAGAGCAAGCAGAGCTTCCATCGTCCTTCCTTATCTCCTTAGTTCCGTGAGCCTTAGCGAATTTGCCTTCTTAGTCGATATCTAATCTTGGTTGGCAAAATAGATCGCGAAAATCCCGCCCAATGCCGCCGCCGCGATACCGACCACCGCCAAAACCATAATCAAGATCAATACGTCCATTTCGTTCCCCCTGTGCTAACTACTGCTAACTACCTTCGATTTCACTTGTGAGCGGTCTCGCCAAAGCCATGGCGCCCGGTAATTATAACCGCCGCCAATTCTCCGGGACACCAACCGGAAAACCTGACCTAGTGAGCTTCTGCATGCCCGCCGTGAGCGGTTATGGCGATTGCCGCGAACACCAATGTCAGGCCCGAGAAGATGAGCGCTTGGATGAAGCCCACCAGCAATTCAAGGCCGTAGACGCCAACCGTGGCCACAAACGGCACCAGGAAGGCCGATACCAAGACCAGTATCTCGCCGGCGGTCATGTTGCCAAACAAACGGAATGTGAAGCTGATCAGCCGCACAAACTCGCTGAACGCCTCGAGAGGGCCAACGAAGAAGAAGTCCAACAAGCCCTGGAAGGCGTCCAAGAACTTGAACTGGAACAACGCTCCGAGCCCCTGTTTCAAACTGCCTACCCGGACGAACTTGGTGATGTAACCGAGACCCAGCATCTTCAGACCCAGCCATTCAACGAAGAAGAATGAGACCAAGGCCAAAGCCAGCGGCATGTTAATGTCGGTACCGGCCGGCCGCAGCAGATGTATCTGGATAATATCGTCATTCTTGAACCCCAGAGAGGGGTAGATGGGCAGCAGACCAATCCAGGCGTTGATGATCACAAAGAGGAAGATGGTTGCGATGACCGGAAATATCAACCGGCTGTGTTCCCGGCCGACGACACCTTCCACGAAGTTCAACAAGCCCTCTATGGCTATCTCGACGAAATTCTGGAACCGGCCGGGCACCAGTGCGGCTTTCCGTGCTCCAAGTACAAACAGCAAGACCAAGACAATGCTGGCGATCCAGGAGGAAAGGATGGTGTTGGTGACGATGAAGTTGCTTCCTTGGTAGGGGCCTTCATCCACCAATTCATGCTGCTCGTGGGTGAGGGATTCCTCGCCGTGGGCTTTCTCTTCTTCTTCGGCGTGGAGAAAATCCCGGTAGCGGGTTCGGTCAGAGGTGGGGAAGACTACCTGCGCCGGAAGGTGGACTTCCGGCTTGGGTATGAAGGGACCTTCAGCGGTCTCGCCGGCGTTCTTGTCTTCTTCCGATTGGGTGAGGCCGGCTCCGATTGCTCCGGTGATGAGTCCCGCGATTGCTAGCGCCAAAACAAATATCAAACCCAGAGCGATGAATTTGCCAGCGCCGGAACCCACTATGGACTCCCTCCATTGTTATGGGACTTGTCGTCTGGTTTGCCGGGTTGTTCAGGACGCAACAGAGGCTGAATCATCTTGAAGAGGCCATAGAATGCAGCCGTCGTCCCTAGTAGAGTCCCTAGCAGAGTAAACAGAGGTTCGAGTCCGAGCCATTTGTCCAAGGCCACGCCACCAACCACGCCGGTGACGATGCACGCGGCAACGTACCATCCGAGCCCGGTTAGGCGTAGTGCCAGCAGCCTCCGTTCCATGTCACCGCCAGAGCGTCGTGAATAATATCACTAGGTATTTTAAATGTCAATTGAGGCTAACATTACGAAATACGTTGGATTTTTCATCAAAAAACGGCCCCGAAGATTTGGCGTCGAGGCCGTTTTTTGTAATCACATTTTCTCTGGCTGTTAGCGGGCGCCCGATTGCTTGCCGAAGTCTTCCAGGTCTAGAGAATCAATGAAGTCGGTGAAGGCTGACATGCTCTTCAACTCCTCCGGCCTCACATCTGCCTGTCCTTCACCTTCAGGCTTTTCGGTTGCCGTCTCCTGGCCCAGTGGCTTGCCAGTCTCTTTGTCTAGGTGGATTCCGGCCTTGTCCATGACCTCTTCATTGGCGTAGATCGGCACCTGGGCCCGCACCGCCAGGGCTACGGCGTCGCTGGGGCGGCAGTCGATCTCTTTGGCTTCGCCATTGGCCTGGATTGTGATCTTGGCGAAGAAGGTATCGTTGTGGAGGTCGCTCACCAGGATGTGTTGGATGGCGCCGCCCAGGGACTCAATGATTGTACCCAGCAGGTCGTGGGTCAACGGCCGAGGCACACTCAAATCTTGCAGTTTTACTGCAATCGCGTCGGCTTCTGCTGGGCCGATCCATATAGGTAAATAACGGTCTGATTCCTTTTCACGGAGAATCACGACCCGCTGGTAATTCATGGGACTGACCCGGATGCTATCTACTGTCATCTCGAGCATGCAGTTATCTGCCTCCGAAATTCGCCCGGTGCTCTGGCAAAATTGTAGTCCTAGGCCAAATTACGTGTCAACCCGAAGCAGGTGTGTTCCATGCCTGGTGTTATGGGCCAATCAGGCTAATACATGACCCAATAACGGCCATCTTGCACCGCGGGCGGGCACACGGGAATCATATCTTTAAGGACCGGACGCAGCGGGAACCGGGCGAGTCACTATCGTTCCAGCCTGTTCTGTAGGCGTAGTCCGGCCATTCCACTCTTAAAACCCACCCTCACACCACTGTATAATGAAGTCCCACGGCAGAGCGGGACCACCCAGCGCCCATTTCGCCGGCGTCCCCAGGAGGACAACAATGCTTAGCGGTCAAAACAGCGGAATCAGCGACGGCCTGGCAGCCCAGTTCCGGGTCGACTGGGAGAAGACCACCTGGAACCGGGATATGGAGTTGTTTGACTTCAAGTGCACCGATGAGCTGACTCCTCTTGATCATTTTATCGGCCAAGACCGAGCCCAGGAAGCGATTCGCTTCCGTTTGGAGGTCGACAAGCCCGGATACAACCTGTTCGTCACCGGTCTTACCGGCACCGGGAAAACCAGCGCCATCAAGGTCCACCTCCAGAGTATCGTCGAAGACTTGGACCGCCAGGAAAAGCGCCGGCCCATCAGCGACTGGGCTTACGTGTATAACTTTGAAGATCCCGACCGTCCCAAGGCGGTCCGTCTTCCCCGCGGCACCGGCAAAGTCTACCGTCAGCAACTATCCGAGGTGCTCCGGACGCTGCAGGAAGAGATTCCCAAGGCGCTGAAAAGCGAGGGCTTCGAGGCTCAGGTCCGCGGCCATGAAGAGACCGACCGCAAGGCCACCCAGGACTTGATGGGCGACCTGGAGCGTGCCGGCCAGGCCGCCAACTTCGCGGTGCAGATGACGCCCAACGGAATCACCATCTTCCCGATGACCGAGGGCCGCCCCATGACTCCGGAAGAGTACCAAGCCCTGGAGCCGGAGCCGAAACAGGCCGTCGATGAAGTCCGGTCTCAACTGATGCAGCACACCCAGGATACGATGGCCAAGATACGGGAACTGGAAAAAGCCTCAGCTAAGACGGTCCAAGAATTAGAGCGCAGCGCTAGCGATCAACTGATTGACCAGGTCTTTTTCGAATTGCACGCCCTATCCCAAGACATTCCAGAAATGCGGCAATTCCTTTTGGCTCTGGGCGAATATGTGCTGAACAACATCAACCTATTCAAGGAACCGGAGGGTCCCAGGCCGACTCTGGGTGGAATCCCTTCGGTGCCCGCCGGTGCGGGAGGGGCCCTGGGGACCAACCCCTTCTTACCCTTTGAATTGAACGTGTTGGTCGACAACAGCGCGGTCGAGAAATTGCCCATCATCATCGAGCCCAACCCCAATTGGGGCAACCTCTTTGGCCGCATTGAGCGCCGGGCCATCATGGGGACCTACGTGAGCGACCATGGCATGCTGAAACCTGGAGCGGCACACTTGGCCAATGGCGGCTATCTTGTGCTCAACGCCCGGGACGTTCTGATGGCGCCCGGGGCCTGGGAGGGCCTCAAAAGGTCCATTCGCAACCAAGAGGTGCGCTTGGAAGACCCGGCTGAACAGGCCGGGCTTTTCATCCCCCAAGGACTTCGGCCGGAGCCCGTGCCTCTGGACCTGAAGGTTATCGTGACCGGGGACGAGAGTATCTACCGCCTGTTGACCTCCTCCGATAACGAAGATTTCTGGGACCTGTTCAAGGTGAAGGCGGAGTTCGACTACCGGGTAGACCTTAACGAAGAGAACATGATGGCCTACTGCGCATTCATCTGCCGGACCGGCGAGGAAGAAAACCTGCTGGCATTTGAGGCCGGAGCCGCCGCCAGAGTCTTGGAGTTCGGCGCCCGCCAAGTCTCCGACCAAAGCAAGCTATCCACCCGGTTCGGACAGATCAAAGACTTGCTCATAGAGGCCGACCACTGGGCCCGCAAAGACGACGCCCAGACGGTCCACGACCACCATGTTCAGCAGGCTGTCAACCAAAAGATATACCGGTTGAACCTGGTGGAAGAGCGCCTTCGAGAGATGGTTTCCGACGGTTCTCTGCTGCTGGACGTTGAAGGCGAAGAAGTAGGCCAGATCAATGGGCTGGCAGTGTATGATTTGGGCGATTTCAGCTTTGGGCGCCCCACCCGGATTACGGCACAAACTTACGCTGGAAGGGAAGGGGTCATCAACATTGAGCGGGAAGCGTCCATGAGCGGCCGCACCCACGACAAGGGCGTTCTGATCCTTAGTGGATACCTGGGTGCAAAATTCGGTCACGACCGGCCGCTCACACTTTCGGCCAGCCTATGCTTCGAACAGACCTATGAGGGAGTGGACGGTGACAGCGCCTCCTCCACGGAGATCTACGCCATATCATCCAGCCTGTCTGGGGTGCCCCTCCGTCAAGATATCGCTGTCACTGGGTCAGTCAATCAAATGGGCGAGATACAGCCCATTGGCGGTGTCAATCAGAAGGTGGAAGGGATGTTTGATGTTTGCCGGACGGCCACCGGCCTCACTGGCCACCAGGGGGTGATAATCCCCCACCAGAACGTTAAGAACCTGATGCTCAGGGACGATGTGGTGGAGGCCATCAGAGAAGGGAAGTTCCACGTCTATGCCGTAAAATCCATCGACGAAGGCCTGGAGGTCCTAACAGGCAAGACCGCAGGAGAAGCCGACGCCTCGGGAGCGTTCCCTGAGGGGACGATCAATTACCTAATAGCAAAGAGACTGGGCGAACTGAACGAATCGATGCGGGGCTACTTCCAGGGGATGTTGGCCAACGGCAGGTAGCGGCGGCCTGACAACGAGATCAAAATGCGCCGCATTTTCAGCCCCTTCATAGGGACGTTAACCGCGGCGCATTTTTAGCGCGGTTCTGTGTCCGCTTGAGCATTTGCTACTTGAGCTTTGGTTGCCCAGGAAGCTTGGGCGGAAAGCGCCAGACTAGCGCAGCATCTCCGCGGCATCAACCTCTTCCCCATTGTAACGGCGCGAATCCATGTTGGTGGAAGCTTGTATGGCCAAAACCTGGATTCCCTTCCGCACCGATCCAACGAGTTTGTCCAATTCTAATTCCATGGAGCGCAAACTGCGCAGGGCGTAGGCGTCTGCCTCAGTTCGGCGGGAAAGTGCCTCGGCCTCCGACTGTTGGAGCATCCTGGTGATCCGCTCTTCGGCTTCCTTCACGGTGTCCGCGGCCTTGGCCTCCGCCAGGGTCACGACCTCGCTCTGCTTCAGCCGGTCGCGAAGCTCGTCCTCGGCCATGGATTTGGTCCGGCGCGCGTCATTGTGTGCGGTGTTAAGGATCTGGTCTTTCTGAGACAACATATCCTCCGCCGCACGGACCTCTTCAGGGATGGTCAGACGCAGTTGGTCCACCAACTCCATAATTTTTTTCCTGTCGATGAGAACGTTGCCGCCAACGGGCACAGATTTACTGGTTTCGACCAGAGTTTCCAACCGGTCAATAATGTTTATGATATCGATGATTGCACCCCTCCCCGGTCACTACCCATCTACGACCGGTTATCAAATTTAGAGTAGACTGCCTTGGCAACATTGGGCGGGACCATCTCGGTGATATCCCCGCCAAGTTTAGCTACCTCCTTAAGTAGACTTGCACTAACGAACATATAGTCCTGGGAGGTCATGAAGCAGACCAAATCTACATCTGGTTCCAGCCTCCGGTTCATGAACGCCATGTCAAATTCGTACTCGAAGTCCGAACCGCTTCTGAGACCCCGGACTATTACCTGGGCTCCGATGTCATTGGCGCACCGGACCACCAGCCCCGTGAACTTGATAACCTCCACATTTGGGAGGTGGCTACAAGCGTCACTGATCAACTGCCACCGCTCATCGGTGTCAAAGAGCAGGTTCTTCGAAGGTGTTTCGTAGACCGCGATAACCAGTTTTTCGAAAATTCTTGCCGCCCTGGTTGCCACGTCCACATGGCCCACGGTCACCGGGTCAAAGCTGCCGGGATATAGTGCGGTTACCATATCTTCTGGCCATCCCGCTCCGTTTCGCCCGCCCGGAGTTGATCCGGATTTTGCTCATATACGAAAAAATCGACCACGTTGTCTCCGTACCTACGATGTGATGTCAACCGCAGGGCGCCGTACGTCTCCCGCAGATCATCGCGCTTGGAATGCCCGGCAACGACTACGCCACCTTCCAAAACCAGTCCTGGCTGGGAGGCGATCTTCTCCAAGAGAACATCCAATCCGCCCATTTTGTAAGGAGGGTCCAACAGCACCAGGTTGTAGCGTCCAGGCAGAGTCTGGATGGCCTGCAGCACATCCGCCCGGTGTACGCGGCCCTGCGAGATGAAGCCGGTGGTCTCGAGGTTGCTGTTGATGACGGCACTTTGCCGGCGGTCCCATTCCACGAAATCCACCCACCCCGCTCCGTTACTCAAGGCCTCAATGCCCAGGCTGCCGGACCCTGAAAATAGGTCCAACACCCTGCCACCTTGGTACTGTTCAGGGTCTAAAATGTTAAAAATGGCCGCCCGGACCCGCCCAGTGGTAGCGCGGGTGCCGGGACTGACGGCCCCTTTGAGCCGCCGGCCCTTGGCGATTCCACCTGCTACATGCATGCGTCTATCAAGGGTGAATTATACATAACGTCAGGCAGCATTCCTAGCGAATCGTTCATTATTTTTGACGAATTTAAATTTAATATTAGAATCTATTAATAACTAAGATTGATGCATAGGCCCGGTATCTTTCCACGAAACCCTTTGGAGGGCACGGCTGCACGCCTCTGGTTAAGTTGACGGTCATAGGGGCCTGTGCTAATATCCAGACTAGCTGGAGACCCTATTTTCACGCTCAAATCCCGCCAATATAGACCCCGTCAACACCGCTGCCCGGCGGTCTTTTTACCGGCGGTATCGCCAAAGAACTTGTTGTACCAGCCAGCCACCGGCCGGGGAGTGCGGCGCTATGAGAACTAACCAGGAATGAGCTTTCGCCAACTTTTGGCCAGCGCCGCCCCCAGCAGGGAGACCGTAGTCACCGTCGGCGTGTTCGACGGGGTGCATGAAGGACATCGCCACCTACTGCGGCAGTTGGTCAGGTTGACTGGCGGCAATTACATCCCCACGGTTGTCACCTTCTCAAACCGCCCCATAACCGTACTTCGGCCCGGCACCGAACCCAGCTACCTTACCACGCCCGAACAACGCATAGAGCTCATCAAACGCCAGGGTATTGAATTGATAGTCTGTCTGGAGTTTACCCAGGAGTTAGCTCAGGTGACCGCCGCCGAATTCGCCGAGTCCTTGACCGGGTCATTGAACATGAAGGGACTAATCATGGGCCCCGACTCCTGCCTTGGCAAGGACCGTCAGGGCGACTTTGACTTCATGAAACAACAGGGAGAGCGGTTGGGTTTCTGGGTCGAGTCAGTGGAGCCACTGGAGATTGAAGGTCATCCAGTGAAGAGCAGGCGCATCCGCAGCGCGCTGGCCGACGGAGATGTGGCGGTGTGTCCGGATCTGCTGGGGCGCAATCACTCCCTCTCTGGCGTCGTGGTGCTCGGCGACCAGCGGGGCCGGACCCTGGGGTTCCCCACCGCCAATATCGATGTGGACCCCAAGTTGCTCCTGCCGGGCGACGGCATCTATGCAACCTGGGCAATCATTGACGGGCAGCGTCACCAATCCGCCACCAGCATCGGGATCCGGCCCACTTTCGACCTCACCCAACGGCTGGTAGAAGTTTTTGTCATGGACTTCAATGCAGACCTCTACGGTAAGACTGTGGGTGTGGAGTTCATAAAAAAAGTCAGGGACCAAGAAAAATTCGACGGCCTAGACGCTCTGGTTAAGCAGATCAATCAGGACGTGGACGACTGCCGCCAAGTCCTCGATGACAACCGGGACTCAGGACCGGAGCGATTAGGATGACCACGCCCGGCGCCATCAGCCCCGAGGACCTGGAGTCGGTCATCACCCGCGGCGTCAGCGAAATCATCTCCCTGGAGGAATTTGTCCGGCTGCTCCAGAGCGGCAAGAAACTCCGCCTGAAGATGGGATTTGACCCCAGCCGCCCCGACATCCACTTGGGCCACGTGGTCGGGCTCCGAAAACTGCGCCAGCTTCAGGAATTGGGGCATCAGGTGATATTGATCGTCGGCGACTGGACCGCCCAGATCGGAGACCCCAGCGGCCAGTCGGCCACCCGCCCCATCCTGACCCACGCCAAAGTCATGGAGAACGCCGAGTCCTATCTCCGGCAGTTCTTCAAGGTGGTGGACCAGACCCGTGCCCAGGTGATCTACCAGAGCGAGTGGTTCGGCGATTTCGGCCTGGCCAAGGTGTTGGAACTGACCGGCAGGTTCACCGTGGCCCAGTTCCTCCAGAGGGCCGACTTTGCCAAGAGGTATGCTGAGCAAAGGCCAATCGCCATCACCGAGTTGCTCTACCCGCTGCTCCAGGCGTACGACTCGGTGGCCATTGAGGCTGATGTTGAGTTCGGTGGTACCGACCAGATGTTCAACCTGCTGGTGGGCCGGGAATTGCAGGGCATGATGGGACAAACCCCTCAGCAGTGCTTCCTGATGCCCATCTTGGTAGGCACCGATGGCGTACAAAAGATGAGCAAAAGCCTGGACAACTACGTGGCGGTGGACGAAACACCAGTAGATATGTACGGCAAGCTGATGTCTGTGTCCGACAGCCAGATCATGTCCTACTTCGAATACCTGACTGATGTTCCGACGGTGGAGTTGGCCGCCATGGCCAAGGAGCTGGAGGCTAACGCACTCAACCCGATGGAACCCAAGAAGCGGCTGGCCTGGGATGTAACCCGCCAGTTTCACGATAGTGAAGCGGCTGACACGGCCCAGGTCCACTTTGAACGAGTCGTGCAGGGAAGGGACATCCCAACTGATATTCCCGAGGTGTCCTTAGATGAACTTAGGCGCACAGGAATCGTCGTCGGCGCTGAAGTCAGAGTGGACGACCTGATGCTGGCGGCTGGACTTGCTGCGAGTAAGACTCAAGTGAAACGGTTGCTGGCACAGGGAGCGGTGGAGCGGATATCTCAGATCGGGGAGCCCCAACCCGTGACCGGCGGCGAAGCGGGCTACTTGCTGCGACCCGGCGACCTGCTCAAGGTGGGCAAGCGCCGCTTCGTCCGGCTCACGGATTCCCGGCCTATCGATTCTTAAAATCGGACTAGGTCGATGGCTTCCTCACCCCAGTTGGACCGCGTCATCGGTATCATGAAGGCCGTCAGGTCCAAGCCTCCCGCCGATATAACAGACGTTGACATCTACGCTGATCCAGGTTGGCTCAGCGGAAATCCTGCTGGATGACTCAACCCGGCTGGCCACACTGGCAAAGCAATCCGGCGTGGACGTTACCCTCAAGATATGGGAAGACATGGGCCATGTGTGGCAGGTCTTCGCCTCGATACTTCCGGAGGGCCAGCAATCCATAGAACAGGCTGGGGAATTCATCCGGCAACAACTTGGGTAGCAGCGTTAGATAAGGAGGCCCCGCCTCGCGGGTTCGTTGACACCAAAGTGACCCCTGCGTAGACTTGTTTTCAAGGTGTTCTGGTATTAGCCGGCCAACCGGAGGTAGCCCTTGGATTCCCCCGAAGATTTGAGTGAATTACGGGAGCGCAGTGCCAGTTGGCGTGACAAACAAGACCCAGCCGCCCAACGAAAAGCCTCGTTTAAGACGCCTTCCCAGGTGCCCGTCGACCAGGTCTACACCCCGGAGAACACGGCTGAAGAAAACTACCTGGAAGACCAGGGGCTGCCCGGCGAATATCCCTACCTGCGCGGGGTCCATGCATCCGGCTACCGCGGGCGGCTTTGGACCATGCGCATGTTCGCGGGGTTCGGCCGGCCGGAGGAGACCAACGCCCGGTTCAAGTTTCTTCTTGATCAGGGACAGACCGGCCTGAGCGTGGCCTTTGACATGCCCACTCTCTACGGCTACGACACCGATGACCCACGCGGAGCCGGCGAGTTTGGCACCTGCGGCGTGGCAGTTTCGTCCCTGGCCGACATGGAAACCCTGTTCGATGGGATTAAGCTCGACCAGATCACCACATCCATGACCATCAACAGCCCGGCGGCCATCATCTGGGCCATGTACATCGCCTTGGCTGAGAAGCAGGGCTCGTCCCTTAATCGGCTGGGTGGCACCATCCAGAATGACATACTGAAAGAGTACATCGCACAGAACGAGTACATATTCCCGCCCCGACCGTCCATGCGGCTGGTTACGGACACGGTGGAATTCGCCACCCGCCACGTCCCCCGGTGGAACCCCATCAGCATCAGCGGCTACCACATCCGTGAAGCCGGGTCCAACGCCATACAAGAGCTGGCCTTCACTCTTGCCGACGGCTTCGAATACGTTCGCCATGGTTTGGAACGGGGTCTCAAAGTAGATGCGTTCGTGCCCAGGCTTAGCTTCTTCTTCAACTCCCACAACAATTTCTTTGAGGAAGTGGGGAAGTTCAGGGCCGCACGACGCATCTGGGCCAGGGAGATGCAGGAGACCTTTGGGGCCGAGGATCCCAGGTCCCATCAACTGCGGTTTCACGCCCAGACCTCCGGGCAGTCTTTAACTGCTCAGCAGCCGGAGAACAACGTTGTCCGGGTGTCGTTCCAGGCGCTGGCCGCGGTGTTGGGAGGCTGCCAATCGCTGCATACCAATGGAAAGGATGAAGCCTGGGCCCTGCCCTCGGAAGAAGCCGCCCTCCAAGCCTTGCGCACCCAGCAGATAATCGCCCACGAGACCGGTGTTACCGACACCGTGGACCCCCTCGGCGGCAGTTACTTCGTAGAGGTGATGACCAACAACCTGGAAGAGGCCAGCTACGACTATTTCCGGCGCATCGAAGACGTGGGCGGAGTGATTCCCGCCCTGGAGACCGGCTTTTTGCAGCGGGAGATTGCCGACGCTTCCTACGTGTATCAAATGGAGGAGGACCGCAAAGAGCGGATCACGGTGGGCGTTAACGAATTCAACACAGGGGACGGCACAGAGATTCCGTTGCTCAGGGTTGACCGTGAAGGGGAGAAAAAGCAGATCGATGATCTGAACGAGGTCCGGCGCGCCCGCGATAACCGGGAGGTCTCCCAGCGGCTAAAGGCCCTGGAGCAGGCCGCCCGGGGCTCGGAAAACACCATGCCCTACTTGGTGGAAGCTTCCAAGGCCTACGCCACCCTGGGGGAGATGATGGACGTCTTCCGGGACGTATTTGGCGAGTACAATCCCTCGTGGGGGTACTGAACGACCGGAGGCACTCCACCGGACGAAGACCACACGTAAAAAAGGCCCCGGCGGTTACTACCGGGGCCTTTTTTTGCCATTTCTGATCACTGTCAAGGCTAAGAAGTCTAGATGGACTCCTGTTCCTTGGCCCGTTTTGCGTCTTCAATCACCTTGGGCTCCAGGTTTGCCGGGACCTGATCGTAGTGGTCGAACTCCAACGTATAGGCGCCCCGGCCCTGGCTCACCGAGCGCAGGTCTTGAGAGTAACGCTGGACTTCCGCCAGCGGCACCACGGCCTCGATGAGGGTCACGCCGTTGTCGGGATTCATGCCCAGGATACGGCCCCGCTTCCCATTCAGGTCGCTGATGACCTCGCCGGTGTAGGCATCGGGAACGGTCACCGAAAGCTTGACCACCGGTTCCAATAACACCGGATCGGCATCGCCGACCCCCTGCTTCAAGGCCTGGATACTGGCGATCTCAAAGGACATTCCAGATGAGTCAACGTCGTGGAAGCTGCCGTCGTACAGCACAGCCTTCAGGTCGACCAACGGGAAACCCGCCAGGGACCCTTCGTCCAGTGCCTTGGTCACGCCCTTCTCCACCGAGGGTATGTACTCTTTGGGAATCTTGCCTCCGGTAATCTCGGTTGAGAACTCGAAACCTTGATCACGGTCTTGGGGTTCCAGCCGGATAATTACGTGTCCAAACTGGCCGTGGCCGCCCGACTGCTTCTTGTGGCGGTACTCGGATTTGGTGATCTTGGTGATGGTCTCCCGGTAGGGAACTTTGGGCATCTTCACCCGGAGGTCGGCGCCGAACTTTCGCTTGATCCTTTCCAGGGCAACCTCGATCTGGGCGTCGCCTAAACCCGTGATCAAGGACTCGCTGGTGCCAGCGTCGCGGGAGAAATGGAGGGTTGGGTCTTCTTCCACGATCCTGCTCAACGCCATGGACATCTTGTCCAAGTCGTCCTTGGACGCGGGTGTAACTGCCATCCGGAAATAGCCGACGGGCTGTTTGATCTCGGGGAAGGTTACGGGGTTGTCCCGGGCGCAAAGAGTGTCGCCGGTTAGCGTCGCGCTCAGCTTTCCAATGGCCCCGATGTCTCCGGCGGTGATCTCCGACACGTTTTCTTGGTTCTTTCCCTTGGGCAGGTATAGTTGGCCGATGCGCTCGGCCTGCTCCCGGTTGCCGTTCCAGACTTCAGAATTGCTCTTGATGGTTCCCTGGTAAACCCGGAACACCGAGAGCTTGCCGACGAACGGGTCCGCGGTGGTCTTAAATACGAATGCGGCCAGTGGGCCGGCCGAGTCGGTACTATATTCGGCCGCGTCGCTTCCCTTGAACAAATCCGAGTGTTTGCCGTCCACCGGAGAGGGGAGGAAAGAACGGGTGGTCTCCAAAAACTCGTCAATGCCGACGGCGGCGGATGTGGAGGATGTGGCCAGAATTGGCACCAACTCGCCGGCCAGAACCGCAGTCCTCACCCCAGAAATGACCTCCTCGGCGGAGAGCTCCTCGCCACTTAGGTAGCGGTCGGCGAGTTCTTCGTCGCTCTCAGCCGCCGCCTCGATCAAGCGCTCCCGTGCCGCTGCAACTTGGTCGGCTATCTCGGCGGGTATGTCCGCCGGCGGGTTGACAACGCTGACAACACCCTTGAAATCTTGGGCGTCACCCAACGGGATCTGGAACGGGATGCATTGGCGGCCGAAGCTGGCCTGGATGTCTGAGATGTTCCGCGAGAAGCTGGCGTTTTCCCGGTCCATTTTATTGACCACGAAGATACGGGGAACCTGGGCCGATTCGCACATGTTCCACGACCGCTCGGTCCCCACGTCCACTCCGGTGGGAGCGGCCACCACGATGACTGCACCCTCCACCACTCGTAGGGCGCTCACGACCTCTCCAAGGAAGTCGTCATATCCCGGCGTGTCCAGGAAGTTGATCTTGGAATCATTCCCAGTTATCGATACCAAGGTCGTCTGGATGCTGCCTCCCCGTTTCACTTCTTCGGGCTCGTAGTCTGAAACGGTGTTGCCGTCGGTGACGCTTCCCATTCGCGTCGTGGCTTTGGTGGCAAACAGGGCGGCCTCGCCCAAAGATGTTTTTCCAGAACCGGAGTGGCCGAGGAAAGCCACGTTTCTCAGGTCTTTAGCATCCATGTTTGGCATCGCTCCCTTTCAGATCAAATTGGATTTGGGAATGGGGCCGACTGGCCACTGCGGCACAGTGGACGTAGCAATGGGACTTGCTCCACATGTCTTGTTAATCGCCTGCAGACCGCGCCCCGGAATAACAGGGGTGCGACGCTAATAGTGGGCTCATTCTATCGGTTTCTGGGTGAGTCACGCAACGTTGCGGACCTCCCTCGCATTAGAAAAGTAGATATTGAGGCAGTTTGACACCTGGATAACCACGGATATAATGGGCAATACTCCAGCCGGAGCCGCCCTTAAATCGTTTCTTACAAGGATTCCTTCGCGGCCATAGTCTTCGATTGCAAGTAGGTTAATATGCCCAGAAAAGAAATTATTGCCACGGATAAGGTTGCAGCCGGCGCGGCCCCCCTGTCCCAGGCGACGAAACTCGGCAACCTAGTCTTTGTGGCTGGGAACACCGGCCGCCATCCGACCAACGGCGAGACTGGCAAAGATATAAAAGAACAAACCCGGTACGCGTTGGAACGGATTTCCTTGATCCTGGAAGCGGCTGGCTCCTCGATAGACAACGTGCTGACCAACACTTGCTACGTCTCGAACCGTGATGACCTGCCGGGCTTCAACGAGGTCTACGCCGAGTTCTTCACTAAGGACCGCCCCGCGCGGACCACGATCGTTGTCAACTTTGGCGACGCCAACAACTTGGTCGAAGTCACCAGCACGGCTTATATCTCGGACTAAGGTCCGAGACTCGCTGGGAATGCCGGCGTCCACGTATCAATCAAAGCCGGATCACGAATTGCCGGGGCACGCAGGAGAGTTCAGGTGCCGACTAGGGCCTATATTTTGATCGAAACGCAAGTGGGCAAGTCCCGGGATGTCGTTACGGCCCTCCGGTCCTTGTCTGGCGTTCCGTCGGCTGACATTATCACTGGCGATTTCGACATTATCGCCCAGATAGAGGCGCCTGACATGGTTTCAATGGCCGACCTGGTAACCGGCCGGGTCCAGTCCATCCCTGGAGTGATCCGCACCATCACCTGCGTCGCCGCTTAATCACCCGGCCGTTCGTGACTTCCCAATCTTTTTGTAAATAGTGTGCGACCGGTTGGTGGCGTGGGGCCGGATCTGTGTTGGCCAATCTCCCTTCTCAGACTCATTCAGCCACCCAGCCGAGGTCGGCACCTCGGGCGAATCGATGTCATATAGGGCGGCGTACCTCGCCATCCCATCCTTATTCGTCGATCCCACCCTGTATCTCACGCACCCGTTGACGCCCGGCGCCTGTACGATATTGGGTACGTGTTCGGTGTCGTAAACCCGGTTGAACTCGTCTTCCAACTCTGCGGGAATGTCCATCTGCACTAGATATACATAGTCTCCCATGGGGTTCCTCCCTCCGGCCGGTTTCCGGTTCAGGCCTGGCTGCTCGACCGGTTGACCACGAGCCGAGCCGCCAACGTGTTGACCACGGGCCGATCTGATTGTAGAATTGGTTGCTCAGCGACCGGTCGTGGGCCGCTCCCTCAGCGGCTCCCTCGCCTAGGCGGACCGGCCGCTCTTTTTTGACTAATTCGGGGCTCGGGTTTAATCCTTGGTTCCGGCTTCTTTTGCGCCTGGCAGCAGGATAACGCCGGCAACGCTCTTGAAACACTCACCCTCTGGGTTGTTGCTGAAGTCAGGCTCGTCCAAGCTGATTGTGAGCAATACCCGGTCTGACTCTTCCACCAGCAACTGAAAGTTGGTATGGGCGCCATACCCCAGGACCTTGCAGCGTTCCTCCCATTGGGGGTCTGTCACCGGCAGGCTATATTCCGCCCCATCTAGGACGAACCGAGCTCGAATCTGGCGTTCGCCGCCTTGGCCTCGAAATGAGGTTATGATCTCCCAAACGGGCGAGTCTGGTTCAACCATGGTCAGGGAAGTTATTGCCGAGATGCCATCGAAGGTCGTGAGGTCCTCCCGGTCCCGCTGGCTGCCGAAGAGGTCGGGTCCTTTGCGAATGAGCGGGTCCAAAACCGGTGGCGCGTTGGCCAGTTCTACTTGCCCTCCCGGCTGCCAGCGTTTGGAGCCGAAAACGGAATCCAAGCCCGCACCCAATATTCCCGGCCTGGGCCCGGCCGCCAGATAATTCTCGGGCTGATTATTCACCGGGTGAGGCCCGATTGCCTGAGCCCGCACTACATCCAGCAATCCGACCTCGCGGCCGTCATCCATGGTGTAGATTTTCCGCTCCAACGGACCGTCGCGGCTGACCATGCGCACCCAGCCGCCTCCGTCGGTCCGGAGGCCCGCAACAGACCTGCCGTCTCGCAGTCTTGAGTTCGCCAAGCAAATGAATTCGATTTCCAATTTGGGCGCCCACCCCGTGTTGATTCCGATGGCTGGATTGGCGGATTCAGTAAGTAAGGGCGGTCGTGGTGCCCTCGGGCAGGTCAACCTCCAAAGCCTGAAGGCTGTGGGCCAGGGTGTGGTAATACCCGCTCACGACCAGAATATCCACGATACCGGCGTCGCCAACGATGGCCCGCGCGGCCTCGAACGTGGCGTCGGAAACCCGGTGTTGGCGGAGTATTTCCAGCACGAATTGAACGATCGACGCGTCCGAGGCGTCCAGGCCCGCGGGGGCTCGGTATTCACGGATGGCGGCGATGACTTCGTCGGAAAGACCCGCGGATTTAGCCGCCGGTTGGTTCACCGTCCAAACGTAGTGGCCGCAGGCCTCGCGGGCGGCGGTGAGTACGGCCAGGGCCTTGACCCTGGCGTCCAGGGGCGTCTCGAACCGGGCGTAGCCGCCCAAACCGGCCATGGCTCCGGAAGCCTGGGGGTTGTTGAGCAAGGCGGCGTAGTTTCTGGCAACGCCACCGCGGCTGGTTTCAATCTCGTCCCAAACCGCCTGTCCGGCGGCGTCCATGCTCTCCCTGGTTGCGTATGGCACTCTGGTCATGCGGGCCCTCCTGAATAAATCAAAATGATGTAGTCACCGGCTGCGTCGGGCCGTTGCATAAAAGCAGGCCAGGCCCCAACGGTGGGACCTGGCCTGTTGAAGGTCCGGTTTGGCTAGTCGGCGGCTTGCAGGCCTGCCGGCTCACCGTCTTTGGCCCAAAGGGCCTCCAGCACTGCCGCTGGCGACATGGGCAACTCGGTCATCCTCACGCCCACTGCGTCGTAGATTGCATTGGCCACCGCCGCCATGGGAGGAACGATGGGCACTTCTCCCACCCCCCGAACTCCGTATGGGTGGCCTGGATTTGCCACCTCCACGATTACCGTGCTGATCATCGGGAGGTCCAAGCTGGTTGGCATCCGGTAGTCCAAGAAAGTAGAGTTCTCCATAACGCCGCTTTTGTTGAACCGGTACTCCTCGTTGAGAGCCCAGCCAATGCCTTGCACTACGGCGCCCTGGATCTGACCTTCAACGTAACTGGGGTGAATGGCCTTGCCGGCGTCCTGGACAGCGGTGTAATCAAGCACCGTCACCTTTCCGGTGTCGGTATCCACCTCCACGTCCACCACGTGGGTTGCGAAGGCGCTGCCCGCGGTCCTGGGGTCCACGCTGACTTGACTGGAGATGGGCCCGCCCGACCGGTTAAGTTGGCCAGCCAACTCTCTAAAAGTGAACTTCAAGTCGGGGTCCGACTTGTGCTGGAAAACGCCGTCGGCCAACGTCACGTCGTCGGCCGAGACATCCCAGATGCCAGCGGCCCGGTCAATCATCTTGCTTCGGATTTCCTGGGCGCAGTTATGGGCCGCCCAACCGGAGGCGAAGGTGGTGCGGCTCCCGCCGGTCAAGAAGGTGTAACCCACCGACTCGGTGTCACCAACGCTCGGCCGCACATCCTCGGCGGGGATTCCCAGCACTTCAGCCGCCTGCATGGCGAGGGAGGCCCTTGAGCCGCCGATGTCGGTGGAGCCTTCCACCAGGTTGATGGTGCCGTCGGCGTTTACGCTGATGGCCGCGCTGGACTGAAGACCGATGTTGAACCAGAATCCGGAGGCGACGCCCCGGCCCCGGTGCTTCCCGCTGAGCTTGGTCTTGTACTGTTCCGAGTCCCGTGCGGCTTCCAGGCACTCAACGTTCCCGATAACTGGGAATGGGGGCGATTCGAGCCGCTCCGTACCCTCTTTGCTGGCGTTAAGCAATCGGATTTCAATGGGGTCCATCCCAAGTTTTTCGGCAATCTCGTCCATCACCGTCTCGCCGGCAAAGGCCGCGATGGGCGCGCCGGGAGCCCGGTAGGCGGCAACCGGCGGCTTATTCGCCACCACGTCGTAGCCGTCCACTTTAACGTTCTCGATGGAGTACGGCGAAAACATGCATTGGGCGCCCATGGTGACTTGGGAACCTGGGAAAGCGCCGGCATCATAGGCCAGGTAAGCCTCCGCGGCCGTGATCCTGCCCGATTTGTCGGCCCCAATCTTTAGTCTCATATTGGCTCCGGAGGTCGGGCCGGTGCTTTCGAAGACCTCGGCCCTTGTCATTGCCATCTTCACCGGCAAGCCGGTTTTCTTGGAAAGCAGCGCCGCCAGAGGTTCCAGGTAGATTGGTATCTTGCCGCCGAACCCACCTCCAATCTCCATAGGGACCACCTTTATCTTCGATACCGGTTGGTCCAGGACCGTGGATAAAGCTTCTCGGGCGGTGAAGGCCCCTTGGGTGCTGCACCAGACGGTTATCTGGCCGTCGGCGTTCCAGAAAGCCGAGCCGTTCTGGGGTTCGATATAACCTTGATGTACCGTCGCTGTGTTGAACTCCCGTTCAACCACCACTTCGGCTTCGGCAAAACCCTTTTCCACATCGCCCAACTCGTATCTGAAGTGGGTTGCCACGTTGCTGTGCTTTTCAGTCTGTTCCCCAAGGTCGTTCGTCGTCATGTCGTCGTGGAGCAGTCCGGCGTCGTCCTTCATGGCGTCCAAGACCTGGGTTGCCGCGGGAAGCTCCTCATATCGAACGTCGATCAATTCCAAGGCAGCTTCGGCCACGTGACTGCTGGTCGCCGCCACTGCTGCCACCGCATGCCCTTTGTAAAGAACTTTGGCTGACGCCATAACCTTTTCCGAGGCCGTCTTGGCCGAATTATCCGCGTCATTCTTTAGGACCACGGGCATGTCTTGCCCGGTGATTACGGCTTTCACCCCGGCCATGGCCAATGCCTTGCTGGTGTCGATGGATATTATTAGGGCGTGGGCGTGGGGGCTACGCAAGACCTTGGCGAACAGCATCCCGGCGGACTGGAAATCTGCGCCGTATTTTGCCCGCCCGGTCACCTTGTCTGTCCCGTCGTGGCGGATGGGACGGGTACCAACCACTTTATAGTCAGTGTTGGACAGTACGATGTTCTCTGCCATCGAGTCTACCTCACACGTAATTTGGAGCCTGCCTGGAGTAGGGAAAATTGTACCACAGCAAGCCGATTCTATGAGAGAATGGCCGTCGAATATACCCCGTTAAATTCTGCCATCGGACCGGTCAGAACGGCCGGTCCCCAGGCGGGACGGCAATTCCCCGGACCGTACTTGCCGGACCATGAATGACCGAGGAAGTTATGGAACCACTGAAAGACGTTAAAGTGCTGTGTGTCACCGTGTATCTTGCGGGGCCCTTCTGCAGCATGAACCTCGCACGCATGGGCGCCGAGGTGATCAAAGTCGAGATACCGGGCAAGGGAGACCCCGTTCGGGGCAACGGTCCATTTTCCGGACCAAAGGGAACCAACGCCCAACGCCAGACCGAATCTGACATCTCCACCCGTTTCCTCAAGCGTACTCAAGGCGTGAAGAGTGTGACCATCGACTTGAAGAATCCCAAGGGCAAACAGATGTTTCTGGACCTGGCCAAAGAGTGCGACGTCGTTTTGGAGAACCTGGCCCCAGGCTCTCTGCGCCGCATCGGACTGGGCTACGATGAGGTCGCCAAAGTTAATCCCGGCATCGTCTACTGCTCCATCTCCGGTTACGGCCAGACCGGCCCCTATGCGGACAAACCCGCTCACGACCCGCAGATCCAGGGCATGAGCGGGCTGATGGACATCAACGGAGAAGAAGACCGCCCACCCGTCAAGGTCGGGTTCTATATCGGTGACTTGGTCACGCCCATGTTCGCCTGCTACTCCATATTGGCCGCCCTGCGCGAGAAGGACCGCACTGGTCAGGGCCAGTACCTGGACGTGTCCATGATGGACACATTGGTGTCGCTGATGTTTATGGAGAACCTGGAAGAGACCATCGCCGACGGCCAGCCCCTGCGTACTGGAAACATCAGCCGAAGTGGACCCACCGGCCTGTACGAAACCAAGAATGGCGACCTGTCCCTGACCGTCACCAGCGATGACCAGTGGGGGCGTTTGTCCCGGGCCTTGGACGCGCCCGGACTGCTGGAGGACCCGCGCTTCAGTGATTACGTGGCCCGTACCATCAATGTGGAAGAGGCCCGCCAAGAGATACAGGGCCTGCTTGGCGAGTTCACTCTGGAAGGGGCATTGCAGCGCCTGGAAGAGCACGACGTGCCCTGCGCCCCGGTTCGGACCGCCGAGCAAGTAATGGAGGACCAGCATTTCTGGGACCGGGGGAGCCTAATTCCCATGCTACACGCCGCCATGGAAGGGCCGGTCGAAGGAGTGGCCTCCGGATTTCCAGTCAAGTTCTCCGGCGGCGAGCTGCCCAAAGTGGCCGGAGCACCCACCCTGGGCATGCATAACCAAGAGATATTCTCCAAATTCCTAGGTCTGACCGACCAGGAGATCGCCCAACTCGAAAAAGAAAATGTAGTTTAAAAGCAGACAGCGAAGCAAGGAGCCCCAGATGGCAAAGGCCCGGCCGCTGCGGACGTCGATGTACGTCCCAGGAAACAAGGAAGACTGGATGCGCAAGGCTCCCCAATACGGGTCCGACGCGCTGATCTTGGACCTGGAGGACTCGGTGCCAATTCCCAACAAAGCGGAGGCTCGCAGCCTGGTCCGCAAGATGCTGGAGGAACTTGGCGGCGAGAAACCGACATTGACCGTCAGGGTCAACCGGCTTGAGACTGGCCTCACCGGCGGAGACCTTGAGGCCGTGACCTGCCCCCAACTCTATTGCGTTCTGCTTCCCAAGGTCGAGAGCCCGGCCGACGTTGTGGAAGTCGATAATCTGCTGTCTCATTTTGAGCGCAAAGCCGGCGTGGAGGTGGGCTCCATATTCATCGACCCCGGAATGGAGACCGCGACAAGCATCCGGTTGTCCTACGAGATCGCCACAGCGTCCCCCCGGGTCGCCCACATGGGCGGCAGCGGAGGCAAAGGCGGCGACACTGCCCGGTCCATTGGATTTCAGTGGACTCAAGAGGGCCTGGAAACCCTGTATCTGAAATCTAAAGTTCTGATCGACGTCCGGTCCGCCGGAGTGCCTTATCCCATGAGCGGCGGCTGGATGGACATCCACAATCTGGAAGGACTCCGGGCTTTGGCCATCCAACTGCGGCAGTTGGGCTACACGGGTATGCATCTGATTCATCCTTCCCACGTCCCGGTGGTCAACGAGGTGTTCTCGCCCACACCGGAAGATGTGAAACACTGGCAAGGCCTGGTCAAAGCCATGGAGGACATGCGGGCCACCGGTGGCGCCGCAGTTACGTTTGGAGGAGACATGGTGGACATCGCCCACGAAGAGACCGCCCGCACCATGCTGGCGATGGCAAAAGATATGGGGGTGGAAGGGGCTTAGGCCGCCCCGAATCATGACTGAAGAGTTAGAAAGGCGGATTCCTCTGGACGGCTGCGTCAATTTCCGAGACTTGGGCGGCTATCCCGCCACCGGCGGGCGCTCTGTCAAGTGGCGGCGTCTCTTCCGGGCCGACGCCCCGAACACGTTGACCGAGGCCGACGTTCATACCATCACCGGGACGCTGGGAATCACGACTGTGATCGATCTTCGCAGCAGCAACGGAGTTCTGGACGACGGCCGTGGCCTCCTTGCCCTCTCGGGTATCGCCTACCACAATTTCCCGTTCCTTGAGCGACGCGGAATTGAACCACCAACCTCCGGTGAGGACTCGGAGAACCGGCTTTCGCTGATTTACCAATGGATCCTCCAGAATGCGGGCACTTTGATGGCCCAAGCATTCACCACATTGGCCCAAGATCTGAACCAACCGGCATTGTTTCACTGCAGCGCGGGTAAGGACCGGACCGGCGTTCTCGGCGCGACCGTCCTGGCCGTGCTGGGAGTGAGCCGAGAGGACATCGTGGCCGATTTCTTGATGACCAACGAGGTAATTGACGGCATCCTCGCGCGGATCAGGAAGATGCCTGGCTTCGAGAATTCCACCCGGGAAGGGATAATCGCTCCCAAAGTGGCCATAGAGAGATTTCTGGACGTCACCCAGAGCGAATTTGGCGGCTCCGAAGCCTACTTGCTCCAACATGGAGTCCAACAAGCCACCATCGACAGCTTCAGGGAGTCCATGCTCACGTAAAGGCTGTTAGTTGTAAGCTGCCAACTGGCAACTGACAGCCAATCTCGGAGGCAGTACATGACAACTTTCGTACTTGTGCACGGCGCGTCACATGGCTCATGGTGCTGGGATAAAGTCGTCCCATTGTTGGAGGCGCAAGGCCACGAGGCGGTCGCCGTCGATCTGCCCGGCAATACCTACGGCGAGTTCGATATACCCGCGGCCCGGGTCACCTTGGATACCTACGCCAATCACGTTTGCAAGATATTGGACCAACTGAAAGAGCCGGTGGTTTTGGTTGGCCACAGCCTGGGCGGACTCACCATCACCCGGGCCGCCGAGTACCGACCTGACAAAATTCGTTCCCTGGTCTATTTGACCGCACTGTTGCTTGGGTCCGGCCAGGCGATGATGACGGTCGATTCCCGTGAATCTGATGCTGTCCGCGCGGCATTGCAGCGGGATTCGTGGACGGTTTCGGATGACCTCAGCACGATCTCGTTCCCCGAGGAAACGCTCAAAGATAGGTTCTATAACGATTGCTCCGATGACGATGTCGCCTGGGCCAAGTCCATGGTCGTTCCCCAACCCGCCGGCCCCTTGATGGACCCTCTGAACACCACGGAGGCGAACTATGGCCGGGTTCCCAAGGTCTACATCGAATGCGAGCTGGACGGCGCCCTTGGGCTACCGTATCAGAGGGAGATGCAGGGCAACATCCCCTGCCACCGGACCATAACAATGAATACCGGACACTCTCCATTCCTGTCGGCACCGGTGGAATTGGCCGCTCACTTGGTCTCGATCTGAGTCTTGGTAGCCAAACCCGGCGGCCCTGGTTATCATGGCACCACCTGACCTGGAAAAACCAAACGGAATTTGGAGGCAGCAATGGCTAACAAGAAAGGCACCGGCCTGATGATTGTCTGGGCCGACATACCAGCCGACAAAGAAGAGGACTTCAACAAGTGGTACAACGAGGAACACCTGAAGGAGTTGCTGTCGGTCCCCGGCGTGCTCAACGCCGCCCGCTACGAGGCCACCAAGAGCGGCCCCAAGCACATGGCCGTCTACGAGTTGGAAAATGCCGACGTGGTGAATACCGATGCCTTCAAGAACCGGCCCCGCACCGAGTGGGGACAGCGGGTGTCGCCCAGCCTCATTGGGACCAACTTTATCAACAATGTTTATGACATGATCCACCCCACCTCCCTAAGCAGCGACATCGCCAATAGCGATATGGCAGACGCTTTGCAGATCGGCCGGATGGACGTTCCGCCCGCCAACGACGAAGAGTGGAACAAATGGTACAGTGGGGTTTACGTGCCCAACTATGAAAAGGCGCCCGGTTGCATCCGTGGCCGCCGCTGGAAGGCCGTTCGGGGCACGCCCCAATACGCCACTGTTTACGAGTTTGAGAACGAGAATGTTTCGGAGACCCCAGAGTGGCTGAAACAACGGGAGATACATCCCGACAACGGCCGCATGCGGGACGTCATGACCCACGCAGACGGTTCGCCCGGTATTTGGAAGAAAACCTTCCAACTCTAGGGCGGTCCTTCGCACTGGCGATCGGACTCCAAAAATGGTTCGCGCCCGTATACCGGCGGCGCCCCGCAGATATTTCGGGCGCGGACTAACACCCTGATGGCCGCAACCCAACACTCCGCCACCTCGGCTTCTGGCCCCCACCACGACCACCGCTCCGCCAGCCGGCGCAGCCTTGGCATCTCACTGGCGTTGATCATGGGATACATGGTGGCTGAGGTGATCGGCGGTTTGGTCTCCGGCAGCCTGGCGCTTATCGCTGACGCCGGGCACATGCTCACCGATGGGGCTGCCATCGGCCTGGCTCTCCTGGCAATCTGGATCGCCAACCGCCCCGCATCCATCGAACAGACCTTCGGTTTCCAGCGCACCGAGGTCCTGGCCGCCATGTTGAACGCCCTGAGCCTCTGGCTAATCGCAGCCTGGATCTTCTTCGAGGCCGCCCGGCGCTTCGGCGCTTCGCCCGAGGTTGATGGCGCGCTGATGTTGGGCGTGGGCGCCGCTGGTCTGCTGGTGAACGTAGCTGCCGCTTGGGTCCTGCACCGGTCAGCAGGGGAGAGCTTGAACGTCGAAGGCGCGTTCCGGCACGTGATTGCCGACCTCCTGGGCTCGGTGGCAGTGGTCGCGGCTGGAGTGCTGGTTCTGGCCTTCGGCTGGGATATCGCCGACCCGGTATTTGGAATAGTTATTGGGGTTTTGATACTGGCCAGTTCCTTCCGGCTGCTCTGGAAGGTGGTCCATGTGCTGATGGAGGGAACGCCGGCCCATCTGGACCTGCATCTACTGTGCCAACGCCTCGAGGAATTGGACGGTGTTACCGGTGTCCATGACATACATGCCTGGTCGATCACCACCGGTTATGATGCTCTGAGCGCTCATGTTACCGCTGACGACTCGGTTATGGAGGACCCCAACCCCGTGATGCAGCGGCTGCGGGACATCGCATCCACCGAATTTGGTATCGGCCACGTGACCATCCAGTTGGAAGGCTCAATGGACGGGTGCGAAGAAGACCACCATATCGAACATCCTGGGGTGCATGCACCCGGCAAGAACGGCGGATTCTGACTGGGTGCCGTTTGTGAGGAATCCCCGAGCAAGTTCACATTCGTATTAGAATCGGTCCGAACCGAATTACGCTCGATACAAGGAATTATGGCTAGCATCAAACTCAGAATCATTGGCCTGTCTGCCTTGGCTGTTGTCCTGCTACTGATGACGCCGCTGTCCGCCGCTGCCCAAGATGAAGACGAGCGCGGTGTGAACGTCATCGCAGGACCCCACTCGGTGCGGGTTGTGCTGGTTAACTCCAATCTGGCCGCCGGGTTTGTCCAGATGGCCCTGTTCATCACCGACGCCAATACCGGCGAGGTAGTCGGTGACGCCAGGGTTGTGATCATGGCCGACAACGAAGAGGAGGAATATGAGGGATGGGCCACCGCCCTCAACTCGCCGAACATGCCGGAGCGGTACGACGTCCGCATGAATCTGGGCTCCACTGGCGAGTGGGTAATCAACGTTGACGTTTCAAGTTCTTTGGGCCAAGGCGGCGCCACCGCAATGACGTTGGAAGTTCCGGCCCTCAACCGTTACACCAGTGGGAGTCTGGTCTTCTTCGGCGTATTTATTTTGATGATGGCGGGGATTGCCTACATCTGGTGGAGCGTGAAACGCAACAATCGCCGCCGGCGCGAGGCCGCACAGGGTGAGCCACCGGGCTGAGCCCAGCGCCGTTTCTGCTATGAGATTAGGACGAAAGATACTGATGGTCGTACCCGCTCTGGTCCTGCTGCAACTGCTATGGGCCGTGCCGGGGGTTCACGCCCACGGCGGCATCGAGGCCGGCCAGAACCCTTTCACCGCTTGGAACTGGAACCCGCTGCCGACCCTGCTCATATTGGTGTTCGCCTACCTATATCTCAACGGTCTGAGCAACTGGGAACGGCCCAGTCATCCCATCAGCCGCTGGCAGAAGGCATCTTTCTTCACCGGCTTGTTCCTAATCTTCATCGCCCTCCAGTCGCCCCTGGACAACCTGGGCGAGCATCTACTCTCCTTCCATCAACTCCAGCACTTCCTGCTTAGGATGATGGCGCCCCTATTGGTTCTGTTGGGTGCGCCGTTGACACCGGTTTTGCGCGGACTGCCGCCGTGGGTGTTGCAAGGCTTAGTCCGGCCCACGGTGCGTCACCCTTTGGCCCGGGCGGTCTACGAAAAGCTGACCAACCCAGTAATCAGCGTCGGGATATTCATGGGAGTGCTGTATCTATGGCAGTTCCCCGGCGGATTCAACCTGGCCCTGCGCAACGATTTCGTCCACGCCCTCATGCACATCACTATGATGTCCTCCGGGTTTATCTTCTATTGGGCGGTTGTCGACCCCAAGCCGCGCCGCTCCCGCGTCCACTACGGCGTGCGGGTGCTGTACCTAGGACTGATTGTTTTGCCAAACACCGTCTTGGGCGCGGTCATCACATTTTCCAAGGGTATCATCTACACCGGCTACCAGGATGTGTACCAACCCTTTGACATGTCCCTTCTGACGGACCAGCAGTTGGGCGGCCTAATGCTCTGGGTGCCGGGCGACATGATGAGCATCCTGGTGGCCGGCATCGTCATGATCATGTGGTACGAACGGGAAGAAGGCGCCAATAAAGCCAACCAAAACACCCAGAGTCCGTAGGGGCGTGCCGACCCTTGACCGCCATTTCCGCCTTCCCTACGATGTACCTGTTCCAACCGGCGGCGGAGGCGTGAGATGACCAACGGATCGAAGAACGGTGAAACCAGATTCAGCTGGTTCATCCCCATCGACGGTGATGGCGCACGGGCCGGCACCACAAGGGCCGAGCGTCCTCCGGATTTTGACTACCTGCGCCAGGTAGTCCAGACTGCCGAGGGCTGCGGCTTCTACTCTCTGCTGATTCCCACCCGTTTCGCCAATGGCCTGTTCGCCGAGGACGCCCCGCTGGCCGAGACCTGGACCACCGCCACCGCCCTGGCCGCGGTGACCGAACGCATCCGCTTTCTCATCGCGGTAAGACCCGGCTTCATTGCTTTGGGTTTATTCGCTCAGATGGCCGCCGCTCTGCACCAGATATCCAAGGGCCGCATCGACATCAATATTGTCCCCGGTGGCATCCAGAACGATTTTGAACGGGTGGGCGAGGTCAGCGACCAAAGCACCCGCTACGAGCGCGCCGAGGAGTTCATCGCCGCCTGCCGCAAGCTGTGGTCCCAACCCGGTCCGGTGGAATTCCAAGGCGAGCACTACAAGCTGAGGGACGCCTACTGCTCCCCCATTCCGGAGGGCCAGCCGCCCAAGTTCTACCTGGGCGGGGCCTCGCCCAGAGCCCTTGCCCTGTCCGCGCGGCAAGCCGACTTCCATCTCAATTGGATTGAGCCGTTGGAGGACTCAAGGGCCCGCATCAACGCCCTGCGGGAGGAACTTCAGAAGACGGGCCGCGGCATCGGCATGGGAATACGCACCCATCTGGTGGTGCGGGACAACGAGGAAGAAGCCTGGAAGGCTGCCAACGAGCTGATCGACCACGCCGACCCGGCGGTCAAGGCGCAACGCCGCGCGGCCATCGTCGGCACGGCCATGGTGGGTCAGCAAGCCCAGGCCCAAGAAGCCCCCAACCACATTGTGGCCCCCCACCTGTGGAACGGCCTCTCCGAGGTCCGGGTCAACTGCGGCACCGCCATCGTAGGCACCCCCGAGCAGGTCACCGATGTGCTACTAGGCTACTGGAAGCTCGGGGTGGACGAGTTCATCCTCTCCGGCTTCCCCCACGTCGAAGAATGCCAACGCGTCGCGGCGGATGTTCTGCCGCTGCTAAGGCAGAAGATGGCGGCGGCGGGGTAGAAGTCTCCGCCATCCTCGCTTATGAAATGAAGGCCGACCTCCCGATTGTCTGGCAACTACTCGTTGGCAATGGCGTTAGTTACTTGACATTATTCCTTGTTTGGTAAAAATATATCTAAATGCGTATGCTGAAGTAGATACGATCAAGAAGTACTGAAACATTGGCAATAGGGCGATGGACAAGGTCAACGACGCTGTTAGCGCAAAGTACCTTCGATACTATCAATAAAAAATTTACTCAAGTATATTTTCCGGAACCAAAAACAATCTGTGTTTTGGGCTTCTCCTGAGGAGGCGAATGGTTCTGGGAGACCTGGTGATCTTGAGTAAAAGCCTTGAGATTTACGCTTCTTACATTTAGTTACATAGAGCGCGGGGGTTTCCAGGCGGACAGCGTTAGGTTCAGCCTAGACAATCTCTAGGGATGGTTCAACGACCCAAATGGGGTTGTTGGAGGGTTAAGGTGCCAGAAGGGCTTACTTTCATAATCAATCCAGAGACTCAGTCAGCCTCTCTCGACCTGTTTCTCAGGGCGCTTGGCGATATTAATAGGTTGCTGCGCGACGTGAACTACGCGATTCACCGGGAACGTTCCGGAAGGCACTGGGTTATTAGCCATCTTCATACAAGTTCGCCAACTGTAACGATAGAGTCGCTCTTAGGGGACCAAGAATCTGTTAGTACTATCGCTAACGGAATAAGAACTGTCACGTTGGGCACAGACCAACCGCCTGAATATTTTACTGAGCAGGTGCTAGAGGACCTACGGCGGATGCGGCGTCTTTTTCGGGGAAGAGATAGGGCTCACTCAATAATCGTGTCTGTAGACAACGAAGAAACAGCTACGATTCGAGAAGACATCTCCGATAAAGCCAGTCGGATTCTCACATCAGGATATTCAAATTTAGGTTCCTTAGAGGGTCGCCTTGAGGCTATCAGTGTCCACGGATCTCCAACTTTCACCATCTGGGACCGAGTCAGCCAAGCCCCCGTTCGTTGTTCGTTTCCCAACCAAACTTCTTGGATTCAGGACGTCAAAGATTTGCTCGGTAATAGAGTTATGGTGAGGGGCTACATTCGATATTTTTTAAATGGAATCCCGCGAACAATTAGCGACATTGCAGAGATTCATGATTCTACCCCTGACCCTAATTTGCCGAAGGCTGATTTCGGCTCAATACCAGACCAAGAAGCTGCGCGTGATCCTGTAAAGTTTTTACGCTCAATTCGCGGCCTGGAACAGGAGTAGTGGATGCCCGGTCAGCGCCGTGTTTGGGATTCGGTCATCATCCTAGGTTATCTCGCAGGATACGAGGCATTGAGACCTACGTGCCCACAAATAATTCAACAGGCGCAACTGGGCGAAGTAGAGATCATCGTCTCAGAGTTGGCGAAAGTCGAAACGGCTTATCTTGCTGGTCGATCCGACTCAGCGTCAGAAGACATAATAAGGGAGTTCTTCAGCCGAGAATACATCATACCGGTTAGTGTGGATGATCCGCTGTCTACAATTGCACGTGGTCTGGTTCGGAAGCATGTTGGTTTAGCTCCACCTGATGCCATCCACTTGGCGACGGCGATTCTCTGGCATGTACCGGTGATTGAAACGACGGACCCAGATTTGCTGCGCC
This sequence comes from SAR202 cluster bacterium Io17-Chloro-G6, assembly GCA_002816585.1. The sequence goes on along the minus strand of MUCT01000033.1, from coordinate 63,246 downwards.
TAGACCAGCAAGAAGGAAATCCGCCCATTATTATTCGCACGCCGCTATATGAAGGTCCTCAGATGTTCCCAGGAATGGCAGGACCACCGACGCACTAATGCTGTGAAGCAAACGCATCCGCAGAGGGACTCGAACCTTCACAGACAAAAGTCCAACGACTTGTATTTGCGTTCATGCAACTGTACTGAGGCTCAGAACCAGCCGCTGATTTTGTCAATGCGAGATGTCCCCAAGGCCATCCTTACATCTCATGCAACGGACAGGTTAACTCAAAGCGGCAAGGAAACCCTGCCCCTACGATACCACTGGCCTCCGGCCCTCCCACGGCTGCGCTTGCTCAAACGCTGCGGCTGCTTGCAGGACTTTGGCTTCTGAGCCCCTGGGACCGATGATGTGGAGGCCGATGGGCATGCCGTCTGCCGAGTAGCCGCAGGGGACGCTGGCGGCGGTCTGGCCGCTCATGTTGATAGGGTAGGTGAAGGGCAGGAACCCCCAGAACGGCTCAACCGTTCTGCCTCCGATCACACTGGGGCGCTGGCCGATGGGGAAGGCGGGCACCGCCATGGTCGGCGAGAGCAACAGGTCGAAATCGTCGAAGAAATCCTCCATCCGGCGCCCAATCAGGTCCACCTGGTAGATGGCGCGCGACAGGTCCGCCCCGGTTACCTGCTGGCCGTGTTCGATGGACCTGAGGCCGTAGTCGGAGAAGTCGTTGCGGTGCTCTTCCAGCAAATGAGCGTACGACGTGTAAGTCGCGGTGGCGAACACGTCCCAGAACGACTCGAACGGGTCGTCTAGATTCAGGCCAGAGTCCTCGACCGTGGCGCCCATCTCGGCGAAAAGCAGGGCCGCCCGCTTGGTTGTCTCCACAACACCGGGGTCCACCGCCGCATAGCCGAAATCGCTGCTCCAGGCCAACCGCATACCCTGCACACCGGCGCCCAAGCCCGCGCTGAAATCCGGCGCTGGTTGGCGCATGGAAGTGACGTCGCGCGAATCGGGCCCGGCCACCACCTGCAGCAGCAGGGCCGAGTCGGCCACCGTCCTGGTGATTGGCCCCGACTGGGAGAAATGGTTGGCCGCGGGCCGGCCGTAGCCGCCGTAGCGTGGAACGCGCCCCTGGGTGGGCTTGATCCCGAAGACGCCGCTGAAACTGGCCGGGATGCGGATTGAACCGCCGCCGTCACTGCCGATGGACACGGTGCAAAGTCCCGCCGCCAGGGCCGCCGCCGCGCCGCCGCTGGAGCCGCCCGGCGTGCGCTCGGTGTTCCAGGGGTTGCGGCAGGGCTCTCCCAGCTCGTTTTCGGTGGTCCCGGACTGGCCAAACTCAGGGGTGTTGGTCTTGCCCAGGATGACAGCGCCAGACGCCTTCACCCGTTCAACCACGATCGAGTCCATGTCTGGCACACGGCCGCGAAACACGGCCGACCCCATTGTCGTGGTCACACCCTTGGTCATCTCCAGGTCCTTGATGGAGATTGGCACACCATGCAGCGGCCCCAATTCCGAGCCACTTTGGACTGCTTCATCCGCGTTCCTGGCGTCGGCTAGCGCTTGGTCCCGGCACAGGGCCAGGTAGGAATTCAGTTGGGAGTCCAGTCTGTCGATCCGTTGGAAGAAGTTCTCGGTTGCCTCCAACGATGAAACCTTCTTCTGGCGTATCGCTTGGGCCAGTTCCACGGCGGACATGAAAGCCAGTTCAGCGCTCATCTGAATCCTCCCAGTGCTATAATCGGGCCTGTTTATCAGCCTCTGTGGTGATGGGCGCAATTATAGCGGCGAGGGCGGCGGCGCACCACTAGTTGCAATACTCACGTCCCGCTTTGAAATATCTCTTGATCCCGGAAAGAAAAAGGAGACAGACCTTGGCTCAGGTAGGAATTATCGCTAACCCCGCCGCCAGCAAGGACATCCGAAGGCTGGTCGCCCAGGGCCGGGTGGTGCCCGACTGGGAAAAGGTGAACATCGTCCGCCGGGTGATGCTGGGCCTCCAGTCGGTGGGAGTGAAGCGTGTGCTGGCCATGCCCGACAGCTCGAACCTGGTGCGCCGGGCCTTCGATGATCCCAATCTTGCCATCGACCTGGAATTCGTGGATATGCCGTCCTTTCACTCCGAAGGAGACACCGTGCGGGCGGCTGGGTTGATGGCGGAACAGGCCGTCGATTGCCTGGTGACCCTGGGCGGCGACGGCACCAACCGGGCGGCGGTGGTAGGCTGCCGGAATCTCCCTATGGTTGCCATCTCCACCGGCACCAACAACGTGTTTCCCACCATGGTGGAGGGAACCTTGGCCGGATTGGCGGCGGGGCTGGTGGCCAGTGGTGAGCTGGACATTGCCGAGGTTTCCGTGCCCAGCAAGATAATGAGCATCTACGTGGATGGCGAACTGCGGGACATCGCTCTGATTGACGTGGCCCTCTCGAAGGAGCGGTTCGTCGCTACCAGGGCTATCTGGGACATCGATACTATTTTCGAGGTCTTCCTCACCAGGGCCGAGCCGGCGTCCATCGGCCTCTCGTCCATCGGAGCGCGGCTGGAATCGGTCTCCCTGGCCGATGAGGGTGGGCTCCAGTACAGTATCGCCGACTCCGAAGATCCAGCTTCCGGAAATTTTACCGTGCTTGCTCCTGTCGCTCCCGGCGTGGTCCCGGCGGTCGCCATCTCATCCTGGCAGCGCATGGCGGACGGCGAGAGGTTGGCCATCGAGAAGCGGGACTGCACCGTGGCGCTGGACGGAGAACGGTCCTTTTCGGTCAACCGCTCCCAGCAGTTGGAGATGGAAGTCCGCCGGGAAGGCCCCTTGGTGATCGACGTGAACCTGGCTCTAAAGGTGGCCGCCAGCCAGGGGTTGTTCAACCTGGCAAACGGAAACTAAACCCGGCCTTGGTAACCGGCCTAGAGCTCTTCTTCAGCATCCTCATCGTGGCCGCCGGCGCTACCATCATGGGCACCGTTGGCTTTGGGATCGTACTGGTCGCCGCCCCGGTGGTTCTGCTTTACCTAGAACCCCAGCAGGCGGTGGTGGTGCTGAACGGCCTCACCGCCATCCTCATGGCCATGGTTTTGCTCCGGACCTGGCGTCACGTGAGACTCCGCGCCAGTGTCGGCCTGGTCCTAGGTGGCTTGGCCGCCACCCCTATCGGAGTTTTGGCACTGAACGCGGCCAGTCCGGGCTTGCTTCGGGTAACGATTGCTGTCGTAATAATTTTACTGGCGCTGTTCAGCCTGACCAGCGTTCAGCTTCCCTTTGCCCAGCGCAGGCCTGCCGGTCCGGTCTTCGGGTTTCTGACATCCTTGTCAGTGACCACCATCGGGGTTGGCGGCCCTATTGGCGCCATCTACGTTATTGCGCAGCGTTGGAATCCTGAGACGGTACGGGCGGTGTTGGCGCTGTTCTTCCTGGCGTCGGACGGAATGGCGTTCGCCCTCTATGCCGCAACCGGATTGGTGGGCCGGGACACCCTGGCCAACGTTGGGGTCATGATTCCCGGTCTGCTGATCGGATTTGGTATGTCTGCCGTGCTGGTGAACCGGATCAACGACCGCATCTTCCGTTACGCGGTGGTAGTGGTGATTGTGGTTGCTGGTGGTGTGTTGCTGACCCGGGAGTTCACCGTACTCTGAAGAAGAACGGCGCACAACGAATACAGGGGAGAGACAAATCTCTGCCCTGTTACTGGCTGGTGATTTCTACGGGCTAGGTACTCAGGTCGTGGAATGCTGCCAGGGCGGCAGTGATGCCGTCGCCTACGGCAGCGCCAAGCTGCCGGGTAGACTCCGATCGGGCGTCGCCGCAGGCGTAGACCCTCGGTATCGCCGTCCTCATGTGAATATCGGTACAGATATGCCCGGCGGCGTCTAACTCCAGCATCCCCTGGAGATAGTCAGTGTTGGGATGGAAGCCCACATAGACAAAGGCGGCAGCCATGGGGAACTCGTAGAGTTCGTCCGTCTTAAGGTTCTTGACCAGGGCGCGGTCCAAGGCCTCATCGCCTCTAAATTCTTCGACCACGTGACTCCAGAGGAACTTGACCTTTTCAATGCCGAAGAGCCGCTCTTGAAGGACCTTGGCGCCACGCAGTTCGTCCCGCCGGTGAATGAAGGTCACCGAGTTGACGATGCCGCTCAGGTAATAGCCTTCGTCAAGAGCGGCGTCCCCGCCACCCACCACCACCACGTCCTGACCGCGGAAGAAGTTGCCGTCGCATACTGCACAGTACGAGACGCCGCGGCCCGCCAGGGCATCTTCGCCCGACACTCCAAGCTTGTTGTGGGAGCCGCCGGTGGCGATGATGATGGTCTTGGCGGTGACGTCGCGGTCGTCCGTGTGGACGATCTTAACCGGCTTTTCGATGTCTTCGATTCCCATCACTTCGGTGTACACGGTCTCAGCCCCGAAGCGGGCGGTCTGCTGTTCCATCCGGGCAGACAGCTCTTGGCCTTTAATGCCATCAGGAAAACCAGGGTAATTCTCAATCTCGTCCGTGACCAACAACTGGCCGCCAGGGCCCAACTGCTCTAGAATCACCGTCTTCATCATTGCCCTGGTGGTATAGAGGCCGGCAGACAATCCCGCTGCCCCGGCCCCCAAGATAGCTACATCGTAGTCTGCTTCCATATTTGACCTAATTTCTCCTATCTGTGCTGTCTGGGATTCTCGCTTTAGCCCTGATTGGCCGAAGCCAAACCTCCCGCAGAATTACCGGCGGTTTTTCCGCCGGAATTCATAGACTCTCTAAAATAATCCACGGTCAATTTCAACCCGTCTTCAAGACTTATCTTGGGCGCCCAATCAAGCTCCTCGGCAGCCCGGGACCAGTCCAGTGATATCTTATACACCTCGCCACTCCTTTGGGGAGCATGGAGAGGACCCCACTTATATCCTGTGATGCTTCGGAGCAATTCAAAGATTCGGTTAACGCTGGTCGCCTCTCCGGTGGCGATATTCATGGCATTGCCGTCGCCCCGGTTAATGGCGGCAATATTTGCATCGACCACGTCGAACACCGAAACAAAGTCGCGTTCCTGCGTCCCATCGCCGAAGATCTGGGGCTGTTTCCCTTCTAACATAGCCTGGCTGAAGATGGCCACAACCCCGGCCTCACCATGCGGGTCCTGCCTGGGTCCGAAGACGTTGCCGTAACGAAGCGAGGTGTAGTGCAAGCGGTACTGCCGGTAATAGAAATCCAGGTACTCTTCTGCAACCCACTTGGACAATCCGTAGGGCGAGGTTGGCGCGATGGTGGCGTCATCGGGACATGGGATGGTCTCGGGGTCACCGTAGAGGGCGCCGCCCGTGCAGGAGTAGATGATCTTCTCCACTCCCACCCGGCGGGAGGCCTCAAGAACCCTTAGGGTGCCCAACACGTTGGCGTTGGTGTCCGCGATGGGGTCCTTGGTCGATTGGTTCACGCTGGTCTGCGCCGCCATGTGAAACACCAGGTCGGGCTCTTCCCGCTGGATGATCTCAGCCATGGCTGGTTGGGTGATGTCTGTGTGATGAAAGACCGCTGCCGTGTTGAGGTTCTTGATCTTGCCCGTGCTCAGGTCATCCATCACGATCACTTTATAGTCCAACGCAAGCAGGCGCTCCACCATGTGTGAGCCGATGAATCCAGCGCCACCAGTGACCAGGGCTGTTCTCCCATCTGCCATCCGCACCCCCTGTGTTTTCGCTACAGAGATAAAGAATAATCGAAGGCGAAATTCGTCGCTCCCAGTATCATAAACCCACGGGCCTGGCAGCACAACGGCACAGGCGAATGACGAGGCTCACGCTGCCACCATTCACCGATGATAGGCATGGGCCGTGGTTCGATGGAGCGCCGCCTTAATCTGTGTTACAGTTTTCGCGCCTGGGCAAGCCTACCCCAAAACTCCCAGGCAAGACCCAAATATAGACCAACTTGAGGAGGGCGGCACATGGCCGAGCAGATTGGATTCATCGGACTGGGAATCATGGGAAAACCCATGGCTCGGAACGTGCTCAAGGAGGGATACTCTCTAACCGTCTACGACATCGTCGGAAGCAACATGGAGGAAGTGGTCACCGATGGGGCCAAAGGGGCGTCATCCAGCAAAGAGGTGGCCGCTGCCAGCGAAACCATCATTACCATGCTTCCAGACTCGGCGGACTCTGAAAAGGTCATCCTGGGACCCGACGGCGTGTTGGAAGGGGCAAAATCCGGGTCAGTGATCATCGACATGAGTTCCATCGCCCCGTTGGTCTCCCAGCGCATCGCCGCCGCCTGCGCCGAGAAGGGCGTTGAGATGTTGGATGCGCCGGTCAGCGGAGGAGAGCCCGGCGCGGTCGCAGGCACTCTGGCCGTCATGGTCGGAGGCAAGCAGGAGGTCTTCGACAAGCATTTCGAGCTGATGAAGGTTATGGGCGGCAACGTGGTGCTCACCGGTGACATCGGCGCCGGTGGAGTTACCAAGCTGGCCAACCAGATTATTGTGGCCGCTAACATCGAGGCCCTAAGTGAGGCTTTGGTGCTCTCCCAGAAGGCAGGTGTGGATCCGGAGAAAGTGTTCAATGCGATTCGCGGAGGGCTGGCCGGCAGCGCGGTGATGGAAGCCAAAGCGCCTATGATGCTGAACCGCAATTTCCAGGCCGGATTCCGCATACGCCTCCATCAGAAGGACCTGAGGAACGTGCTCCAGACCGCACAGGAACTGAACATTCCGCTGCCGGTGACCTCGTTGTTGCAACAGATGCTGGGCGCTCTGGTAAATGACGGGGAGTCGGAGTCCGACCATTCGGCCATCCTGAAATTCGTGGAGGACCTGGCCAAGGTCGAGGTTAAGGCCGGGATCTAGTCCAACTCTCTGAACCGGGCGTCCCGCCAGTCAAGGGCTGCCCGGAGGCCGCTCTTTTCGCTGATAGCGTTGAACTCTTCTTGCTCTGGGCTGGTGCTGGTGTCGAACAGCGTCATCAGTTCCAGGTTATGCCTGACCGCGTTCAAGTAGCCCATCTCTTCCAGGGCGCGGTTAACCGAATCTTTGGTTAGTTTCACTCCGATCTGGGGCAGCAGGCAGATTTTCTTGGCCACCTTTTCGCATTCGGCCATCAGGCTGTCATGGGGAACCACCCTGTTGACCAGGCCGATGCGGGCGGCTTCGTGGGCGTCCACGGTATTGCCGGTTAGCAGCAGTTCCTTGGCATTGGCCAGGTTAACGCTATAGGGCGTGATTAATAGCGGCGGCCCAAAGCCGGCCCTGATCTCGGGTTCGCCCATGATGGCCCGGTCCGAAGCTATCTTGATGTCGCAGACCTGGACCAACTCGCAAGCTCCCCCCAAGGCATACCCATTTACCGCCGCGATCACCGGCTTGCTGCAGTTCCAGACGGTCAGGAAGGTCTCCACCAGGCCCAACAACCGGGTGCGCCAAGCGTCCGGAGTGCCGGATGAAGGGTCGATGGAGTCATTTCCTTTCTGGATGTCGAAACCGCTGGAGAATGCCCGTCCCGCTCCGGTTATGATCAGCGCCCGTACCTCAGTGTCTGCCTCGACCACCTCCATCGCTTCTCGAAACTCCACCATCAACTCGGCGTTCAAGGCGTTGAGCTTCTCCGGTCGGTCCAGGGTCAGATAGGCGATCTGCCCCTTCCGCTCGTAGATTATGTTGTCAAAGGACAATGGAGTCTCCTCTGGTTGCGCAAGCCAAGCGTGGGGAAGTCCGAGGGTGCGCTGGGCAGCATCGAAGATCGTTGGGATAGGATCAAGGGTTCTTTGCGATGTCTATCCCTTCGATGACTATCGGCGTCACTGGTTTGTTCCCGGGTTCTGTCTCGACCAACGATATGGCGTCGGCGACGTCCTGTCCCTGGATGATCTGCCCAAAGATGGTGTGGGCCCCGTTCAGGTGTGGTGTGGGCACCGTGGTCACGAAGAACTGGCTGCTGTTGGTGCCAGGCCCCGCGTTGGCCATGGCTAGTCTGCCAGGCTGGTCGAATGTTAGATCCTCAACGAACTCGTCTTGGAACTTGTAGCCGGGTCCGCCTGTGCCAGTGCCGGTGGGGTCTCCGCCTTGAATCATGAAAGAAGGTATGACCCGGTGAAAGATCACGCCGTCATAAAAGCCGTCATTGGCCAGGAAGATGAAGTTATTCACCGTGACCGGCGCTTGTGCCGGGAACAGCTCAAAATCCATGTTCCCCACATTCGTCCTGATGACGGCGGCGTACCGGGCCGATGGGTCTATCGACACCGGCGGAACCGTGGAATATTGAGGAATCCTGGCGCCTCCGATAATCATGAACTGCTTGACCGGTCCACTTCCCGACGCAGTTCCAGGATCAGACGACACGGTCGGGCCTGCGGTCGGCGTGGGAGGCGGCTCTGTTGTTTCCAAAACACAGGCCGCCAAAAGGATTGCTACAGCGAATACCGCCAGAACGAATATCAATTTCATAATCGAAAGGATAACATAGGCCCAACAGCCAATTCACGTCTATCGAGACTGTTGATCTCGACGCTTTGTGGGCCGGAGGCAGTCAATGTCTTAACCCGGGTTGGTGTGCGTTACTTCTGCCCGCCGGACTCGCTGAGGAGCCGCCGGGATGTTGTAATTTGGACGGCGTGCATTTCCATGTGGGAGGCCAAATACTGGATCACCCCTTCCACCGTGATGGGGTTGTCTTCGCCTCTATGGCCCAGGGTGGGCAAGTCTTCGGGAGCGATATTTCCGGCGGTGGCGATGGCTGATTCATTGGCCGCGCCCAACTGTCTAATCAAATCGTCCAACGGATCGCCGGCATGGTCGGCTACCGCGGCCGCCCGGATATCATTCTCGACGTCGCTGCGTGTGATGTTGGGGTCGTCTTCTTTGGTGATCAACACCGCCTTTTCAATCCAGAAGGTTTGGATCTCCGCGATGTGGGCCAACGATTGGGCCACGGTCCATTCGCCGGGCTCGGGGACTTTGCGGGCCTCGTCTTCGGTCATGCCATCTATGGAGTCCATCACCACTTGGTGCGCTGAGCGGAGAAGTTGCTGCAGTTTGAGTATCCCTTTTTGGTTCATAAATTTATCCAGCCAGCTTGTGATATTCGATCTCGGTGAAGCTCACGCCGAGTCGCGAAAGGCGTCTGAGCATACCAGAAAGTGGATGCCCGATGAAGGGCCACGGCTGCAACGGATACGCCGCTCCTATCGGAAATAAGACCCGTCGTCGTCCCAGTCCTCTTCATCCCAAAGGTCGGGGTCCTCCCACGGTTGCAGGCCTTCCTCAGAATCGCGGACCGGCCGGAGCTTGGACGCCACGAATTGGATGAACACTGCCGCAAAAACCAGCAACACCAGACCGCCTAGGAGCCAACTGTTGAAGAATAAGATTGGCGACGGATTTCTGGAGCCGGGGACCGATGGGGCAGGGGCGGGCGCGCCGGGCGCCTCTCCGGCCCATCGGGCGTCCAACTCGTCTATGTCGAATCCGTACACGTTCAACAGCGCAGCATCTACGGGGTTGCTCCGTCTAAGCTGAGCTACGAATAGCTGGAAATTAGTCTCGCCGAATTCACTGATCAAGAACGCCACGACACTCAGGGACTTTTGATAGAAGGCGCCGATCGCATGTGGGGTGCCGGTCACGACATTCATGGCCCGAAGTGGGTTGGTGCGGGATTTGAGGCTCGCCCCGCTGAAAACCCTGGATGATGGGTCCATGTAGCTGGCGAATCCCTCGTCCAACCACGATGGCGTAGGGAGGGCGCGATCACCCAACGCCTGGCCGAACATCAAGTGGGCAGCCTCGTGGACAATTAGTCCCCGGTCCATCCCCAGTCCCAAGAAAAGGTCCGCTTCCTGAAATGCGAATCCCTGGAAGATCTGCTGCTCGGTGGTGGTGCGGCTCTGCTGGGGGAAGGCGGCCAGGGTGTCCGAGCGCCGGCTGTATATGATTCCCTTGATCTCGCTGGCTGCTTCAATCTGCAAAAGTTCTTGAAGGCGCTCCATGTCTGATTCCAAACTCCGGGCCACTCCCCTAACCCTGGAGTCTGGCTGGTCGTAGTAAAACAGGGTCAGGGGGCCAATCTTGAGCTCCTCCCAGTCGAACCGGGTGTCCTCATACACGACAACCGTAGGTTCGGTGCGCAGGAGATCGCCCTGAGAGTCCCGTATCTCGTAGTAATACTCAACTTCGGAGCCGGGCGGCAGGTAGTTAGAGACCTCTCCCGTAAGGTTCAGGTTCGCTGTGATTCGGTTGGAGGGCACAAAGTTGGGGTAGGCATAGGCCCAGACCTTGCTGCCAACGGTACGGTAGAAGAGCCGCACCTCAACGATCTCGGCTTCTCCCTCGACGGTTACAGAGAGGTCTACGTTGCCGGGGAACTCCACCTCTTCGCCGGTCGCCACAACCTCGATGGTCCCGCCGGCTGCCGCCACATTGGAGGCCATCAATAACGCGGCAACAAAGGCCACTGCCAAGGGAAGAAGGACGGTCCGCCGGACCGTAATAAGTGAGAAGATGGATTGGAAGATGGAGCTTGTCAAATCTACTGGGCCTTGCCAGGGTTATTGTCGCTGCGTGATCTGGCCCTAGTAAATTATACGTCGAATCTTCGTTAAAGGCTCTCTGGTGGATTAGTCCTTTGCTTGCTCCATCTCCAACAGCGACTTTTTTCGATCCAATCCCCAGCTGTAACCGCCCAGGCCGCCGTCTTTGCGTAGCACCCGGTGGCAGGGGATGATCAACGCAACCGGGTTGGCCCCACAGGCCGTGCCGACCGCTCGGGAAGACCGGTCTTTCCCCAGCGCTTGGGCCACTTGTTGGTAGGTTCGGGTCTCCCCATAAGGAATGGTCCTGAGCATTTGCCAAACCTGCTGCTGGAAGGCCGTTGCTCGGATATCCAGGGGCAAGTCCAGGCCGGTCTTCTCCCCGTCCAGGTACGACAAAATCTCCGCGGCCCAGATCGCCAGGTGACCGCCGTCATGTTCGTGGTTGGCCGACGGGAACTCGGCCAGGAGGTCATTTTCCAGCGCCGGGTCAGAGTTCCCCAGTTTTACTGAGCAAACCCCCTGGTCCGTGGCGGCCACTAGCAGTCGCCCTAAGGGGCACGCCACCACTGTGTGATAGATATTCATGCCGGTCCCTCCCCTTCTGTAATTACCCGGAGTCATTCCCAATTGCTCCGCTGAGGATTCGTACAGCCTGCTGGGTGAACCGAACCCCGCTTCGTAGAGCGCTGTCGAGATGTCCTGTCCATCTTTGATCATCGTCTTGAACCGGTCCAGCCGCCAGGCCGACGCATACTGGCGTGGCGTGACCCCGGTGACTTCTTTGAAGACCCTCCGCAGGTGCGAGGGGCTGCTCCCAATCGCCCGGCCAATCTCAGAGAGTGTGGGCGCCGAGCCTGACCGGTCCGGTTGCTCCGAGCATTCTTGGATATATTTGCAGACCCGCCGGACCAGACCAGCGCCGCGAGATTCTTGGTCCGGCAGGCAGCGTTTGCAGGCCCTGAATCCTGCTTTCTCCGCATCGAGAGCTCTAGGGAAGAAAGCGACGCGGTGGGCCGAAGGCCGGCGGCTGGGGCAGGTGGGCCGGCAATAGATACCGGTGGAGCGGACCGCGTACACGAATCGCCCATCAGCCTTTGGGTCACGCGTCTGGACTGCCTTCCACATCATGGGGTCCAGCGCGGGGTTTTCAGCAAGGAGGCTATGTTTAACCTTAGCAACCATTTCTGTTCTTTTCCCTCGCTTGTTTGGGCTTGGCTTGACGGCCGGATGAAACGAGTCGAGTTGACCAAGGCCAGTCGCTTGCTGCCGACGCACATCAGAATACCCCAATCTACGGGGCGGTTCTATCCGGTTCTTGCTTTCAAAGCAGGAGTTTCAAAAGTTCATGTACCTGGCCGCGCCGGTACGCAGATACAAATACGTCTCACCCTGTCACCCCGACTGGAGCGAGGGGTCCCTTTGTTCTCGGTCAGTGCTAGTAGATTGACAACGAGATTCTTCGCCGCGGCTCAGAATGACACTTTTGAGGTATACCCGTTGGAACATGAAAGAGGGCCGTGTGTTAACGGCCCTCAAATGGCTTGCGGAGATATGCTGCCGGACTGAAACGGCTACTGGACCTGGGCGGCGAAGACATGGACCGATCCGGTGTCGGTTCCCTTCTGGAAGTCGCCGGGCGCTCCCGCCGCGAGGTCGTTATCGCTAAGGGACACCGAAGTGCCCAGTTTATGGTTGACAGCAGCGCCGGTTGCGGTCAAATTGGCCTGTTCGGTCCATGTTGTTCCGCTTTGCTTGAAAACGTATACAGAACCGGCGTCTACACCTTTGGCGGCGTCGCCGAAAGCCCCGGCAGCCATGGTGTCGCCGCTGATCGAAACAGACCAGCCGAAGTTGTCGGTGCTGGCGGCGTCGCTGGCGGTGAGCTTGGCCTGCTCACTCCAGGCCCCATCGCCGCGGGCGAAAACGTATGCCGCTCCGGTGTCGGCGCCCTTATCCGTGTTTCCGGGGGCCCCAACGGCCAGCAAGTTCCCGGAGAGGGCTACTGACCGCCCGAAGTTGTCGGCCGTGAAGGCGTCACTGGCGGTGAGCTTGCCCTGCTCCGTCCAGACGCCATCGGTCCTGGTGAATACATAAGCTGCGCCGGAATCAGCGCCATTGGAGAAATCGCCCAAAGCCCCCACCGCGGCCGTATCGCCGTCGATGGCAACCGACCAGCCAAACATGTTGTCGGCCGTGAAGGCTTTGTTGGTTGTGAGCTTGGCCTGCTCCGTCCAGACGCCATCCGTCCGGGTGAAAACGTAGGCCGACCCTGAATTGGTCCCTGTAGGTGTGTCCGTGGGGGCGCCTATGATTATTGTGTCGCCGCTAATGGCGGCCGACCGGCCAAATTGGTCGCCCGGCCCGGCGTCGCTGGCAGTTAGCTTGGCCTGCTGGGTCCAGACGCCTTCACTGCGCACAAATACGTAGGCCGACCCGGAATTGGTGCCCACGGGTGTTTCCCCGGGAGCTCCGAGAACTGCCGTGTCGCCGCTCAGGCCCACCACCTGGCCAAGTAAATCTCCGACTCCGGTGTCGTCACCGACCAATTTGGCCTGCTCGGTCCATACACCGCTGGCTTTGGTGAATACCACGGCGGCTCCGGAGTCCGTGCCCTTGGAAAAGTCGGCAGGCGCGCCGGCGATGAGTGTGCCGCCGTCGATGGCAACATAGGTCCCGAATTTCTTGCCCTGAGCAGAGTCGGCGGCGGCCAGCTTGACCGAAGCCGACCCGATCACGAAGGAGAACACCGGGACTGGTGTGGGAGTTGGCGTGGGCTCCAGAGTAGCAGTCGGTTCGGGCTCCGCAGTCGGTTCGGGCGCCTCCGTTGCTTTGGGAACCTCGGTTGCGTCGGGGCCGACTGTCGGTTCCGGTTTCGCCGTCGGACTAGGCGTCGGCCTGGGCGTCGCCGTCGGTTCCAGCACGCGGGTGGGCTCCAGCGTTTGGACCGGCTCTGGAGTTTCGGTCGATGCAGGAGTGTCAGTGGGTTCTGGCTCTGCTGTGGGGATAGCCTCCACAGTTGCGGTGGAAGCCGGCGGTTGTTGAGTCTCGTCCTCTGCGGTGCAGGCCACGAGAATCAAGAGGCCCACGCTAAGAAGTGCGAGTGATATTAATTTCTTCATGGCCATTCCTTGGCAGCAGATACCGTGCCGGGTGGGAGTGTTTCGCCCAGGGGTTAAAGTCAGGGTTAAAGTCAAAGAAGAGTCAAGTATACCTGCTATTACGAATTATAAAGTTAATTGACATAAGTTCAAGGCAATCCGGCATTCTGCTGACCGGAATGGAGACCTCGAGATCCACGTTTTAGATTTGTTTAAGCAAAGTTCAAGGATAGTGACCTGCGGTTGTTGTTATGTAGCACAAACGTTCTATATAATCCGTGCCCACCGGAAAAATAGCCTTAGAAAAGACTATAACCGGCCTCAAAATCGTAGTGCGCCCGAAGACATTTAAAGCCAATGACCGACCGCTCCATAGCCTGCATATTGGTTACCCACCTTCCGGTTAAAGCCGAGGTGCGCCGCTATCCCCAGCTACGGGGAAAGCCCGTGATTATCACTGAGAGTTACGGCTCCAAGGATCTGGTGCTGGACAGCTCGCCGGAAGCCCGGGGCGTGGGCGCTGGCATGCCCCGGGCCGAGGCGGTGGCCCGGTGCAAGGATGCTTCCCTGCTCCAGGCAGACGTGCCCTACTACAACGGGACCTTTGACAAGCTGGTCAAGGCATTGGAACTGCGGAGCCCAATGGTGGAGAGGGCTGGGCTGGGTTGCGTCTATGTGGGTCTGGAAGGCTTGGAGCTTATGTACGGTGGGGAGGCGCGGGTCGTTGCATCGCTGCTACAGGCAGCACCGTCAGAGTTTAATCCGCGGGTCGGTGTGGCGGGGGGGAAATTCCCAGCCTACGTCGCCGCGGTGACCACCGAGGGCGGACGCGCCACCAGGGTGCCCCGTGATGCAGCGGGTTTGGCGTCTTTTCTGAGTGAACTTTCCATTGGCTTGTTGCCCTTGTCCTGGGCCAACAAGACTCGGCTGCACCGCTTTGGCATTCACACTCTGGGCCAACTGTCGGCCCTGCCGGTGGGCGCGGTCCAGGCCCAGTTGGGGGCCGAGGGCCGGGGAGCCTGGCAACTGGCCAATGGAGTGGACAACAGCCCGTTGGCGCCCCACCGGCCGCAACAGGCCGTGGAAGAGTCCATGACTTTCCCCTCGCCCACCGTCACCTGGAGTCCAATTCTGACGGCCCTGAGCATGCTGTTGGGCCGCGCCTTTGCCCGGCCTGAGATCGGTGGCCGCTACGTCCGCATCGCCACTATTGAAAGCCAAGTGTACCGGCTGCCGCCTTGGGTAAAACGCTTTGGATTCAAAGAGGCGGTGGGCAGCAAAGACCGGGCCTTGTTCGCCCTGAAAAGCCGCTTGGATAGCGTGACCCTGCCCGGACCATTGGAGGACATGAAACTCACCCTGACCGGGTTCACCGGCGAGTCAGGTATCCAGGCCAACCTCTTCTCCGACGTCCGCAAACAGGAGCAACTGAAGGAGATGATGCGCCAACTGGAGGCTGTGTTGGGCGGCAAACCACCCATCTACCAGATGAAGGAGATAGAGCCATGGTCGCGCATCCCAGAAAGACGCCAGGCCCTGGTGCCCTTCGATCCGTAGCTCCCGAGGCCATAAGCCATCGGGCCATAGCTCCCGGAGCCGTAAGCCCTGGAACCCAAAGCTTGCAGTTTCGGTCCCTGAACCTGCCCGTCCCAATAGAGGTTATTGAGAATGAAGCGGAGAGGCCCATATCTATCACCCTGCCGCCTGCCCGTTCCGGTTCCCGCAGTCCGACCGGGTCTCGCCGACTGGCACAAGAAGGCCGGAGCCTGATGATCGCCTCCATTAATGACCTGTGGCAGGTGGACGACGAATGGTGGCGCGAGCGCCCCATATCCCGCCGCTACTACCAAATAACCACTCAAGACGAGCAGCGCCTAACCATCTTCCGGGACCAGCTAAATGCCCAATGGTACTGGCAGAAAGGGGGGTGAGGAATGCTCAGGTATAAAAGCAATCTGAAGTCCATAAGCCGGCAGTTACGTTCGGAAATGACTGAATGTGAGCGTCTGCTCTGGTCTCGATTGCGCAGGAAACAGCTTGATGGTGTGCAGTTCTACCGGCAGAAGCCCATAGGAAGTTACATCGTCGATTTCTATGCACCTGCAGCCAGATTGGTGGTGGAGGTGGACGGTCCGCAGCATCAAGACCCTATCCATACCCAGAACGACGCCCACCGCGATGAGTCGTTGAAAAGTCAGGGGTTGCAGGTGATTCGGTTTACCAATCTGCAGGTGTTAGATGACTTGGATGCAGTGGTTGGGGTTGTGGCGGAGGCGCTTAAATCCCCCTAGCCCCCTTTATGAAAGGGGGGACTAGTGTTATTTATCAGAAAGATGGCAGCGATAGCTAAACAAAATTTCCAACCTCTTAATAAGCGGACTATGAAAAACTACTCACCAATGGGTAATCCCCCCTTTCGTAAAGGGGGGCAGGGGGGATTTCCGTCCCTCTCGACCAACACCTCAGAGACAAAAACCATGCTCACAACCCCAAAAAGCTGACTGCTGAACGCTGATAGCTGACAACTTATGTACGCCGAACTCCATTGCCATAGCAACTACTCTTTCCAAGAGGGGGCCTCCTCCGTGGAGGATCTGCTGGTGCGCGCCCGTGATCTGGGATACCGCGCGCTGGCCCTGACCGACCACGACAATCTGTGCGGCGCCATGCACTTCGCCCAGGTGGCCAAGACCCTCGATATTCAGTCCATCACCGGCACCGAGTTGACTATTAAAGACGGCTCTCACCTGACTTTCTTGGCCGAAAACCAGGAGGGCTACAGCCAGCTTTCCAACCTTATCTCTTACTCATACGTCGCCAGCGACCGCAGGAACCCGGCCTTGGACCTGAAGTACCTGCCCGACCGGGTCCATGGCCTGCTCTTGCTGACCGGCTGCCGCACCGGCCGGGTGCCCAGTCTCTTGTCCGAGGGCCGCTACGCCGAGGCCGAGACCCAACTGCGGCAGTATCTGGACTGGTTCGGCACGGACAATGTGTTTGTGGAGTTGCAGCAGAACTTGGTGCAAGGAGATACCCGGCGCAACCGTCGGCTCATCGACCTAGCCCACAAACTGGGCGTGGGCACGGTGGCCACCAACAACGTCCACTACCACGTGCCGGACCGGCACCGCCTGCAGGACGCCCTGGTCTCCATCAAACACAACCTCAGTCTGGAGGAGACCCACAAAGAGCGCCGGGCCAACAACCAGTTCTACCTCAAATCCCCAGCCGAGATGGCCGCCCTGTTCTCCAGGTGCCCCGAGGCCATCACAAATACTATCCGCATTGCCGAGCGCTGTTCCTTCGACTTGACCAAGGACCTGGCCTACAGGTTCCCGGACTACCCGGTCCCAGAGGGCGCCACGCCCCAGAGCCACCTGGAAGACCTGTGCCGTCAGGCAGCCGAGCGCCGTTACGGCGGCATAAATCAGAGGGTCAAAGACCGCTTGGAAGAAGAGTTTCGGCTGATCGGGAAACACAACCTGGCGGGGTTCTTTCTGATCTACTACGAGATCATCCAGATGGCCCGCCAGATCATGATTGAGATGGGCCTGAGCGACGCCGAGATACCTCTGGAAGAACGTCCGCCGGGCCGGGGCCGTGGCTCGTCGGTGGCCATGCTGGTGGGATATCTGATCGGCCTCTCCCACATCGACCCACTGGAATACAATCTGTCCCTGGACCGGTTCCTGTCCGACGACTTGGGCTCGGTGCCCGACATCGATCTGGACTTCCCCCGCAACATCCGGGAAGAGCTGATCATACGGGTGCACCGGAAATGGGGCTGGGACCGGGCCGCTCTAACCGGCATGATCAGCACCTACCAGATGAAGGGCGCGGTCCGCGACCTGGGCAAGGCCTTGGGTCTGCCTGCCCAGGACATGGATAAGCTGTCCAAGCGGATCGACTCCCACGACGCCAAGGAACTGGAACTGGAGATGCTCCAACTGCCCGACTACCGGGACAAGGTGGACGCACCCGGTTGGCGCGACCTCATCGAGTTGGCGGCCCAGCTGGACGGCTTTCCCAAGTACCTGGCCCAGCACCCCGGCGGCATGATTATCAGCTCATCGCCCCTCATCGACACCGTGCCGGTGCAGCAGGCAGCCATCGCCGACCGTTACATCTGCCACTGGGACAAGGACAGCATCGACCAGGCTGGCTTCGTGAAGATCGACTTCCTGGCCCTGGGCGCCCTCTCTCAGATGCAGGAATGCCTGCTTTTGATCGAAGAGCGGGAGGGCAATTACATCGACCTGAGCCGGATCGACTTCGACGACTGGGCCGTTTACGAGACCATGCACCGGGCCGACACCATCGGCATCTTCCAGGTGGAATCGGCCGCCCAAATGCAGACCGTGCCTCGTATCAAACCCTGGAACTTGACTGACATGGCCTACGAGGTGGGCGCCGTGCGGCCCGGCGTGGGCGTGAACGACGGCGTAACCCAGTTCATCCAGCGCCGTTCTGAAGGCATCCCCTGGGACTACGACCATCCCCTGGAAAAACGGGCCCTAGAGCGGACCCTGGGAATTATCTTGTTCCAAGACCAAGTGAACCAGGTGGCCATAGACGTGGCCGGCTTCACGTCATTGGAAGCCGACCAACTGCGCCGGGCCTTCGGGCGGCGCAACAGCGAGGTCCTGATACGACAGTATTGGGAGAAGTTCCGGGACGGGGCCGCTGAGTTGGGCGTCTCGGAAGATGCCGCTCAGAGGATCTTCAAGAAGTTTAACGGCCATTACATGTTTCCCGAATCCCATGCCTTTGCCTTTGGTGCTACCGCCTACCACATGGCCTGGCTCAAGCATTACTATCCGCTGGAATTCTACGTCGCCATCTTCAATCAGCAGCCCATGGGTTTCTACAACACTGAGACTCTGAAGGAAGATGCCAAGCGCCACGGCATCGCCATCTTGAACCCCGACATCAACCACAGCCGGGAGAACTGCACCATCAAGGACGAACGCCTCTTGCTGGGACTGCGCTACGTCCGTGGCCTGGGAGACGCGGCGGCATCCCAGGCGGTGGCGGCCAGAGACAGCGGAGGACCGTTCACGAGCCTGGCCGACGCCATGGAACGCACCGGACTGCAGCGGACGGCCATCGAAAACCTGGTGACCGCGGGTGCCTTTGATGGTTTAACGGCAAAGGCGACAGGAAAAACAGGCCGCCACCAGGCTCTGTGGGAGGTGGGCCTGCGCTATCGGCCCGTCAACACGCAGCAACCCCTGCTCCTGCCCGTGGAACAGGACATGGCTGAACTGCCCGAGCAGAGCCAGTGGGAGACCATGGGTGAGGAATACCGCATCATGGGTCTCTATCCGGAGGGGCATTTGATGGCCCTGGCCCGGTCTCACTTGCGGCCGGGGATACTGTCCAGCCGCGACCTGGACGACAAGGCTGACGGCGACGTTGTCACCGTGGCCGGGCTGGTGATACGCCGCCAGCGCCCCCTGGCCAAGGCGGTCTTTCTAACGCTGGAGGACGAGTTCGGTCACGTCCCATTGGTGGTGTGGCCCGGCGAGTTCGCCAAGTACCGGCAGGTCATCAGGGAACCGCTGCTGGTCATCCGCGGCCAGGTCTCCCGGCGGGACGGCACCATGAACATAGTGGCCCAGCACGTGGAGCCCATGCCCGCCATGAACCATCTGCCCAAGGCCAAAAGCTGGCAGTAAGTCAGCAGGGATAGTCAGAGCCACCAATAAAGCACCTCCCCAGGGCCAAAAGCTGGCAGTAGATGTGTCGGTTAACCGGCGCTTTCTAAGTCCGCCTTCTATAGTCTGGCGGGATTTTTGGGCTCTAAGCCGAGCCTCATCCGGCCATATTCCTCGGCGGGCGTCTCCCAGGCGAGGCCAAAGTGGTGCGACGCGGCGTGGACATCCCGATGGAACCTTTGCATTGGGTTGTCGTCGAAAAGGGCGTGTCCCCCGGCTGCTTCAAACAACCGGTTCACAGCACTGACGGACAGCTTGGCCACATATGCCTGATTGCGGCGGACGCGTGCCCGCTCCATCAGTGAGGGTGTTTCCCCCTCCTTGGCCCTCGCGACAATTTCCCGGCCGTCGTTTTCCATTATCAGTCGGGCGGAATGGACCTCTGCTTGCGCCTCAGAGAGCCTGATGTGGACCGGAGCATTCTCGGCCATTTTCTCGCCGGTGGTATAGGCTATCCGGCCTCCCATATGCTCTTCAAACGCTTCCAGGGCGCCTTGAGCCATGCCCAGGACAGGGGCTGCCAGGGAGTAAGCAAACACGTTTTGCAACGAGATCCGGGAGTTGGGTGTTCCGTGAATCGTACTGCCGGGCGATTGTCCTTGACGAAGGTCAGCTACGGAGACTACCCGGTGCTCGGGAACGAAAACTTCGTGCGCCTCGATGTCTTTGCTTCCGGTGCCGCGTAGTCCTGAGACGAACCAGTTGTCAATAATTGTGTAATCGGACCTGGGTAACATCAACCAGATCGCCCCGTCAGCCCCCACACCCCCCAAGATCGCCCAGGCGGCAGCATCACATCCGCTGGAAAAGCTCCAACGGCCGCTGAGCTGATAGCCACCCTTTACAGAAGTGACGTGGGCGCGGGACGGGTCAATGGAAGTCGACGACAATACATCGCTTGACTCGGACCAATATTCCTCCTGTGCCTTTTCCGGGAACATACCTGCTAACCAGTTGTGGGCAGCCCAGATACCGTAACACCAAGCTGACGAGCCACAACCCCGACCCAGTTCGGCGGCGATATCCAGAACCGCTGGGTAGTCAATATCGTAGCCGCCGAAGCGGGCGGGCTGAGCGGCACGCAAAATTCCCGAAGCGTGATAATCATCCAAAGTCTCCTGAGGGATTTGGCGCAGTTTCTCGGTCAAGCCGGCGCGCTCGCGCAGCGCGGGCACCAACTCCGCGGCCCGGCTGACCAGCTCTTCTCGGTTCAATATCCCATAACCTCAATGTGTTTATGTTGTGTATAGGCTTCCCGCGAAAGACATAAGCTGGCGCAAGAGGCGACGGAAGACCACCAACGGCCGGGCGGGCAGCCCATGCCCGCCATGAACCATCTGCTCAAGGCCAAAGGTTGGCAGTAGGGGTGGCGGCTAACCGGAGCTTTCCAAGTCCGCTTTCATCTTCTTAGCCATCTTGCCCTCGGGACCAGGGGACGCTACGGCAACCAACAGCTTCATAGGCATTAGGAACCAGGGGATCTTAGTGATCCGGCCTTTGCGATCAACTTTGGTTCCGTCGCCGTCTGCTGTCACAGACATCTGCCAGTCCAGTTCCCATTTGTTGGGCATAACAACGTGGAAACCAAGATTCTCGTTGGGGGACATACTGGTGATGGTAACCCGATCTGGGTTCCCCCCTCTTTACCAGATGAATAAGTGTGGCCCACTGCAGGAGGTCCCTCTTGGTCTGCAGTAATTACAATATCGGCAGCAGCCCAATTGGCGTGGCGGGTCAGATCGCAGATGGCCTCGAAAACTTTGTCCACTGGTGCGTTGACAGTTACGGTTCCCATTTCTGTCCTCCGGTGTTTCGGTCGTATTAGGCTGATATTGTGCGAGATTATACTCTAAAACGATGTATTTGCCTAAATCTCGTCCCAGTGCTGAATCATTGGACGCGACGAGTACGGTATTGGGATACCAACCCTCGGTCCAGCCCGGTGCTAGAATGTCCCCGTCATCAGCCTCTCATCGAAACCCGCAGGCTAGGCACAATTCTTCACCAGGGATGAAGGAGCAGAACAATGATTGATACAGTGATCAAAGGCGGAACAGTGGTTACTCCAGCCGGTGTCGGCGACTGGGACATTGGTTTGGAGGGCGAGAAGATCGCCGCCGTTGCCATGCCCGGAGTCTTGTCAACGCAAGGCGTACGACTGATCGACGTCGCCGGGAAGATCGTGGTTCCCGGAGGGGTTGAAGCCCACGCCCATGCCGCCGCCAACTTGCAGCCTGGCGCCCCGGAATCGGTGCCCGGCACTCCCAACGCCGGACCGGCGGTCCACTCCCTGGGCGCCATCTGGGGCGGGACTACCACCGTGGTCGATTTTGCGCCCGTGCCCAATGACGGGGACTTGGCCGCCGGCATCCACGATTTCATTTCGGTCTGGCAGGGTCAGGCCTATACTGATTACACGACCCACTGCATCTACCGCAATTCCAACACCCCCGACGCCATCGCCCGGTTCGGGGAGTTGGTTGCGGCGGGGTTTCCCAGCGTAAAGATATTCACAACCAATATCCGTCCGCCCGGCGCCTCGGGCACCAGCCTCACGCCCACCGGCCGGATAGACAACGGCCGGCTGTACGACCTGATGCAGCAGATCACCCGCCACGGCGGCGTGCTGGCCGTCCACGGCGAGGATGACGAGCTGGTGATGTACAACTACCTGATGGCCCAGCAACGGGGCATCTGGGACTGGTACAACGTGCATCTGATCCACTCCAAAGATGTGGAGGACTTCGCCTTCCGGAACGTGGTGCGCATGGCCCAGCGGGCCGGAACCGGCATGTACTTCGTCCACGTCACGGCCAAGGATGGAAAGGATGTCATCGCCGAAGCCCGGAGCAATGGGCAGCCGGTGTACGGTGAAGTTTTGACTCTGGCCCTATCCTTCGGGGCTGACCGGTACAAGGAATCTGACGGAATGAAGTACCACACCTATCCGTCCCTGAAGTTCGAGGAGGACCGGGATAGTCTGTGGGACGGGATCATGAAGAGCGACCTGTCGTTCACCGCCACCGACAGCAGCTTCACCACATATCTAGACAAGATTGAAGGCAAGAACGTTCTCGATATCCGGGGTGGCAACGTGGGCATCGAGATACGGATGGGAGTCAACTACACCGAGGCGGTAGTCAAGCGGGGCATGTCCCTGGAACGCTTCGCCGATGTGACCTCCACCAACGCCGCCAAGATACTCGGCTTGTACCCTCGCAAGGGCGCCATCGCCGTGGGCAGCGACGCCGACTTCGCCATCATCGATCCCGCGTTCAAGAAGGCCCTGGCCATGTCCGACCTGCACGTCCGCGACTACAGCCCCTGGGAAGGTTGGGAGGTCGAGGGCTGGCCCACCACGGTGATCCTGCGGGGCAAGGTCATGGTGGACAACGGCCAGCTTCTGGGCGACGGTAATGATGGCCAACTGCTCCTGCGAAAAGTGGACCAGAGCGTATTGCAACGGCCCGCGGTCTAGCTTGGCTTAAAGACGAGTCCTACTCGCCATGCGCCAAGGGCCGAGACACCAAATCCTCAATGCGGTCTCTAATCTCGCTCTGGTCGTAACCCCGGAGCAGGTTGATGCGGTTGCGGTTGGGGTCGCCGCCGTGCCAGTACTCGTAGACCTCTTGGCGCATTCCCGAGGATGATACCGCCAGGTCGTGAGCCAGGCGGTACAACCGCGACTTGTATTCCGCGCCCACCTGTTTGCCCCGCATGTAGCGATCGATATAGGGCCGTAATTCGGGGCTGGCCAGGTCGTTCTCGCTGGGCTGCATGATCAGCCCGGACCCAGAAACCTCTCGCAGTAGTTGGACCATCCTGGCGGAGGTCTGGGCGAAGTAGATGTTCATGCCGGCCATGGACCCCAAGGACATCACGCCGCCTTCATCCATATAGGCGCCGTGCTCGACCCCTTCCATCGCGTGGTGCCACATCTGGGTGTAGGTGACCATCTCTCCCACCTTGGCGGCCACCTCCCGGTATTCGAGCACCCCAATCGCCTCGGCGATCATGGTCGCCACCGCCGTCATAAGCTTCATGCGCTCATGGATACGGCAGAGATTGGACCATTCGCTGAAATTGATCCCGGTGGCGAAATTCCTGAGCAACGGTCCGGATTCGTAGAGCATGAATACCCGGTCCCAAGGTACCAGTACGTTGTCGAAGAACAGCATACTGTCCTGCTCGTCGTAGGGCACCCCCAGCGGGTGTCCGTAACTCCCATTCCATAAGGACACGGGCTCCCGGCATAAGATCTTCATTCCGGGGCTATTGGTCGGTATGGAAAAGGACAGGACGAACTTTGGGTCAGACCGCTGGGCGAAGGTCGCCGACAGCGAAACATAGGTCTCATTACTGATTGGCGCGGCGGTGGCCAGTTGCTTTCCACCGGTCACGATGATGCCCCTGGGCGTTTCTTCAACCACGTGCAGCGCCAGGTCTTCTTCCCGCGCCGCTCGCTGCTCGTTCTGGGGTTGTTCGCTGCGGTCCACCTGGGGGTCCCCCAAAGCATGGGTCAGAAAGAGGTCATTCTCCATGCAGTACCGGTGATAGTTGACCACGTTCTCGCCAAAGTCGCAGTGGGGATGCTTTACTGAGCTTAGTCTTTCGCGAGCCTTGTACAGAGCGATGATGAACGGCGCCAACACGTCTGGACTGCGTCCCAGTTGCCCCCAACTCTGGCCGGCCCAAACCTCGCTGTTCCCCCGCTTCTTCTTGAGGTCGTCCGCCGACCGGGAGAGCAGCCAAGATATGCTGCAACGGTTGCCCGATTCAGAGGAGACGACAGTCATCCGGTCCCGGTACTCGTCCGTGTGTTGGAGGTCGTAGATGCGGGCCAACTCGTTAACTATCCCGGAGAATGCCGGGTGAGACGGAACGTCATCGATGCGGACGCCGTCCAGCCAGACCTCGCGGCTATCCCGAATACTCTCTTTGTAGCGTGCGCCCGTCATCGCGCCTTGGGCAGTAGTGATGTCCAAGACCATCGATGGCCTCCTAAAAATAGAGCGGTATCAAGATTTCCAGGCCGACATTCAGGCCACCAGACTGTTTATCAAGTCAGAATGATACGCGCAGCTCCTTGAGCCCCCGCAACACAGGGTTGTTCTTCCATTCTAAATCCTGTCCAGTCAAACGCAGTTCCGGCAACCGCCTGGCCACCGCGCCGATTGCTGACTGACCCTCCATACGGGCCAAAGCCGCTCCTAGGCAGAAGTGAATGCCGAACCCGAACCCCATGTGACGTCCCTCAGAGCGTTCGATGTCGAATCGGTCCGGGTTGCTGAACCGCGTTGGGTCGCGGTTCGCCCCTCCCAGGGCCAAAGAAAGGCGGTCCCCTTTGGCGATTTGTTTGTCCCCGATCTGCAAGTGCTCTCGTGCGACCCGTGATATTGCCTGGACCGGGCTGTTGTAACGGATAATCTCTTCCACGGCCGATTCTACCAGCGAAGGCTCATGCCGCAGTCGTTCCAGTTGCGATGGGTTTTGAAGCAGGGCTAAGATTCCATTTCCGATGAGGTTGGTGGTCGTTACGTGCCCTGCGAAGATCAAGAGGACGCACATGGAATATAGCTCGTCCTCGCTGAACGATTCGCCTTGGTCCTCGGCCATTACCAGCGCACTGAGCAGATCGTCTTTTGGTTCTGCCCTTCGCGCAGCGACGGTTTCCCGGAGGAACTCGGTTAACTCGGCCACGCTTCGTATCGCCGGCCCGATATTTTCCTCGGCTTCGTGGATGCTCCCGGCGAACGCTGCCAGGTCGTTGGACCATTCTTTGAAGCGTTCCCTGTCTCCGTCGGCCACGCCCAATATCTCGGATATAACTGTCGCGGGCAGCGGATAGGCTAGTTCGGAGATGACCTCCATCGCACCTTGCTCTTGGACATCGTCCAACAAGCGGTCCGCTTCGATCTGTATCTGGGAACGAATGCCCTCCAACACCCGGGGTGTGAACGCTTTATTCGCCAGAGAACGCAGGCGGGTGTGGTCGGGAGGGTCCGAAGTAATCATCATGTCCAGAAATGTCTGTTTAAGCCCCTCGACCCCTTCAACGTCACCCGCCTCCGGAAAGATTGCAGAGATGCTCACCGAGGAGAGACGAGGGTCTCTGAAAGCGTCTAGAACATCTTGATATCGGGTAAGGACCCAAACTTGGGCGCCTTCGTTCCAATGCACCGGGTCCTCGGAACGCAATTGCTCGTATCTCGGGTAAGGATCGTTGACCGTGGGTTCTGTCAGGCGGACCCGCCGCCCGGCGATGGGGTCATTGTGCTGAACCATGACTCCTCCGGGTTCCGATTTTCGAGTTTAGGGCAGCAGGGGCAGTAATTCCTCCGTGATCAACTGCAGGAAAGAGATGGATTCTTCCAGCCGGCTCACCCGTTCCGCACGGTTGGTCCCGAAGGCCTCCAACTCTTTTTCGACGTAGCCCAAGCCCACTCCCAAGGTGAACCGGCCGTTGCTGATCTGGTCCAGAGTCGCAGTCTGATCGATTTGGCCACAAGTATAACAAAGGCGCGAACAGCCGTAGGACGGGTCAATGTAGATAAATTGAGGCGGTCTATGGCTGTGGACGGGTTTGGTGGGGGTTTGAGACCGAAGCCGGAAAAAATCGGCCGGGGACAGGGCCTATTTATGCGCGGCGGCGAGGCCACGCTCCTTGGGAATGGTGAAGCTGAAAGTGCTGCCCTGACCGAGTTCGCTTTCCACCCAAATATTTCCGCCGTGGAGTTCAACCAGCGCCTTGCTGATAGCCAGTCCCAGGCCGGTTCCCGCCGCTGACCTAGTCGTGGAATTGTCCACTCGGAAGAATTTCTGAAACAGGTTCTCCATGTCTGGCTCTGAGATGCCTGGGCCATGGTCCTCCACGCTGATTTTCACGAACCCGCCTTCGTTGCCCACGATACGGATCCCGATGCCTGAACCGGCGGGCGCGTACTTTACCGCATTGCCGAGCAAGTTTGACATGACTTGCAGGATGCGGTTTCTGTCGGCTTCCACCACCACCGCTGACGGGTACTCCGGGGTCTCAATCTTCAGATCGTAATCCTTCAGCTCGGACTGCATCTCGTCCACTAACTGGGCAATCACCCCTTTGAAGTCAAACACCGACGGCTGAATGACAACCATGCCCGATTCCAGGCGGGACATGTCTAGAAGGCCGTTTATCAGTTTCTCTAGCCGGTCTGTGTTCCGGCGCACGCCGTCCAAGAAATGCTGTTGCTCGCCGGTCAGGGGTAGCGGTTTTTCCAACAGTAGCAGCTCCAAGAAGCCTTTTATGGCAGCCACTGGGGTCCGCAGTTCGTGGGATGCAATGGACACAAAATCGTCCTTCATCCGCTCAATCTGTTTTCGCTCGGTAATCTCCAGTCCGTAAAGGTTGGCGTAACCGGCGTCACTGACAGGCGCAACCAAAAAGGACCAAGTCCGGTTTCCTTGGGTGATCTCGAATTCCTTGTTTATCGAATTGCTCAACGCCTCGCAAACGATGGCGGCCCACGGTTCGGGGGCCCGGCCGCTGACACGGGCGCCGTGTATGTTCAATAACGGCGTACTCGGCGCGTTGCCGTAGAGGATGGTGGCGTCGTCTGAGATGCGGAGCAGTGGGTTTGGGCTTTCCGACTGAAACTTGGCCAAGGCTCGGATTTCCTCATCAGTCTCTTTTTGCTTCCGGCCCTGCTCAAACAGGCGGTAGCCCACGTCGCGTAGCCTGCCGACCAAAGTCCCCACCACCAACTCCGCGATGGTTCCAGGGATTCCGCCGCTGAACATCCAATCGGTGCCGCTTTGGGAAGAGAACATCACCACTAGAATCAGGTTCACCGGAAACGAAGCGAGACCGGCTGCAACGCCTCCCCGCAACCCAAACATCCAGGCGGTCATTAGCACCGGAATTGTGACAAAAATACCGGTAATGCTGCCCAAGGCCATATCTAGAAAATCGAACACCAGGATAAAGACGGCGAACGAGGCGAGAACCATCGCCAGTCGTCTCTTGGGGCTGCCACGGGACGTTGATTCCAGTTGGCGAATGAATCGGTGCGCGAAGTTAAGCAAGGTCGGTCGCCGCCCTATGTGGTGGGTCTGAAATCCAATGGATACTACCACATGCTATACGCTATCTGGAGAATTCGGAAATCGGCAACACAGAGATCTAACAGACGCCAAGGGCGTCAGGTGACTCGGCTATGAGGATGATTCGGGGACCTTCTTTCGTCATGCCGCCGGTTCGATACACCGGCCACCAGTCAAAATTGGGGGCGTGACCGTCGCCGCGCCCCCTGCGGGATGGGGTGGAGGGGAGGTATTTCGCTTAGCTTATTGCCGATGTGCCCGACCATAAGCTAAGCGAAAACAAATGGGTCTCGAGGGCAGATACGCGGGACAACCCTTGTGTTGTCTCAAGTTAACGGATACGTGTGAGACGGCACTAAGGTTTGTGTGAATGTTTTGTATTAATGTGAAACCAGGCTGGAGGACGCCCTGGAGCCAGAATTCCACTCGCCGAAAACTTAGGAACGCTTAATGGCATGCGAGTACCACTCACCCGGGCCATGATGCCGAATCAAGGTGCTGGTTGTGCGCTTCGTAGCTATGTAATTCGATTCCCATTGGCGCAGGCGGCGCGGTTTGCAGCGATTAGAAAAAAATGTCAGGATGAACACAGATTGCATTTGCTATAATCGTCATCGACCTTCGGAGAACCATGGTTTCAAGTCGACAGAAAAAGATCCTCGTTATTGAGGATGATGAAGACATTCGAACGGTGGTGGCCACTCGCCTAAAGCGTGCTGGCTACGAGACGACCATAGCAACCGATGGGAGAGACGGCCTGCGTCATTTCTACGGAGACCGGCCCGACCTCATCGTGCTGGATGTTGCGATGCCCGTTATGGATGGATGGCAAGTGCTGGAGCGCCTTAGAGAAGTATCGGATATCCCGGTGTTGATCCTCACCGCCGCGACCCAAGAACGCGACAAACTTCGCGGCTTGAGGTCCGGAGCGGACGACTACATCACGAAGCCATTCTCGGGTGAGGAATTGCTGGCCCGGGTGGAGGTAGCCCTCAGACGGGCGGGTTCGTCCGCGGAAGAGCCGGGAAGCATCAGCTATTCCGACTCTGAAATCGCCATTGATTTCCCCAAACACGAAGTCTTCGCCCATGGCGAACTAGTTGAATTGAGCTCCACCGAGTTTCGTCTTTTGACAGTCCTGACCAGGAACGCCAACCAGGTATTGAGCCAAGACCAATTGCTGGATGAGGTCTGGGGTAGGGAGTATGTCGGTTCTTTGGACGTCGTACGCCTTTACGTGGGTTATCTGCGCCGGAAGATCGAACGGGACCAAGAAGCTCCCACTCTGGTCGAAACGGTGAGGGGTTTTGGTTACCGCTATCGCCGGCCAGCCCCATAACTCGTTCCTGGTCCCCTTTTCTATTCCCTCACCCCAAACAGATTCCACCCATCGCGTTCCCGTTGTCGAGCGGTCGACACCTGCACCGACTAGCTAAGTTCTCTCGGGAAACTCACCGGCGTAAAGCCGGGTAATCACGGCTGGCTTTGCCATTTGCGTGTGTCGGACAGATTCGCAATTGGGTCCTATTTTCGACAGTTGTCTCTACGCTTTGACTCTCTTTCCCCTTCGGCCAATCCGCTTAACCGCATTGCCGATATCTGGCAATTTGGGCATCCGGTTTGAGGATAAGTCCAATTACCCCAATAATTAATGATGGCATAAATAATACCGGCCTTTTGGAGCGGGTACATAATGGCCAAGGCCGGCGAAAACAGGAACGAATAATCCATGATCTCATTCAAGCAACTGGTTGCCCTATCCGGATCCTTGGCCTTGCTCTTGGTGATCGCCTGTAGCGGAAATACCGCTGCCACGCCGGTCACCGTCGCTCCGGCCACGACCGTCACGGAGCAGCCGCCCATCTCTGATGCAGCCATCCGGATGAACCTGGGAGGCGAGCCCAATACTCTAGACCCGCAGCTAGCCAGCTCATTGTTGGAGTTTTCCGTGCTGAGGCAACTGTCACAGGGTTTGCTTGGGTTCGACGAAAACTTGATCCTGACCCAGTTGGTTGCTGCCGAGGTCCCAACTGTGGAGAACGGTGGCATCACGCCCGATGGCCTGACCTACACATTCAAGCTGACGGATGGGGTTTCCTGGAGCGACGGTCAGCCACTGACAGCTCATGATTTCGCGTACACCTTCAAACGGATTCTTTCCCCCGAAATGGCCGGTCCCTACTCGGATTTCTTCTCCGCGATCCAAGGCGGACAAGAATACATGATGTCGGCGGAAGCTGACGAGGCGGTTAAGGCCGGCCTGCGAGATGCCCTTGGAATCTCGGCCGCTTCCGACGATACCTTAGTAATCAACCTGTCCGCCCCCAACCCGACCTTCCTTCAGAAGGTCGCTCTGGTTGCTGCGTTTCCTGTGCGCCAAGACGTGGTCGAGCAGTACGGCAGAGCCTGGACCGAGGCGGGTAATCACGTGGGTAACGGCCCTTACGTCCTGTCAGAGTGGGTCCACCAGGACCACATCACCCTGGAAGCGAACCCGAATTATTGGGGCGAAGCACCCAAGCAGGCTCGCATCCGCCTCTCCATGATTGGTGATGTAAACGCAGAATTGACGGCCTACAAGGCTGGAGATCTGGACATCGCCCGGGTCCCGCCCGGTATCGAAGCCGGAATCTTGGCCGACGCCACACTGGGTAAACAGGTGCTACCGTCATCCCAAATTTCCAGTCTGGCATTGTTCCTGAACACCACGGACGAGGCTTTTGGCGACCCGAAAATCCGCCAAGCCATCGCGACTGCGATCGACCGGGATTCATGGACCGAACAGGTCAAAAACGGAGTGGGACAATCGGCGACAGGATGGCTGCCGCCCGGACTGCCCGGTTACGACCCGAATGTGGGCAGTGAATATGAGTTCGACGCCGAGAAGGCCAAAACTCTGCTGGCGGAAGCCGGCTATCCCGGCGGCGAGGGGTTCCCCGAGGTCTCGCTAACCTACGTGGCGGCGGGAGACCAGGGAATAATGGCCCAATTCTTGCAGGCCCAGTTGCCGGAGAATCTGGGAATCGAGATGGGACTCGACCCTTTGGACCCGCCTTCCTACGGCCAACAGGTCATTGGAGGCCGGCAGTTTGACATGACCCTGCTACTCTGGACCGCTGACTACCCTGATCCGGAAAACTTCTTGGCCAGCCTGTTCTCGTCCGAATCCTTTTTGGACATCACGGGTTACGCCAGCGAGGAGTTCGACCGCCTGGCTGGACTGGCCGCGGCCGAGTTGGACCAGGAAAGCCGAGTCGGGCTCTGGAGCCGAGCCCACGAAGTCATGATTTCCGATGCTCCCATCGCGCCCTTGATGTTCGTGGAACGTTTTTACCTGAAGAGTCCCGATGTCCAAGGCCTGACCCTGACTGGCATCGACGGCGAGATCCCCGGTGACACCAGGTTGGCCGAGGTCTATCTGAGCCCGGAGCCTCGGCTCTTGGGGAGATAGGCTCCTGAGCCGAGGCTCCAATCACAGGCAGCGTCTATGCTGAGGTACACGGTTCAGCGCTTGTTCTGGATGGTTCCGGTACTGTTTGGCGTCGGCACAATTACTTTCCTGCTGATGCACGCGGTGCCGGGCGGCCCTTGGGATGAGAAGAAAAATCTTCCTCCCCATGTGGTGGCCAACCTCAACCACCGCTATGACCTGGACGAACCACTTTGGGCCCAATATGGCAAGTTCTTGGGTAGTGCCGTCCGGGGGGATCTGGGAATCTCTTACACTAACCAAGACCGGGACGTCGTGGAAGTGATCCGCCAAGGCCTTCCCGCCACCATGATTTTGGCCGGGCTGGCCTTCCTCATCGCGGTGGGCGCCGGGATTCCCCTGGGAGTGATGGCCGCCGCCCGGAAGCATTCCGCCATCGACTTCGCTTCCATCGCCCTGGCTACCGTGTTTGCCAGCGTTCCTGGCTTCATCTTGGGCATCTTGTTGGTGATGCCCTTCTCCGTGGCGTGGCATCTGCTGCCCAGTGGGGGCTGGGGCTCCCCATCTCACGTGGTGTTGCCTGCGCTGGCGCTCTCGCTGCTGCCCATGACCTTCATAGCCCGCATCACCCGTTCCAGTGTTCTTGAGGTGGTGGAACAGGACTACGTTCGAACTGCGCTGGCCAAAGGGATGACGCCCTCGGTGGTCCGTTTCCGGCACGTGCTGAGAAATGCCTTGGTGCCAATCGTCACCATAATCGGAGCCGAAGCGGGCGCTCTTCTCACCGGCACGTTCATCATTGAGACCGTGTTCTCCGTGCCTGGAATTGGCCGGTTGCTGGTTCAAGGAATCATGCAACGCGATTATGGTCTGATCACCGGCATGGTCCTGTTCTACGCCGTTGTGATCACCGTGGTAAACCTGATCACCGATCTTCTCTACGCCGCCGTTGACCCCCGCATCAGATATAGCTGATGGAGTGGGAATGGTGAGTGAACAGCTGCAAACCGACGGGCTGATGAAGCCGGGCGGAATTTCCGCGGTGATTTCCCTTGCTGGCTCTTGGTTCACGTGGTTCAAAAGAAGCAGATTGGCAATGGCGGGCGGCATATTGGCCGTCGTCCTTATCGTCGCGGGTCTGACTGCTCCCTTGGTTTCACCCCACGCGCCCGAGGATCAAGATTACGGGTCCATTCTTGCCTCTCCCAACGCCGACCACCCCTTGGGCGCCGACCGGTTGGGCCGCGATACCCTGAGCCGCCTGCTGTACGGCGCACAGACGTCGCTGGCGGTCGCCTTATTGGTTCCGGTGTTGGTGCTGGCCATCGGGCTTCCGGTTGGGCTATTGGCCGGATTCGGCTCTAAAGGAGTCGATAACCTCTTGATGCGAGGTGTGGACATGGTCTACGCCTTCCCGGACCTTTTGCTGATCATCCTATTGCGCTCGATCTTTGGCGGCAGTCTATTCACCATGTTCTTGGCCATTGGGCTGGCTTCTTGGCCCACGGTCGCCAGATTGGTCCGGAGCCAGGCTCTCTCAATCAAGGAGAGGGAGTACATCTTGGCTGCCCGGTCCATGGGGTGCCGTCCCATCCGCATCGTCTTGGCCCATCTGCTGCCCAACGCGATGGGCCCGGTGATTGTCGCCGCGGTATTCCTCATCCCCCGTGCTATCTTCGCCGAAGCTGCCCTAAGCTACATCGGAATCGGTGTCAGCCCACCCACACCCAGCTGGGGGACCATGGCGCAGGAGGGCTACGGAGTAATATCCGTTGCCTACGAGCAGGTGTTGTTTCCAGTGTTGGCAATCTCGCTGGCCATGTTGGCTTTCACACTTCTTGGTGAAGGATTGAGAGACCTATTGGACCCCAAGAATAGCCGCCGCTGACCCCGAATCCCCTCGTAATTCGTGCCTGGACAACGGCCTCCCCGGTTCGCACACTCTTTTCACACTACTCTAGTGCCGCCAAGGTCAATACTACTCCTAACGATTCAAATTCACTCCATGTAAGGAGAAGGTTGTTATGTGGCGAATGAAAGTAACTGCGGTATCTGTTGTTGTGTTGGGCGCTCTACTATTCGGAGCAGTGGTTGCCTACGCAGGCTGGGGTTGGAATGCAAAGGTTGACATTGAAGGCACGAAAGTTAGCACGTCCTGGTCAGTGGACGACGTAAGCGGGGCTAAAGGCTATCACGCAGACATCAAGGTCGCGGTTCCTTCAGGCACCGACGTTAATGTCATCAAGACAGCTCCCACCGAGAATGTGGACGTCGTAGAGGGTGGCAGTTGTTCTGACGGAGTCGTCACTGCGGTCGTTACCTATGTAGTATCCAGCGTCGGCGGCAACGGTACAGACGTTTCGGTGTCCGTCGACCGGGTGGGCCACGGCAGTGAGCACTACGGTCATGACTCCGGAAGCCTCGGAGACTCGCTTTCCGTCAACGTCAGCGTTGACGGCGAATGCAACAGCTAGAAAAGTACTCAGGTACTCAGTCCCAGTCCTGACTTGGCCATCCCCTTTCCGACTGCGCCAAGTCAGGTTAACAGAGCAACTAGATAATCTAGAGTTCGTCCCGCTACACCGGCGCAATCGCCGGCCGGCATGGGCGCCACTGCAAGGTGCTGCCCAGGAATCGAAGCGCTGATTGGCTATGAAGCAAAATCAAGAGGGGTTTCGATCAACCGGCTACGTGTTTGCGCTGGTGCGGCGTAAGGGCCCCAAGTTGTCAAGTCGGGGTTCGGTAACATCTGGGATCTAGTTGGACCGAAATTCCGATGAGACTAGCTGGCAGAATGTTGTCGGCGATCATCGGTGAGCAGTCAGACCATTGTCTCGAGATACTTGACCGACTGGCCGCTGCTTCACACGACGAAGACAGGGAAGACGCCCGACGCGAAATGGAAACCCATTGGTGGCGTTAACCCGGCCAAGACGATCCGACCTGGAAATGAACATGCCGTTATTAACTCAACATATTCAAAACCAAGGGTTAGCGGAATATTTTGTACGATGCCCAGCAGCGGCTTCATCCCCGCGGCACTGCGGATTCAAGATACGGCTAGCTCATGGCCTGAGTTTCCCTTCAAGCGGCCTGGGTTTCATGGATACATCCGACAAACTATCTTTGGGGCCGATCGGCTCTGATATCGAAATCTCCCGCGCGGGGGCCCATTTGACGCCTGAGGGCTGGGTCCGGCCTCAAGGCTTTGGCCCCCGCGCTCCCCAACATCCTTGCCTATCGACGGCGCGCATTCTGATGGCTCAAAAAACGGGCCCAATGCCGATTCAATCCATGGCTATCTCGGAGATCGAGTAACGATATGGGCTCAGGTCTTCCCATAAGAGTTAATCTTCTTAGCGCGTGTGTTGCTTTGGCAGGCCTGGCGGTCATGTTCTACTTGGGCATGAGCGAGGAGTGGGGCCTGTTTGCAGTAACCAACACCTGCTTCTTCATACTCCTGATCATAGTTACAGGCAGCTTCCCGCTGCCGGTAGCGCCCAGGGCAACCGCGGACATCAGCACCGCTGTCCTCTTCGGCGTCGCCCTGCTCATGGAGCCGGGATTCGCAGTGTTCACCGCTGTGGCGGGCAAGTCCATTTCCTACCTCACGGTTAGAGGTTTGGGAGACCGGCTGAAACTTCCCGGTTACCGGTATCCCTACTACAAGTACCCCTTCAACCTGGGTGAAGTCGCCATCACCGCCGGTGTGACCTCCTACGTATTCCACACCCTGGGAAGCACAGGGGACTATCTCAGCCCGGTCATAATCCTTGCCGCCGGGGCGATGTACTTCACCAACACGGCGTTGATCACGGCGGTCGTCAGCGTGGAGATGAAGATTAATCCGTTCGTGTTCTGGTGGATGGGCACCAAGGAAAATGGCGCCGCCGAAATAAGCCTGCTCTCCTTTGGTTTCTTGGGCGCAGTGGTGTACCAGGAAAGCCCCTGGACCAGTGCGGCCTTGATGATACCCGTTGCAGTAATTTACGTGGCATTCTCGCGCCTGGCCTCCAGCAATACCCAGTTGGAGGACGCTTTGGAACGCCTGGAAGCCCTCCAAGGCCGAATCGTCAGCACGGCCAAATTGGCTTCGATTGGAGCCATCTCTTTGGATCTGGCCCATCAGATCAAAAACCCTCTGGCGATCATGCTCGGGCGGCTGGAAGGTCTTCAGGACCGCCTCGATGAGGGCACCCGTGAGCGCAGGCATGTGGATATAGCCCAAGATGCCGGTTGGCGGATCCAAGACCTTACTCAAACATTTACCTATATCGGCCGCCAAGAATGGGTGGACCTGGACATTCGGGACCTTTTGGATGAGAGCTTGGGTATGGCCGGACTCAGGTCTTCCAAACGCATTGAGACGAGCTGGTCTTTTGCCGACGACCTGATTCCAATTCGAGGGAACCCGGTTTTGATCCGGGAAGCCTTGTCCAACTTCTTCTCCAATTCCTTGGAGGCAGTTGACGAAGGTGGACACATAAACATTGCCGTGGCGCCGGAAGGCGAGTTCCTTGCCGTGATGATCAGTGATGACGGTGTTGGCATCCCGTCGGACCAACTCGAACGCCTGTTTGAGCCCTTCCATACCACCAAATCGGAGTCTCAAGGATTGGGCCTGTTTGCGGCCAAGCATATAATCGAGATGCACCAGGGCACTGTGGAGATTCAGAGCTCAAAGGGGTCGGGAGCAACGGTGATAGTCAAATTCCCCGTGGCCGCACCCGAGATATCGTTTAGCTCGTTGGAAGACGAGTTGTTGGAGGAGAGTTCCGGTGGCCTGCCAGTTGAGCGGTAACCATGAACTTGGGAACGCAATCTTCGCCTTCAGTCTTCTCTCCAGCGCGGAGTTGTTCCAATAAAGACCTGCTGGAGAGCCTTGCTTCCGCCTCAACCCGGTCAAGCAGTCTCCTATGATTCAACATTCCGATCGGAGTTTTGAACCAGAAACCCCCCATTCGATACCGGTTTTGCCAGACGGCAATCTGCACCCGGGTCACTCCTCGATCAGATCGCCTATCCCCGCCCATGGCGATTTGGGCGATTACACGGGCATAACTGGTCTCTCTGACGCGGCTGATCAATCATACCGAGGTTGTGGGAAATCAAGGGATTGCTCAGGAACCTCAAACCGACCAACGAAACGGGTTAAAACGGAATTCAAACGTTCATGCGTCGCCTGATTTGCATGAGTGATAAAAGGATCGAAAAATTGGCAAAACCGACCCATTTCAGTCTCAAATTCCGTCTAACCACGTTTGCAATTAACAAGACTATGAGCGACGATATTTGAGACGGTATAGTCTCTTTCAACGGCGTTAAATTGGTTCCGGTGATTTGAGATTTACAACGTATATCTACGGAAGGTTTCGCAATCTCAACCGGAAGGAGATTGCGGCAGATGACGAAGGTGGGATTTCCTTACTTACGATGTCGAGAACAGGGTACAGAAATCACCAAATATTGGTTGTAGACGATGAAAACGGTCTTCGGGATATCCACCAGGAGAATCTGGAAGATGCCGGATTCATCTGTTTCACGGCTGAGAACGGGCAAGCCGCGCTGGAAGTCCTGGCCGTTGAATCGATTGATCTCGCGGTAATCGATATCATCATGCCGGGTATGTCCGGGCTGGAATTGTTCGAACAGATGAAGGGCCAATATCCCTGGATTGCAGTATTATTCATAACCGCAGTGGACCAGATGGACGTTGCCGTTTCACGGGTCAAGGGAGGGGCGCTCGATTATCTGGTCAAGCCGGTGAGTAGGACCAAATTGATCGGGGCGGTCGGCGAAGCCCTGGAGAAGCAAAGCGAATATCTGGAAAACTCCGAACACCAGCAGCACTTGGAAGAGCTCTTGGTACATCAATCCAAAGCCTTGGAAAACAAGGTCAGGGAAGTCCGGGCCCTCAACCGGATGTTCGTGGAACTGCGTAATGGCAAAGCATTGCCTCAGAACGGCACCGGAACTCTCGAACTAGAAACTGAGCCTTAAAGCTACCTCCCTTTAGAACCACCTCTTTTAGCACCGCCTCTTTAACCCGCCGTTGGACCGCCAACGGCGGGTTTTTCTTTCCCCGAATGCCCGCATTCCTGTTAGAGCGGTCGTGCGCTGATTGAAACACGCCTACCCGCCAACCCGGTAGACGCTCGGCGAAACTCGAGTATTAAAAACTTCAAATTTCCTTAAAGGTTTGAAGGTAGATTGGAAACATGCAACGTCGCGGCGCATATGAACCGGCAAGACACTTAGGAGAACATGAGATGAAACGCAAATGGTTAATGATACCCCTGGTTACCGGAATCCTGGCAGCCGGGATCACGGGCGCAACGGTTCTAGCCCACAACGAGGATGGAGAACAAGAGTCCCCCAAGACTAAGGTGGCCACCAAACTTGCCGAAATCTTGGGCCTGGATGACCAGACTGTAATCGATGCGCTACAAGAGGCGACCCAGGAGGTGCATTCAGAGCGCATCCAGCACCGCTTGGATGACATGGTGGAAGCAGGGCGGCTGACGCAAGAGCAGGCTGACGCCTACCTAGAGTGGTATGAGGCTCGCCCAGAAG
Source organism: SAR202 cluster bacterium Io17-Chloro-G6 (assembly GCA_002816585.1). The sequence continues at coordinate 25,849 of MUCT01000033.1, read as the reverse complement.
GGCCAAACCTTTTCCGCAAAGGGCACCGGATGTTCCGATTCGGCGGTGGTGAAGGTGAAAACGGCAGGCCACGGCACGGTTTTGGCCAACAGGAGTCCAGAGGACAGCGATCTGGCGGTCAGGATATCCCTGGCTTGGGCGATCTGCGTTCCAGGTTCGGTCGGAGCTTCGACGGCCAAGACTTCCGAGGCGGGGATGACCTACGGTCCAGGTTCGAAGAGCGGTTTGGTGATCGGGACTTGCCTGGACAGGGACTCTTGCCCCCCGCATTGGCCGGCGAAGCTCCGCAAGCCGGAGGCACCTCCTACTGAATAATGGCGGTTCCAATTATTCCGAAAGTTTTAGCGGCCCGATAATCCACTGGGGAGTGGGAGGTTTTTAGCCTCCCTCTCCCCTCGGCTCGATTAAGATATATGTTAGCTAACCGAACCAAGGAAAACCGGTCTCCAAACAGTCTAGGGAGCAGATTTTCATTGTCCGATGAACACCAGCCCGGCGGCAAAATTCTGGTGGTGGATGACGACCCCAACGTGGTCAAGCTTGTCCAACTCTATTTGGAGCGGGACGGTTACGAAGTGCTGACCGCCAATGACGGAGTGGCCGGGCTTGAATTGGCGCGGGAGGAACAACCCGACCTGATCGTCCTGGACTTAATGCTGCCACGGATGGACGGCATGGAGGTGTGCCGGACCCTTCGGGAAGAATCGCAAGTGCCGATCGTAATGCTGACCGCCATGGTTGAAGAGGACGACCGCTTGGCCGGCTTGGACCTGGGGGCCGACGACTACGTGACCAAACCCTTCAGCCCCAGGGAGTTGGCGGCCAGAGTACGGGCCGTTCTTCGGAGAACGGCTCGCGACCAGGATAGCTCCGGTCCGGGACCGCTGGAGTCCGGGCCCTTCGTCGTTGACCTTAAACAGCGGATGGTCAGCGTCGCTGGCACGCCAATCACTCTCACCCCCACCGAATTCCGGCTGATAACCCTATTGGTCCGGGAACCGGGCCGGACGTTCACCCGGGAACAGATCATCGACCGTGTGTTCGGATATGACTTTGACGGCTTTGACCGGACCGTTGATGCCCACATGTCAAGTCTGCGCCGCAAGGTTGACGTTGTTCCCGGTACGGCCAAACGCATACAAACCGTATATGGCAGCGGCTACCGGTTAAACGATGGCTAGATTTTTCTTCGGACTTCAGTTCCGCCTGGTGATGGGTTTCACCGTCGTACTAGCCCTCGCTTTGGCCGGAGTTAGCTTCTATGTTGGGTATGCGGCGGAGCAAGAAGTAGAGCGATTCGAGGAGAGCCAGGAGGCCGCCCGCACGGCCCGGGTGCAGCAGGTTATTTCCCGATTCTTTTCAGACCGTCGTGACCTGACTCAATTGCAGGGAGTGTTGGAGCAAGCCGGGCCGCTGTCAGGACGGCGGATCGTCGTCCGAGGACCGAATGGTGAATTGGTCGGCGACTCCCATCTGCGTTTTGACCGGGGGGGACGCCCTACCCGCGGATCTGGCCCGGTTCCTGTGCTCGTGGCAGGACAGCAGGTTGGGTCGTTTTTCGTGACGCCGGACACGGGACCTGAAGGCATACCCGAGCCCGCGGTAGCCAGCCTGGTATCCACAGTCAACCAATCACTGTTCTGGACCGGTCTTGCCGCAGTTGCCCTGGGGATTCTACTAGTTTCGATAATTTCTAGAAAGTTGCTGGCGCCGGTCAGGAGCCTCGGCGAGGCGGCCCAACATTTGGGCCGGGGAGATTTCTCCCGTCGAGTGCCCGCTGAAGGAGCCAGCGAGTTCCGGCAATTGGCTCTGACGTTCAATTCCATGGCGGCAAACCTGGAGGACGCCGAACGGCAACGGCGCAATCTGGTGGCCGATGTGGCCCACGAGTTGCGGACCCCGGTTTCCAACATTCAGGGCTACCTCGAGGCGTTGAAGGACGGTCTGTTGCACCCCGATGAAGGCACCATCGAGACAATCCACGGACAGGTGATTCACCTAGGTCACCTGGTTGAGGATCTTCGCCTCTTGGCCCAGGCGGAAGCCGGCGCATTGCAATTGCAGCGCATGCCAACGCGGATGCCCGAGGTGCTCCGAGGTTCTGTTGACGCTGTACGGCCGCGTGCTGAGGCCAAGGGAATCGGCATGAGCCTGGAAGCCGGTGACGCCATGCCCCTGGTTGAGATGGACAGCACCCGCATCGCTCAGGTGGTGAACAATCTCCTGGAGAATGCCATCATTCACACTCCGGAAGGTGGCAGCGTGGCGGTCACAGCAGTTGTATCAGGCGACGGCATGCTCCGAGTGGCCGTGGCCGACACCGGAAGAGGGATACCGCCCGAAGACTTGGATAGAGTATTCGACCGTTTCTTCCGGGCTGACCCCTCGCGCGCTAGGGCCACAGGGGGCGCGGGTCTGGGCCTCACAATCGCCAAACAACTGGTGGAAGCCCACGGCGGCTCGATCAGGGTAGATAATGTTGTGCCCACCGGCGCACAGTTCGTATTCGAAATACCCATCGCCTGGCCAAACAGTTCCGCCTAGTCGGAGTAAAACTCAATGGAAAAATTCTACGCGTCCTTGAAGACACTGCGGCCAATGCAGACCCTGGTGCTGGTGTTGGTCCTGTTGGCCTCGGGCGGCGGTGTCTACGCCGGGTACGAGTTGTCCAGCCGTGGTTCCTCCAGCGATCTGGGAGAAGGCCAGCGATTGGTCCCCATAGGCCTAGGCGACTTGGTACGCCAAGTCACCACCAGCGGCAGTTTGGAATTCCCCAACCGCGTCAGCGTGAGTTTCGGCAGCGCTGGGACGGTGGACCAGTTGCTGGTCCGGGAGGGAGAAAATGTCACTGCCGGGCAGACACTGGCCATGCTGGACGCCGCCACCGGCGCATCCCTAGCCCAATCCGCGGCCCAAGCCCAGGTTGATGTCATTGCGGCGCAAGAAACTCTTGACGAATTGCTTAACCCCCCGGCGCTTAGTCTGGCCCAAGCCGGGCAGGCCATAGCCAGCGCGGAGTTTGATCTCCAGACCGCCCAAAAAGCCTTGGATGATCTGCTCAATTCCACGACGCTAAGTTTGGCCCAAGCCCTACAGAAAATAGCCAGCGCTGAGTTTGATCTGCAAGCGGCCAAAGAGGCATTGAACGATGCGAACGTCCCTTCTCCCGGGACGAGATAAAGACCCAAGAACAAGCTGTGGCCAGCGCCAGGTTGCAGGTGCAGGAGGCCGAAGAAACTCTGGGCCTGCTGGGCCGCAGTGTTTGCCAAAGTCTTGCCCAGGCGCTGCTGGACAAGGCTGACGCCGACAAGGCATTCGTGGACGCCAAAAGCGCCCTGGAGGCCTACGAGACAGCCAATAGCGTAAAGCTGGAACAGAACCGAGTAGACCTGGACTTTGTGCAGAAAATCTACGATGACACCATTCAAGAGCTTGAGAGGCTTCTGGATTCCCAGGCCGCCGGGACAACGGGGCTTGAAGGACCGATTCAACAGTTCCAGGGCCTGCTGTTAGACCGCAAGGAGCGTCTGGACGCAGCCAACGCGGAATTGGTGGAACTTGAGCAGTTGACAGCGAAGAAGGACAAGGCGGAGTCGGACTTGGCCGAGGCCACGGCGGCGCTGGCGGACCTGAGTTTGGGCGGCGTCACTCCTACGGTTGAATCCCAGTTGGCTGAGATAGATGGTGCCCGGGCAAACTTGATGTTAGTCCAGGCTTCTGGGTTGGATGCAACGGTAGCTGAGGCAGAGCTGGCTTCTGTCATATTGGGCCTTTCCGCCCTAGAGAGCGGGGCCGACCCGGTCAAAGTCGCTGCGTTGGAAGCCGACCTAGTGCAGGCATGGGCCAATCTTGGCGAAGAAGAATCGGACCTGGCCGATATGATTTCGGGGGCCGACGACGTCACGGTGGCGCTCCGGACCACGGATATCGACGTTGCGGCGGCAAATTTGGAGCAAGCAAACCAAGCCCTGCTGGACCTCCTGCTGCCCAGCGGCGAGGGAGGTTCCCTACCCGAATCGGGATTTGTGTCCGTCTCAGAAGGCCAATTCGCCGATATGATCGCCGTTCCCGACGCCATCGAGGTGGCGCTCCTCTCAAATGAGATCGATGTGGCAGCGGCGAGTTTGGAACAGTCAAATCGGGACCTTGCTGACCTCCTCTCGCCCAACGCTGCGGACCGGGCGCTATTGGAAGCAAAACTGACCGCAGCCCAGTCGGCCTACACCGCTGCGCTGGAGAAACTGGAAGCCGTTTCCATCAAAGCTCCTTTTGATGGTTTCATTTCCGTGGTGTCGGTCTCTGAAGGGGACCAGGTGGGCGCCAACGCCGAGATCGTCGAGGTGGTTGACCCGTCGGTGGTGGAGATGGACGGAATCGTAGACGAGATCGACATCCTGCTGTTAAGAGAGGGGCTCGTTGCGTCGGTCACGGTGGACGCTCTGCCGGGCCAGGTCTAGGCCGGGGTAGTTAGCGAGATTGCCCCCGCAGCCACCAACCAGCAAGGAGTGGTCACCTACCCGGTGCGGGTGCAGGTCGAGATCCCGGAGAACCTGCGGCTCAGGGACGGATTAAGCGCGGTGGCTGGTCTTATTTTGGAACAACAGTTAAACGTGCTATTGGTACCCCAGCAGGCCATCTTTGGCGCCTTTGACGCTCCTATAGTCAGGGTCCAAACCGAATCGGGGATTATGGAGCGGCCGGTGGTGCTGGGCAACAGCGATGATTTCTGGACCGAAGTTAAGGAGGGTCTTGTGGAGGGAGACCGAATTGTGATGCAGAGCTCCCAGGCGGCCGACCCGTTTGCCGACGCCATACGTCGATTCCGTTCCGGCGGCAATACCACCTTCGGTGGTGGCAGTGGTGGCAGCGTCATCATCAGAGGCCGGTGAATGACTACTTTGATCGAATTGAGCGGTGTAACCAAGGTCTACGCCATGGGCGAGGTTGCCGTGAACGCGGTCGCCGGTGTTTCCATGGCCGTGGAACCGGGCGAGCTGCTTTCCATTGTTGGTCCTTCCGGCTCTGGCAAATCAACTTTGATGAACATCCTGGGTTGTCTCGACGTGCCCACCACTGGACGCTACCTTTTGGAAGGTGACGACGTCGGACAGCTTAACGACAACCAGTTGGCCGAACTGCGGGGCCACAAGATAGGGTTCATCTTCCAAACCTACAATCTGCTTCCCCGGCTGTCGGCCCTGGCCAACGTGCAGCTCCCGTTGTTGTACGGAGGGGGCAAGGAAGGGCGGCAACGCTCCATCGCCGCGCTGGAAAAGGTCGGCCTGGGTCCCCGGGTGCATCACCGGCCCAACGAGCTTTCCGGCGGTGAGCAGCAGCGGGTGGGCATCGCCCGGGCCCTGGTGAAGAACCCGTCCATCATCCTGGCCGATGAACCCACCGGTAATCTGGATACCCAGTCCGGAAACGACATCATGGACATCCTCTACCAGTTGCAAAGTGATGACGGAATCACCGTTTTGATTGTCACCCACGATCCTGAGGTTGCTGCATCGACCAACCGGGTCGTCTCCATGCGCGACGGTTTCATGGTGGGGGATCAAACATCCGAAGAATACGTCCGTTCCCTGTCCGTACCAATGGGACGCCCTCGATGAGCCTGCAAGTCGTCCTGCTCACCGCGATTTCTTCTCTGGCCGCCAACAAGCTGCGGGCCGGACTCACACTCCTTGGGATAGTCATTGGAGTGGCGGCGGTGATCTCGCTGCTGTCCATCGGCCGGGGGGCCCAGGACGCCATCACCGAGCGGATCCAGTCCTTGGGCACCAACCTGCTTTTTGTTCGGCCCGGAGGTACTTTCCAGGGCGGGGTGTTCGGCGGACAAGGTAGCGCGGTGACGCTGACCCTGGAAGACGCCTACGCCCTTCAGGACTTGGTGCTTGCCCCATCCGTGAAGGCGGTTGCGCCGGAGCTGGGCACTAGCGGACAGGTGGTTGCCGGCCGGGAGAACACGTTCACCCAGATAGCTGGGGTCACACCCGAGTACCAGTTCGTCCGGGAGTTCACCATGGCATCGGGGCAATTTGTAACTCAAACGCATTTGGACCGCAGTTCCCAGGTGGCCGTGCTGGGATCGAGGGTCGCCGAGGACCTATTCGGCTTCCGCGATCCCGTTGGCCAGCCGGTGCGTATCAACGGACGCCAGTTCACCGTTATCGGCGTACTGGAGAGTAAAGGAGGCGGTTTCTTTGGGTCGTTTGATGACCAGGTCGTAGTGCCGATTACAACGGTATACAACCGCTTATCTTCCACACGCACGGCTCAAGGCGGCGTGTCGGCCCAGACCATCAACGTGCAGGTCGTTGATGTGGATGCCATGGAAGATGCGGTGGCGGAGGTGTCCACGGTGCTTCGCTTTCGACACCGCATCACCGGCGACGATGATTTCACCATATCAAGTCAACAAGAGACGATTGAGACCCTGGAAGACACCACAAACACTTTCATCGTTTTCCTAGGGGCAATCGCTGGGATCTCGCTGTTGGTTGGCGGAATCGGGATCATGAACATCATGCTGGTGTCGGTGACTGAGAGGACACGAGAGATCGGCATCCGCAAGGCGATGGGCGCCAAGCGAAGAGACATAATGTTCCAGTTTCTCTCGGAGGCGTCGCTGCTGAGCCTGGGCGGCGGCGGCCTGGGGCTGGGGCTGGGCGCGCTGCTGTCGTGGGCCTTGGATGGCCGGAGCTTGGGGGGCCAGTCGTTTCAGACTTCCTTCAGCGGAGATTTCGCCGTTTTGGCGTTGGTAGTCGGGGCGGGCATCGGACTGTTCTTCGGCATCTACCCTGCCATGCGGGCGGCCAGACTACACCCGATAGACGCCTTGCGTTACGAGTAATGGGCATTAGTCAGGATACAGAAGGAACTGAATCATGAGCACTAAAGGATTTGTACTACTGTTGATTACGGTCATAGTTATCGGCGGGTCCGTTGGAGGCGCCTTTGCCGGTGGCTTGGCCTTGGGCCGTAGTCAGGGCGGCAGCGAGGCTTCCGAAGCCTTCTCATTCCAACAACAGTTCAGCGGCGGACAAATATCTCCCGGCGGGCGCCTGCCCGGTGGCGGTCCGGCCGGCGGTGCGATCACGGGCGGCCAATTCGGCGGGAACACTTCGGAGGGTCCGCCAATCAACTCGGAAGGGGCTGGGCAAGATGCTCCCCTCAGACTAAGAGAGGGTGAATTCGCGGGACCGGGCGGACCTGGTATTACATCGTCTCGAGACTTTTTTGCCGGGACTGTGAGCATGTTGGATGGAAACCTTCTGACTGTTACTGCCGGCGAAAGCGAGAACCAAGTTGATCTGAGCGAAATCTCGAACATCCAGACCTACAGAACGGGGACCGCGGACGATATTTCCCCTGGCGATGGGATATTGGTAATAGTCACCGGTGATACCGAAAGCGGTGGTACTGTCGATGCGTTATCGGCCACCATATATCCACCGGAGAGCGGCGGAATATTGAGCGGCGCTTGGTCAGCCGGCGGTAGCTCCGCCCGCCGGGGCGGTCTCGGCGGTGACTACGCTCTCCTTGGTTTGCTGAACGGGACCGTGGGCGAAGTAGACGGCAGTTTAATCACGGTTGTTACCAACTCAGGAGAAAAACGGGTCAATCTGGGAGACCTATTGACGGTCCAGGTCTACGAAACGGCGACCTCGGACGATCTGTCTGAGGGAGACCGGGTATTAATTGTAACCACAAATGACGACGAAAGCGGGGAGCCGGTCTCCACAACATCGGTCATCATTAACCCACCGGAGGGAGGCAGGAACTTCGGCGGCGGTTTCGGAACTGGTGGATTCGGGGGCAGGCCTCCAGGCCCATAGGAAAACTGGGAGAGACCTGCCCCTAGCGGGGTGTCCGGCTTATTCCTCGGACAGAGACTTGTCCACGTAGGCCAATCCTTCAAGCATCAAGCCGTAACCCAGCATTTCCTGCATCTGCCGTTTGATGTTCAGGGTCATGGCCACGCGGCTGTAGCGCACGGTCAAGGGAGGCCGCTCGGCGATCATCCGGGCCAGCTCCCAAGCTCTGGGCAGCAGGCGGTCCTTCGGCAGCACCTCGCTGACGACCCCCAGGCCCAGGGCCTCTTGCGCCGTCAGCGTCTGGCCTGTGAGCAGGAAGTACCGGCCCCGATTGGTTCCCAAGACCATGGGCCATACCACGTGCACGCCGTCCCCAGGCACCACTCCACGGGGAAAATGGGGGCCATCCTGGAAGGTGGCGGTCTCCGAGGCCAAAACGATGTCGGAAAGCACCGGTATCTCCGCGTGGATCAGCGCCGGGCCGTTAACCGCCCCGATGACCGGCACTTCTATATCCAGCAGATTCAGCAGCAGCCGCTTGCCCTCCCAGAAGGTCTTGTCCCAATCCTTGGGCATCCTTCTGGAAGACCGGCCGGGTTCGAATTCGGCGCAATAGTCATCCCCGAAGCCGGTCAGAATCACCACCTTGTTTTCTACGTCGCCGCCGATGTCAGCGAAGGCGTGCCCCAACTCCCGGTGGGAGGCCTCGCCCCAAAGCAGGCTGCCGTCCCCCGAATGAAAAGTCACCTGAAGGATGCCATCGGTCCGCTCGAACCGCACCGTCTCATACTTGCTGACGTATTCTTCCAAGTTTGCCATGTCGATTTCCTCCCGTTACTCTCTTGAAGTTGCTTGTCCCATAGGTTTCTGAGGACAATAAACTACCACACCAATAACCACGCCCGTTTGACGGTGGTCCAGCCCGGCACTAAACTGCCCTCCATCCACATTTCGGATGCTGACTCCAAGCACAGGAGGACCAACTTTGAAGTACGACGTGATTGTGATTGGCGCCGGTTCCGCCGGCAGCGCCATCGCCAGCCGCCTGTCGGAGGACCCGGACCGCTCGGTATTGTTGTTGGAGGCGGGCCCCGACTACCCCGATTTTGAGCGCTATCCCGACGACCTCAAATTTGGCTACTCGCCCAACGCCTCGGCCACGGACGCCCCACACAACTGGTCCTTCGTCGGAACTGGAACGCCGGACCGGAATGATCTGCCGGTGCCCAGGGGCAAGGTGGTCGGTGGGTCCAGCGCCATCAACGGCCAGGTTTTTCTTCGGGGCATACCTGAGGACTTCGAAAGTTGGGCGGCCACGGGCAACGATCAGTGGGAGTACCTGAAGGTTCTGCCCTATTTCCGCAAACAGGAGACCGATACCGACATAAGGGACGACTTTCATGGCACCGACGGTCCGATGCCGGTGCGCCGGTTCAAGCAGGCAGATTGGCTCCCGTTTCAGCAGGCGTTTCATCAGGGCTTGATCGATAAGGGCTTCCCCTTCGATCCAGACATGAACCACCCTGAGTCCGAAGGGGTAGGTCCCATACCCATGAACAACCCCGACGGCGTGCGGATGAGTACGGGCCTTACCTATATCAACCTGAGCCGGCACCGTCTCAACCTGACCATAAAGGCCAACGTCTTGGTTCGACGAGTCCTGTTCGACGGCAAGAAAGCCATCGGCGCCGAGGTTGAAAGCGGCGATGAGGTGTTCACCGTGGAGGGGGAAGAAATAATCCTTAGCGCCGGGGCCGTGGCGTCGCCCCACCTCTTGATGCTCTCCGGGGTCGGCCCGGCAGAGCAATTGGAACAGCATGGAATCCCGGTGCTCCACAGGCTGCCGGGAGTTGGCCAGAACCTGCGCGACCATCCCATCGTGCCGGTGGTTTTCAAAGTTAAGGACAACTTTCCCCAGGATCCAGACGCTCCCAGGTATCAGTTGGCCCTGCGTTACACCGCCACAGGCTCCAGCGACCGTAACGACATGCAGATACTGCCGTCGTCATTCTCCTCCCCCATCGGCGCCCCGGACCCCTACGAACAAGAAGGTGTGCGGTTCAATTGCGTTCTGGAATTGGCTGATGGCTATGGTGAGCTGACCTTGGCGTCCAGCGACCCAACGGTGCAGCCTAATATCGACTACCGGTACCTGGAACAGCCGTGGGACCGGGAGCGCTTGCGGGAGGCGGTCCGGCTGATCTTGGACCTGGTGGAGCACCCTTTGTACGGGGACATCCTAGACGTTAGGCTGCAACCCAAGGAAGAAGACCTGGATTCCGATGACGCTTTGGACGCTTGGATGCTGCGGACTACCGTGAATACCACCCATATTTCCGGGACCTGTAAGATGGGGCCCGCGTCTGATGACAGAGCCGTAGTGGACCAATACTGCCGGGTGCACGGCCTGGAGAATATCCGGGTGGCCGACGCTTCAGTGATGCCCAACGTAGTGCGGGCCAACACCAACTCCACCACAATCATGATCGGTGAGCGGGCGGCCGGCTGGATTAACGAGGGTTAGGCTGAGCGACTATAACCGGTCGATGAAGGCCGAGAATAAATCCGACCCTTCCCAGCGTATCAGGACTCTTGGCCCAAGACCGTTGCTCCAAACGATATTATTGGCTGGGTCAACAGTGATGGAAACATCCCCGGACTCTTGCATGAATTCTATGTGGCTCATGACCTCGCTGAAGGCCAGGAAGAAGTTTTGCTCCGCCAACTCTCGATCGGAAAAATACTTTCTGGCGAGGGTACCCAGGTCCATGGGGCCCGCCTTCATGATCTCGGTCAACTCGTAGCACCGGTTCCGGTGGAATTCCACGATCTCCGTGGCCCGCTCCAGCCCGATTGGGTTGAATTTCCCCCGATGGAAAGCGCGGTGGGCCGGCAGCACGGTGATGTCGCCATCCATAGCCGCCACTCGCTTCAACGAAGTGAGAAGTGCTTTCAGACCGTAAATGTCGTTGGCGTCCCGGTAGGCGGCGGGCAAGGTCGATTGGAAGCTACTGTAGCTCATCGTTACGGACGGGTGAGGGGTGATCAAAGGCAGTATATGGTCTCCCGAAAACAGCGCCTGGTCAAAAAGGATGCACAGTTCGTCGGGCGAGTGGCCGGGAGTGTGGTAGAAAGTTAAATCGCCCGACTGGTACTCGTCAATCACTGGGTTATCCAAGGTCAGTTGGCGGTTGAGGTCGTGGTGCTCTCTCACTGTCGCCACGGTTTCGGAGGTCTCGAATGCTTTGAACCCTTGGATCTCCCGCCGCCAGCCCATCTCCGTCTCCCAACGGTCGGCATTCAGCATGGAACCATAGATCTCGTGGGCCCAGAGTTCGGCGCCGCTCTTTCGGACCACCGCCGGACAGCTCCCGTCGTGGTCCATGTGGCCGTGACTGATTATGATTCGGTCAACCGCGGTTAGGGAATGTCCCAGTTGCTCCAGCCCCTGCTCCAGATAACTTACCGAACCAAAACAGCCTGGGTCCACCAGCGTCAGGCCTTCGCCCTCAAGTACGTAACACCAAGTCGGGCCCAGGGTGGTCTTCCATGACTGGGGCACCCCGATGGCCTTGACCACGGCCCCAGTGGGTGAGGTGTATTTAATGAGGGTCTCGTTTCCTGAATCGTCGCCTCGTTTGATGATTTCAGCTTCTAACATTTGTTCTCGTTTAAGGAATCACAACCACAGGCGTGCTCATCTCGGCATTCGTTTATGGGTAGACAAGCAAACGTGCAGGCGCGTCAATCGGGGCCTTGAGAATGTTAACATCTTGTCTCCGAGATAAAAAGCTGAGGAAATTACGCTATGGCCCAATCGATAGGGACCGTTGGATGTGAGGCCATCGGCGTGCGCCGGCCGGATTGACCATGTGACCATGGTCTCCCGCAAACCGCCCATCGGCCTGGAAGGCGCGCCGTATCTCGTCAAGAACGGCATCAGCTTGGAAGGGTTGGAGGAAGAGACCGAGGTCTTCTCCGGGACTGCCCTGGAGCCGTGAAGGGTTTCCCGGCCAACTTGAACGTCTCGCCCGCCGTCAGCCTGGCCGGACTGGGCCCCGACAAAACTCAGGTTAAGATGCTGGCCGTGCCCGGACTAGCACGCAACTGCCACGATATAAATGTCGTAGGCGAATTCGGTTCCTTGAGGGTGCACATCGAGAACATCCCCTCGGAGAACCCGCGTACCGGCCGTCTCACCGCCCTGTCCATCATCCGCTCCGTGCAGGACGCCGTTGACCCCTTCCGCATCGGCACGTAGCAGCCACACTAGGCGCGTGTATCCTGATATAAGTGTGCTGAGACGGGAAGAAAAGGCTAGAGACGGCGAAGGGTAAAGCAGAGGCTGAGGAAAGCCACCACCTCACCTCCTTCTAGCTTGGAGCTCCCCCGCCGCCGGTTGACAAAGACGATGGGGTGTTCCGCGACTTTGGCGTTCCTCGACCTCGCCAGAATCTCCACTAGCAGCTTGAACCCCGTGGCGCTGAGGGACGGCAGCAGGGGTTCAACGCTCTGGCGGCGAAAAGCGGCAAACCCCGACGTAACATCCCGGACCCCTATCCTGAGCCAGACGCGGGCTGCCGTGGCCGCCAATCTGCTCATGATCCTCCGGTGAATGGGCCAGCCCACAGTCCGGCCGCCTGAAACGTACCTGGACCCGACTACGATGTCACTCTCGGCCAGACAGTCTATCAGACCGGGAAGGTCTTCCGGCCGGTGGGACAGGTCTCCATCCATCATGACCAGATATTCGCCCTTGGCCATCTTGAAGCCATCCACCAGCGCGCTTGCCAGACCCATCTTGGCGGGCCGGACTATTAGCGAGATGGCCGAATCCCCGTTGGCGGCCCTGCGAACGGCCTCGGCTGTGCCATCGGGGCTGTTGTCGTCTACCAGGATTATTTGGAATGTGTAACAGCCATCCAGCGACCGGCGAAGGCCATCAAGCAACTGCAGTACATTCTCACGCTCGTTGTAGGTGGGAACTACCACCGAGACCTGGGGATTCGCCGCGGGGGGTTTAAGTTGATGATTCCACATACCAATTAGGCTTTCACGTCTAGATAATCAAAGGACCCGCTCTTGTTTAAAAAGGGCGGGTCCTCTTGCAGGTTTTCACGGGCTTACGATTAGAGGGTGCTGGGCTAACTCTGACCGCTAGTCCTGGTGGCCGCTTCGCAGACGGTGTCCAGGATGAGCCTGGTCACTATGTACGGGTCGCAGTTGGCATTGGGGCGGCGGTCTTCGATGTAGCCCTTTCGGTCCCGCGCCACCTGCCAGGGAATTCGGATCGAAGCGCCACGGTCCGACACGCCGTATCTGAACTCCTTGTAAGAGCAGGTCTCGTGTTCGCCGGTCAACCGTTCTTCGATCCGGTCACCGTAGTTGGCGATGTGGAGTTCGGCCCGGGTTCCCAAGGCCTCGGCGGCGGCGACGCAGGCGTCGTAATCGTTCCTCATCTGGAGGGTCGAGAAGTTGGTGTGGGCCCCGGCTCCGTTCCAGTCGCCTCTGACCGGCTTGGGGTCAAGGGTGGCGCTGACATTGAACTGCTCGCCGATCCTGTAGAGCAGCCACCGGGCGACCCAGAGGTGGTCCGCGACGGCGGGTGCTCCGATGGGTCCGATCTGGAATTCCCATTGGCCGGGCATGACCTCTCCGTTGATCCCGGCGATGGTCAATCCGGCATCTAGACACGCGTCGAGATGAGCTTCCACGATGGGGCGTCCAAACACCTCGTCGGAGCCCACGCCGCAGTAATAACCGCCTTGAGGGGCCGGGAATCCGTTGTCTGGCCAGCCCAACGGCTTTAGGCCGTCGAAGTAGGTGTATTCCTGCTCGATCCCAAACCACATGTCCAGCTCGGCGTACTTCTTGGCCGACTCAGCACAACTGGCTCTGGTGTTGGATGGATGAGGGGTCATGTCGGTAAGGAGAACCTCACACATCACCAGTTTGTTGTCTCCCCCGCGTATGGGGTCGGGGCAAACGAAAACCGGATTCAAGACACAGTCTGAATTCTCGCCGGTGGCCTGGTTGGTGCTCGAACCGTCAAAGGCCCAGATGGGCGGCGCTTCTCCGTCGGCAACCACCTTGCCTTTGGAGCGCAGCTTGGCGGTGGGTTTTTGTCCATCTACCCAGATGTACTCAGCCTTGTAACTCATAATTCACCGTCCTCTTTATCGTCGGCCTCGCTCAGATTCACTCTTGGTAATTTCGGCGATCCGCCCGGCCCTTCTCGCATCCGCTCCACTGCCAGACTATAGCGAGAACCCGCGGACTTGGTCAAATCGGCGTAAATCACTGCTCCGACAGCGGAGTTCCAGTGCAGATCAGCCGCACCAACCGGGCATCTTCGAGTTGTAATCCGAAGGCTGCTCCAATAGAGTAGCACCTGTTTGTTTCATCTTTGTAAACTCGGCGGCCGGAACCGATAGCTCCGATCACGTGGACCTGTCAGTCAGGATCGCCGTAATTGAAAATCATCTGGAGGATACAGCCATGACTATCGACGTCGGCACCGGAATAGCGCGCATACTCAAGCAGGAGGGTGTCGAGTGGGTCTCCACCTTCCCTGTCTGCAAAGTGAACAACGCGCTGGGCCGAGAGGGGATGCCCATTGTGATGATGCGGGATGACCGCTATGCCGTCGCCGTGGCCGACGCCTTCTCCCGGATATCCGCCGGCTCCAAGATCGGTGTCGTCACCTTCCAAGGTGGTGTGAACGCAGCCGGACTACAGGTAGCCTACGCCGGAATGGCCCAGGCCTTCGAAGATGGTTCTCCCGTCCTTTGCATCACTGACGGCATCTCCGCAGGGGAGACCGAGAATAGCCAGTTTGACGTCACGGCCAGTTTGAAATCGGTGTCCAAGTGGTACGGTAATCTAGACAAACCGGAGCGGCTGCCCGAGTTTATGCGCCGCGCCTTCACCATGCTGCGCTCCGGCCGCCCAGGGCCGGTGGTCATCGCCATCCCCGACGCTGATGCCCAGTATGACGAAACAGCGGACCCTTATATCCCAGTGAAGGGTTGGAAGTCAGCTCCCGACCCTGCAGACGTGACCTCAGCCGCCGGTCTGCTGCTGGAATCCAAGGACCCACTGATCTACGCGGGCGAAGGCGTGATCTACGCCGGCGCTTCAGCCGAATTGAAATCCTTTGCCGAATTGATAAACGCACCGGTGATCACGACCCTCAAAGCCAAGGGGGCCTTCCCTGAGAACCATCCGTTGTTCGTTGGCGTCCGGGGAGACCAAGTTAACCACTACTTAAACAAATGTGACCTGGTGTTTGTGGTGGGTTCCAGCCTGTCCCCGGGCCGGTTCAGCCACGGCATTCCGAATGCGGTGAACAAAACCATCATCCACTGCAACATTGACGAATTGCACGTGAACAAAGTCTATCCCACCGCCCAGGCCGTGATCGGCGACGCCCGCTTCAGCTTGCAAGCCCTGACGGCCGAGGTGTCCGCCAAGACTTCCGGGAACGGCAGGCCCGCTGGCAATGTGGCGTCGGAGGTCAAGGCGGCCAGGGATTCGGCGATGGTCAAGTACCGTGAGGCCATGGCCTCAACCGACAAGCCGCTCAATCCCTACCGCGTCTATGCTGGGCTGATGGAAGCGCTTGACCCTCTCACTTCCTTTGTCACCCATGAGTCCGGGAACACCCGCGATCAATTGTCCACCGTGTATGACACATTGGTGCCCCGTGGTTTTCTTGGGTGGGGCAACGTGTCTTCCCTAGGCTTCAGTCTGGCTGCGACGGTCGCCGCCAAGCTTGCTTTCCCACAAAAGACCTGCGTTGCGGTCACCGGCGAGGCCGGCCTGGGATACATGCTGGGCAATCTGGAAGTTCCCTTGCGGCAGAAACTGGGAATAACCGTGGTCCATGTGAGCAATGGTGGATTTGCCGGGTACGGGCCTGGATTCTGGGGTGACGGCCACGACCCGTTCACCCACAAAGTTCTGAATTACGATGAAGTAGATATGTCCAGGGTTATCGGTGAATTGGGTTATCACACCGAACGTGTAACCGAGCCGTCCGAAGTGGTATTGGCCTTGAAACGGGCCTTCTCCGCCAATGAGTCCGGACAACCGGCATACATCGAATTCATCTGCAGCCAGTTCCCGGTGTATGGCGGATGGGTGGCCAAGTAGGTGCAACGCCGGGCATGTTGGCACATATGGCGGTTCAGGCTACTGAGCTGTCGTTAATTTGTGCGTTTCGATTTGGCAATAATTAAGGAATGGAAAAGGGCCGGATGAGCACACCAGAATTCAGGGCAAAGGTTTTGGAGGCCGAAGGCCAGGCGGTCAAGGAATTTCTCGCCACGTTGTCTGTTGAAGACCTGCAGAAGGCCAGCGCCTGCGAGGGCTGGACCGTGGCTGATGTCCTCGCCCATCTGGCCGGCCAGCCATTTGTTTCGCGGGTGGGCCGAGGCCTGCAAGGAGATATTTCTCCCGACGAAGGCGCGCCTGCGGTCGCCCACCATGACGAAGACGGGTTCGCCAGGACCATATTCGATCGCGCCAAATCCACCAGAGAGCAACACGGTGCGCAGTTGCTGGAAGTCCTGTGTCAACGTCTGGACGAGGCCGTTGAGGTTTTCAATAATGTGGGGCCCGGCGACTGGGACAAGCTGTGCTATTGGCCCCCTGGGCCCGAGCCGGTGCGCACCTTGTTGGACATGCGCATCAGTGAGTTGACGATGCACATTTGGGACATTAGAGCCGTGTTGGACGCGGAATACAATCTTTCCGACGATAGTGTAATTGTGCTCATAGACACGGTTGACCGGGCTGTCCGACGGGCATTTCGTCCCGACCCGTCACTGGCGGCTACAGTCCGCCACCGCTTTGTCGTGGCCGGTCCAATCTCGACCGCCAGGGATATTGTTGTATCGGCGGAAGGGGCGCGAGTGGAAGCAGCGAGTTCGGATAAGCCTGATGTGACATTCAGGTGCGACGGGGAAACCTACGTATTGGTCATGTACGGGCGGCTCAAGTCTGAATCGGCCCTGGAGGACGGCCGTTTGACCTTTGAGGGCAACGCCGAACTAGCTGCCGGTTTCGGCCAGCGATTCGTTGGCGGGTGACCGAACCGGTATTTCCACGACTATACGCCATAAACTCAACATAACATCGATAAGTAGTAGACATTCAGGATGCGGGCTATCCTAATGTGGAACTCAGGACGGGCGGAAATTTCCGAGGGTTTAAGTGCCAAGAGGCAGTAGAAGCGGAGGAATGGCGACCCGGATGGGATTCGAACCCACGATCTTCGGCGTGACAGGCCGATATGTTAAACCGCTACACCACCGGGCCACACAAGTTGCCGGACCAATGCGGCCCGGCAATCCGAGTGTATGACTTTAGATTTTGAGTGTCAAGGCAGCGGGCAGCACGGTCTAAAATCTGGAAATCAGACCATCCGCGGGAACTCTCGCTGTACCTGCAACATCGTCATCCTCGAGTAGGCCACAGCGTATTATTCCAGCGACAGAGCCAATATCGTCGCATTGCCTGTCTCCCAAATCCCGGTTTCTCCCGTATCTTGGCCGTTGACTTTGAATATCAGGGTTTCGCCTGCGAACGATTTGACGCCATGCTGGTTGGCCAGCACGGAGTAATTACCACCCGAAGTGATGTCGGTGCCCACTGGAGCATCGTACTCTGCGACCCATACAGTAACCTGAGTGCCGTCTGGGGCGGCAAGGCCACCGATGGTCACGCCGCCCACGAATACATGCGGCAACGTGTCCTTGTCCCTTGCCGGTAGCGGAGCTGCCACGGGCACGGGTGTGAGTGTTGGCGTCGGAGTAGGAGATGGCGTTGGAGTAGCTGTCGGAGTAGCGGTCGGAGTAGCGGTCGGCGTGGGAGTTGGTGTTGGTGTTGGTGTTGGCGTTGGTGTTGGCGGCGGTGTTGGTGTGGCGGTAGGCGCCAGAGTTGCAGTTGGTGCGACGGTCCGTTCTACCTCAGAGGCGCAGGCAGATAAGACGAATGAGATTACCATCAAGGTTAAAAAGGCTCCCTTCAGCTTCATCGAACGAGACTCCACGTTTTACGATTAGTATCCGCCGCCCTGAGGTTGATTGGCCTAGCCCTGCCCAACTTTATCTGGGAATCGTGGGCCGGAAACAATTACCGGACACCGTTTGATTGGGCCCCCAGATTAGATGGGAAACTCAATAAAAAGGCTGTGTGATGTTCGCCGTCAGCTTGGTCGTCACTCTCCACGGTCAAGTCGCCGCCGGATCTTCTGGCCAAGCTGCGGGCGATGAACAGCCCCAGTCCGGAACTGGATTTCTCTTCCCTTCGGACCACTTCGGGGGTCCATCCCCGGTCGAACAAATGCTGAGTGTATTGTGGGCCGATACCCGGCCCGTCGTCCCAAACACGGATGAAGAAATGGCTGGGGTTTTTGGTGAGTTTCACTTCCACGTGAGTGCCGGCGAAGCGCACCGCGTTATCCACCAGGTTGGTCACGATATGCTCGATGGCGTTGCCGTTGGCATAAACCAAGCCCAATTCGGCCGGCTCCGACCACCAGGTGATCTCCTTGCCGGCCTCGGAAGCCACCGATGAGTACCGGTCGGCGATGCGCCTGATGACCTCAGCCGGCTCCACGGGCAATAATTGGTCGTCGCTTTCCGGAGACTCCAACTGGATCAAGACCTGCATGTTCGACATCATCAATCGGAAATTTGGGGTTTGGCGCTCGATTTCATCCAGCAGGTCCTTCACTCCCGAGTCCATGGTGTCCGGCCCGGCCTGCAACACCGCCCTCAACTCCCGTTCCTTGCCGGCGATCCTTCTCAATGGGCGGCCCAGGTCGTGGTCAAAGAGCTGGAAGTACTGGAGAGTGGTCTCACTCCAGCTATGACCGGGCTGCCGATTATTCGACCCGTGCCCCGAGCGTCGCCGGGACCATTCGACTCCGGCATAAGACGCCGCCGCCACTCCCAGTCCGGCGATCATGAGAACGCCGCCGATATATGAGAGCGGCTCAATCCCCCAAAGATAGTCAAAAGAGCTCTTGCCGATGAGTGGGGCGAGGATGATGCAGATGACACCGGCGAGGGCAATAACACCGCCGACGAACTTGATCGGTGTAAGGATTCTGGTCATGGCTTGGGTGGCACCAGCCGGTAACCCTGGTCCCTAACGTTCAAGATTAGTTCAGAAGGGCCGAAGCGGGTGTTCATAGCTTTGCCAATGGCGTCTTTAATCTCCCGGATCCTCACACGCAGCGAGGCGCGCGGGTCTTCGCCTTCAGAGTAACGCTCCAGGCGTGAAAAAGCCACCAACTCGCCAGGGCTTCGATACCAAGAGGCCGCAAGTTCCAGGAAGATCTCGAATTTCATGCCCTGTATATCCAACGCCGGCAACAGGTCATCGCCGTCGCTGACGTACACTAGCCGTTTGCTGACATCCACCAGTATCTGGTCACCGACGGGTATGGATTCAGGCGAGGTGCCAATGAGCCGCCGGAGCCGCAGGACCACTTCGTCGGGGCTGGCCAATTTATCTATGAAGTCGATTGGGGCGTCCCATTTCAAGGAACCCCGCACCGCGGTCTCGCGGTCAGGACCCTGAGAGTATTGCGTAAACATCAATATTGGCAGCTTTGGCCACTGCTCCACGATCTCGCTCAGGATGTTGAGCCCGCGGAACTGGTCGTCACGGTGTTCGCCGAACCGGACGTCGAGCAACACAGCGTCGGGCCGCTCCTCTCCTATGGACCAGAGGGCGGCAGTCTGGAACTCCTCCCCTACCGAGTGCCCGAGTTCAGGCTGGACCACCAAAGCATCCCAGCCTTCCGCCGCCAAGCGGCGGCGGACGGCGCGGAGTATCGCCGACTCGGATTCGTCGTCTACGATCATGATCTTGCGTCCTGTATTCGCTCTAGCCATGAATGTCGCTCACTGGAGGTGGCCTGCCAGCTAGGTATACCCATCGATATCGCAGCAATTAATTTTAACAAAGCGGCGGGAATATACCATGGGGCCTTTTGGGTTAGTACCGGACAAAATGAAGGTAAACCTCTCCCCGGAGTGTCTTTACCCTGCGGTTGACAATCATTGGTCTCTCCTTAAAATGAGCGGTAGCGCTCCCAAATCCCCCAAATTCCAATAACCAGAGAGGATTCGATGATCACCAAATTCGGAAGTCTATTCGCCGGGCACGTCGACTTCGAAGACATGGGCCACGATGCCACACCAGTAAACGACCGTTGGCTTTCAGATGAACGGTTGGCCGGGGTGTTCGGTAAGACCGAGGCCATCGTGCTCAAGATGGAAGAACTGGGGTATGACACATTTTGGTCGGCTGAGCACCACTTCCAACGGGAAGGATACGAATGCCTACCCAACCTCCTGCTGCTTTATGTCCACCTGGCCCATCTGACCAAGAACCTGAAATTCGGATGCGGCTTCAATATCAATCCCATGTGGCATCCCCTGCGCTTGGCCGAAGACTACGCCACCGCCGACATCCTAACCGGTGGGCGGGTCATATTTGGCGTCGGCCGCGGTTACCACTCCCGAGAGGTCGACACCTTTGGAGTGCCCAGCACCGCCAGCGACAACGACGCCAACCGGGAGATGTTCGAAGAGCAGGTTGAAATCATCATGAAGGCCTTCAACGAGAAGTCTTTCTCACACCAGGGCAAGCACTACACCCTTCCGCCCGAGGTCCCCTACCGGGGCTATACCCTCAAGGATATTACGCTGGTGCCGCGGCCCCGGACTCTACCCGTTGAAACTTGGCAGCCGGTGGTCAGCGCCAGCCAGCGGGCCATGGATTTCATGGCCAAACACGGCATCAAGGGCATCATTGGCGGCGGCGCCGCTGCCGGCGGGGCCCAAGACCAGGTAATCACCCAGTGGCGCGACACCCTGGCGAAGCACGGCCGTGAGACCGAACTGGGCACCGACCTGTGCATCGGCTACTCCATTCAGATTGCCGACTCCGAAGAAAAGGCAATCACCGAAGCAAAGGGGTTCTTTGAAGAGAACATGAAGATGTTCGCACCTCTGGGATTCGTGAGGGGGCTGTCGGACGAGCAGATGTCCGCCTTGGCCCAGGGTTCCGCCAAGGCCAGGTCCGCCGGTCTGCCAACGATTGAAGAAGGTGTAAAGGCTGGATCTTGGCTCTGCGGCCCCTCAGAAATGGTTGCCGAGAAGATCCACGACGTACAGTCCCGCTACCCCGGACTGGAGCAAGTAAACGTGGGCTCAGTCATCGGCACGCCCCAGAGCGTAATCTTGGAGCAACTGGAACGGTTCGGCAAGGAAGTGATGCCGGAATTCAAGAAATAGCCGGTGGCTAACCTCGAATTAGTTGGACCGGGAGTCTGATCGAGAAATAGACCACTCAGACCGCCAGGGACATGGATTCCCGGCGGTCTGTCTATGTATAGATTATTCACGGCGGCGATTGGCGCTATAGCTCATTGATATGGAGGCGGTCTCATGACCCAAAAGCTGACCGAAGAGGAATTGCTGGACCTGGCCCGCAAGTACAGTTTCAGGAGCCGCATAGATTCCAACGCGGTCAATGGCCCGATTATGGTTTGGGGGAGGGGTTCAATCGTCCGCGACGTGAACGGCAAGGAATACCTGGACTTTAACTCTGGTCAGATGTGCGGCGCCCTAGGGCATAACCATCCCCGCATCGTCCAGGCGCTCCAGGAAAGCTGTGATTCCCTGATCCACAGCCACATGAGCATGTTCAACGACCGGGAGATAATCCTGGCTGCCCGCTTGGCCGAGATTACCCCGGATGGGATGGACCGGTCCATGTTTTTAACCTCGGGAAGCGACTCCAACGAGGCGGCCATGGCCATCGCCAAGCGGTTTACCGGGGGCTATGAATTC
Organism: SAR202 cluster bacterium Io17-Chloro-G6; assembly: GCA_002816585.1. Next base: position 4,155 of record MUCT01000033.1, on the reverse strand, counting down.
GCCAGTCCGGCGGTGAGCTTTCATGGCATGAACGATTCCACCCGGGCAGTCACCTTCTCAGGCTGGCACGAGGGTTACGGACCCTACGCTCCCGGCCACTACCCCATCCTGGCCCCCTATGAATACCGCTGCACGTATTGCAAGGACAGGGGCGGTTGTGACTACACCTGTCTCAACACTAGTTTTGACCTGCTGGACGCCCAGGCCGACGGCCAACTGGCCGGCGTCATCACTGAGCCGTTGTTCAGTGCCGGAGGTGTTATTGACCTGCCCGGCGGCTGGCTCCGGGAACTCAAGCGCAAGTGCGAGGAACGGGGGGCCCTCTTGATCGTTGATGAAGCCCAGACGGGGTTGGCCAAACTGGGATCGATGTGGGGCTTTGAGCATGAAGCCGTCGTGCCCGACATCTTCACCATCTCCAAGCATTTCGGAGGCGGAGTGGCCATCAGCGCGGCTATCACTACCGACGAGATCGAAGAGAAGGTGTCGGCCTCCGGGTTGGTCGTGGGCCACTCCCATTCCAACGACCCGATGCCATGTAACGCTGCTATCGCCAGCATCGACATAATCTTGGAAGAGATGCTGGTTGATGTTTCCCTGCGCATCGGGGCCTACTGGCGGGAGCATATGGAACGGCTGGCCCGAAAGCACGATATCATTGGCGACATTCGAGGCCGGGGACTGTTGCAGGGGATCGAACTAGTTAGCGACCATTTGACCCGTGAGCCTGCCTATCAGGCGGGCCGGGCGATTGGACGTGTGTGCCTTGAGAATGGACTGATCCTAAGTGTGCGCCGGAACGGCTCCGTCTTCCGTTTCGTGCCCCCCTTTACGACCACCGAAGCCCAGATGGACCAAGCGGCGGATATCTTGGACCATGCCATTTCCACAGCGGTCTAATTCAGTTTCCAGCATGTTTGCTTGATCCCAAACCAACTTGTAGGTCGATTGCTGCATCAGACCACTTCGTCTATACTCAGCCAACACCCTTGTGGTTCCCCAATACTGATTATGGAGGATGGCGATGGTTAGGTTAGGTGGCACAGCATCCGCCTCCCACATGCAGGTTTTTCAGGGGCTTGAGACCCTGTTTCGACGCAGGGGAATAGACCTGGAATGGGTCTTGTACTCCGATTACGAGATTATGGTCGATGCCTTTGTGAAGGGAGAGATCGATCTGGCCTGGAACGGTCCGCTCAGCTACGTGAAGATCAAACTTCAGGTAGGCGGCGACTGCCGGGTCATCGCCATGCGGGATGTGGACGTTAACGTTACAACTCACTTCATCACCCGCGCGGACTCAGATATCCTGACCGTGGAGGACCTCAAGGACAGGACCTTCGCTTTTGGCCGTCGGTCTTCCGTGCAGGCGGGACTTTTGGCTTACTCTCTCTTGAAGGATTCCGGTATCAATCCCTCGAAAGACCTGTCTGCCAACAGTTTCTACGATGATCGGAAGTCAGATACCAAGTCCGACGAACGAGACGTGATCGAGCGGGTTGTCAAGGGAGAATACGACGCGGGCGCTGTAAGCCAACGGACCATGGAAGTCATGGCCGAAGACGGCACATTGCCCCGCGACGATTTCCGGATTTTCTGGTCCAGCCCTGGGTATAGCCACTGCTGTTTCACATCGCAGCAGACCTTGGACCCAGAGTTGGCAGCGGAGATCGAGTCAGCCTTCCTCTCGGTCACGGCCGACGACCCGGTGGGGAAATCGGTTTTGGACGGTGAGGCCTGCGATAGTTTTGTGCCGGGGACCGAAGAAGGTTGGGACCTGATAGAGAAGGCCGCCCGAGGAGAAGGCCTCGTCTAAGGGTTCCTACCGGTTCGGGTCCTAGAGTGTTGAACGCGCTCTAAAAGCTGTATCGAAATCCGCAGATGCAATCCAAACGGCCCTTCGACATGCCCAGAACGAACGGGAATCAGATGCTGGCCCGCTCATGGTGAGCCTGTCGAACCACACCTTGAAATGACTTTTAGGTGTCTTCCGAATTGTCGGGCGCGTTCCGGAGGATGTCTTCCAGAGTCCGGTCCAACGCCGGGTCCAAAGAAACGACGGTTTCAAAGGGCACGTAGTTAAAGTCGGACTTGGCACGTTCGATCAGTTCCTTGGCGGTTGGGTTGGTCGATGCAATCTTCTCCAGCGTGTCTACCAACTCCTGAGACTCTGCTTCGCCAAGAGACATCAGTTCAGAAAGGTCGATATCCAATTCAAACATCGCCTTGATCCGCCGCATGATGTCGTAAAACGCCCTGTGATCACGGCTGATGCCCACGGGATCGTTACTGGAGGTAAGAAACGGGTACATTGGCGCCATCGCGCCCATGCGCAGCATCTCCAGTTCTGGATGTTCGTAATGGGCGATGGTCACTAGAGCCATGGCAATCGTGGGGCCGTTGCGGCTCTGGGTGCCGTAGTTGGAGTACCGCAGTCCGTACTTGTCCAGGTTCGCCTTCATGTCGGCACGGCTGTAGATACAGCTGACGCTGCGCTCCATGTCGGGCGGGGCGGCGCCGTTATACCCTTCTACCGCAACGATTTTGGGCGTTCCCAGTTCAGCGACCGCCTGGAAGAACGCCTCAGCGTACACGTCGATGCGGAACCAAGGTTCCTGGCCGACGAATATGACCAGGCCATTTCCGCCGTCGTAGAACCGGTTGCGCCGGGTCATGGGCTGGCTGGGAAGGCCATCACTGTAAGCCACCCTGGGACGATAGGTGTCGTGGGTTCCCGGTACCTGGAACGGGTAGCAGAGCTTGGAGACTTCCGGGCCCATTTCGCCGATCTGAACCGCGCCCAGTTTGTTTACCAGGTAGCGGGGCAGGCCGCCCGAGACCTCGCCGCCATCGGACCATTGCCGCCGCCATCCCGCGATCAATTGCTTTGCTGCGGGCTTGGATTCCAGGTTCAGTAACTCGTCTGCCATTACCCTTCACTCCTCTGCCGGCGAGGCGGCAGAATTCTTCGGCCCCAATATGGGCCAGCCACCAATTTTGGCTTGATCGCTAGGGGGTTTCATTCTGACAGAGCGCTAGAACATTCGCAATCCGCGCCGGGTACAGTTACCGGATTTTGTGGGATGAGTTGCCAGCGACGCTTTCCTCAAGGCGCCCCAGTATCATCAGCGCCGTCTGCTACCAGCATTGCCGCAACAAATAGATGCAAACAGCGAACGGCTGAGCGGCAATCTTACACAACGAAATCCGGTTCCAGAATTGTGTATTGCTGATGTGATAAACCTCGATGACAGGCCAGACTTCGTCGGATCGATACCAGACTTGGTAAGATCAATAGTTGTGGAGACCGAGGCAGTTGGTACGTCGGATCCCTTGGATTTCCTACTGCTTACCTTTCGTTAATATTAACGGGCCGTCTGATATAATCAATGGGTCGTAAGGGCCATCCATCGGATCTTAGTCCTGAAAGTATCTGTGAGCCGTTACGCCCACAATAACGGTTCTGATTTAGGCATATATCACGTCCCAGTAGCTCAGGGGATAGAGCGGCTGCCTTCTAAGAACGGTAAGGCCCTCTAGGCACAAAAGGAGGTAAAAACCACTACAGTGACTCGTTAACTTCCCAATTATCGTTGCGTGCTCGAGATAGCCCCCTTGACTTCACGCCCGCGTCACGCCGGATTCACGGCAAGGTCACGCCGGCGTCACCCAGATTAGAAAGTCGTAGAGGAGGGCTTTTATTATGGCTAAAAATGCCATGAGGTGGAACTCAATGAATAAGGACGACACGCAACTTGAAAAACTGATTCTGCAATTTGAGGCGTTCAACCGGAGCGAGGGTAAGACGGTTATGACGGTCCGGTGGTACAACATCGGCCTCGGACTGTTCATTGACTATCTGAAGGGTGCCCGCATCACCCCGATCCTTGGTAACGTGGATATAGGGGTGATGCGGGAGTACATCCTACATCTCCAAAAGCGGCGGAAATACGAGGACCATCCGATCTTTCCTACTCAAATGGAGTTGCTGTCACCCCAGAGCATCAACTGTTACGTGAGGTCTGTCAGGGCTTTCTTCAATTGGCTCTACAAAGAAGGTTTGTCAAGGGCGGAGAGAAATTGTACCGGCAGGGCGGAGAGAAACTGTACCACTAAACGCCGCGGTGTGAGAGTCAAAGTGTCGTGGTATGTGAG
>MUCT01000032.1 GCA_002816585.1 SAR202 cluster bacterium Io17-Chloro-G6 | reverse complement strand
CTGATTCGTAATTAGAGGGCCTTTTCGTGCCTAGAAGTTGGTGCCGGGAGAGGGACTCGAACCCACACACCCGCAAAGGTAGCGGATTTTAAGTCCGCCGCGTCTACCATTCCGCCATCCCGGCTTTTCGAGCTGGGGTTACATCACTTTGGCCTTGGAGAGATCGGTTATTAGGGAAGGGGAGTAACAGATTAGTCAGTCGCTGGAGCTTTGATCTAGGATTCGGGCTTTGATGCGCTCCGCTAATTCCGGAGACCATAAACCGATTTGTTCGGTGGTGAAGTCGAGGTCAATCATCCCGTCGGGACCGGCCTCAGGGGTGAACACCATGGAGTTATCGGGGTAGTAAAATGAGTAAGGGCTGCGTTCAAGCAGCCCTTCTCTAATCAATTCGGCGCGGTATCGTTCGAATGGAATCTGCACGGCTATGCGGCGATAGCTAGGTCTGAGTTAACGCGGGTGTAGCCGCCCTTTGGTTTAGACGCAGCGTGCGCCGCGTCGGCGGGGCCATCGAGGTATTCAATTGGAGCCTCGGTGTCGGAAGGATATTCATCTTCCCAATACCATTCGGCCTCGACCTTATCTAGCAGCTTCTCTAGCACACCGATTTCTCGGTTGGCGTGTACAAACCGCTTGAATTGTTCTCTGACAGCCCGTTCGGCCTCATCCTTGGTACGTCCATACGAGGTTAGTTTGAGTGGTTCGAATCGGGCAGCAAACATCTTACCCTGGTCGCGCTGCCAGACCGAAATCGATCCAACCACAACAACTTTGCGTTCCATGTTGCTCCCTCCTCCCGCGATCGAAGTATTGGGTGTTGCAGGCATATGCCGCTTGCCTACGTGGGTAATCGCAGGTCGATATATCGTAACGAGGATACCCATTAGTGTCAACACACATGCGTTGACAAAAACGCGTGTTGATAAACATATGGGCGTCAACAGTGTAACAGTGTGGTACGCAGGTGCGATAGTGTGGCGATGAGCGGGTGTGGTGGTCGCGAGTGTAACAATCTAAGTGGTTGCGCCCGTTAAATTTGTGCTTGACAGGGCGTTGTTTTTGGAGGCGACGGGCGGACTCGAACCGCCGAATAGAGGTTTTGCAGACCTCCGCCTTAACCACTTGGCTACGTCGCCCCGGTGCTCAATAAAGCTGGGCTATTCAAATATGGTGCCGAGGGTGGGATTTGAACCCACACGAGCTTACGCCCACGGCCCCCTCAAGACCGCGTGTCTACCAATTTCACCACCTCGGCCAGCCGTGCGCGATAGTAGTATATCATTTCTTAGGCATGGGGGTACCTGCTATTTACGCCTGAGATTCGCCTTGCCCGCTACGATCGAACGTTCCGTGGGTCCAACCACTATAATGGGCATATGTCTCGCGAGCGGCGTCGAAAACAGGTAAGCCTGAAAGTATTCGACAACGAGCCCACGGCGCGGATGGCGGAACAACGCCTCCAACTTGAGGGCATACCCTGTCTCGTCCGTTCCCTGCGCGGCGGCCCCGGACTTTGGGGGTCGGCCTACAATATGCCCCACGACCTGCTGGTCTATGAGGGAGACGAGATGACGGCCCGGGAGGTCCTTGAGTTGGTGCCCGAGGAGATCATGGAGCGGGAGCGGACGGGTCAAAAGCCCGCCGCTGTGCTTCCTCAATGGATGGTCACCGTTACGATCGTAGCGCTGGTCGCTTTTCTGGCCCTGGCCGTGGTCGTCGCGAACCGGGCCGTCCGGTAAACGCATCCTCATACTTGCCCTACAGGCGACCAGCGGTGTGTTGCATACCTTGGTGCGAAGATTAAACTTCTCTTATCCGAATGCCATGCCAAAAATACCATTAGAACCGGTGCGCGCCATCACCTTCGATATGTACGGCACATTGCTGGACCTGGACGCCAGCTTTGCTCCCGGTTTCGCGGAGTTTCTCGAAGCCAACGGCTATCCCGGGAGAGCCAGCGAGGTGGTGCAGGCCTGGGAGGCAGCCTACCTCTTCGAGAGCAACGTAGACTCCTTCTTGGGCCGTCCCCGGACTCCCTTCGAAGTGGTCCGCCGGTTGACCCTTAGTCAGCTTTTCTTCAAGCTCAAGATCGAGCACACCAAGGACGACATCGAACAACTGGTTACCACCCAGGCGACGCCGACCCTCTTCCCTGACGTCAACGAAAACCTCACCCGGTTGAAGGGCAAATACAAGCTGTCGGTCTTGTCCAACGGAGACCTGGCGTCCTTGGAACAGGCGGTGAGCCGACTTGGCATCCCGGTTGACCGGACAATCTCGGCCGAGCAGGCAGGATACTATAAACCCCACTCCGCCGTGTACCAACACGCCATCAAAGAGCTGGAGTTGCCTGGCGATCAGGTGCTTCATGTTGCGGCCCATGCCTGGGACATCCGTGGAGCGCGGGCGGCGGGCATGGCTGGGGCTTACATCAACCGCTACGGGATACCTTACGTTGACGCCGACGGCTCCCAAGCGGACCTGGAAGCGCCCGGTCTGGCAGAGTTGGCCGGCCACTTGTCCGCGATCTAAACAAGCCGGGAATCCGGGTCGTGAGGAGTAAGAAGTGTCTACAAGGTTGGGCATCGAATTAGTCATGGACCCTGCGTTCACCGCACGGGCCTACCGGGCCCGGAATATCATTTGCGGGCAATACGCATCGTGGGCCGCCGAGATGCACCTGTTACGCATGAGCGTGGTTAGTTATTTTCAGTGTGAAGATAATGCGGTCGACCTGCTGCTCCATGACGCTGCCCGTTTGGCCGAAGAGAGCCGGAAACGCAGCCCTGGATTTTCCATCAATTGCCAGGGCGTGGCCAGGGGCGGACCAACCGAAGAATCCAATAACGTTTATCTGGACTTTCAGGAGACCAATCCCAATCATCCTCTGACCGTTCTGCAAAGTGAGGCCACGACCCTTGTCGACGGATTGCCGGGCGCGGTCCTGCCGCCAGAATCCGGTGAATTCCACCCTAAGATAAATCTTATGGAATACGCCAACCTGCCACCAGATGTGATGGCTGAGGCCTACGACTTTTCTAAGGGCGTGGCGATCGACATGAGAGTGCCATCGTTGGCCCGGGCTTGGCGGCTGGTTTTGCTGCGCTATCACTCGGAGGCGGCCGGCGGCGACTGGAGCCAGGGAGGATGGGCGCCCGACCTACGCTGGGAGATCCTCGCCAGTTACATGCTCTAGAATTGCTGAAATCACCCGCGGTCCCCCTTTACGAAAGGGGGAGGTTCAAGTCCCCCTTTGCGAAGGGTGATTTAGGGGGATTTCCGCGCTGACCCACACCCTCTGCTGGCAGTCTTCCAAGCCCTGGGTTATCATGCTCTCAATTTATAGATTCCGTGTGTTTAGACCCGGTTTTGAGAGAGGAGACAAGGGAATGAAGACCACTGCCAAGCTACGCCAGATGCTGAGTTCAGGCCGCCTGACTGTTGCGCCGTTCGTGCTCAACGCTTTCCACGCCAAGATCGCCGAGTCGGTGGGATTCCAGGCTGTCTACATGACTGGGGCCGGCACCGCCGCGGAACGGGGCTTCCCCGACGTTGGTCTGCTGACGATGACCGAAATGGTGACCAACGCCAAATTCATCGCCGGAGCGGTGGACATCCCAGTGATCTGCGACGCGGATACGGGCTACGGCAATCCTCTTAACGTCCAACGGACCATCCGCGAATATGAGGCGGCGGGGGTGGCTGGAGTCCATATCGAGGACCAGGTATTTCCCAAGAAGTGCGGTTTTTTTGCCGGCAAACAGGTGATCCCCCAAGAAGAAGCAGTGCAGAAGATAAAGGCCGCTTTGGATGCCCGAACCGACCCGGATTTCTTGGTTATAGCCCGGTGCGATGCCTACGCCGTAACCGGCTGGGAGGACACCATCAAGCGCAGCCACGCCTACATCGACGCCGGCGCCGACCTGGTTTTCGTCGATGGCATCAAGAGCCGCGATGACATTGAGAACTATGCCCGGGACATGGCCAGCCTGCCCAGGATGTACAACGGCGACTTGGCCAACACCAAAGAGATGGACGCCCTTGGCTACAAGTTAATGATTTGCGGAAGCACCATCTGGCTGATATACAAGCAGCTCAAGGATTCCTACACCGAATTGATGGAGGATGGGGCCGTCAACCCAGAACGCTATGGCACTCGCTGGGACGTGGCGGGTCTGTTGGGCCTGGACGAAATCTACGAGCTGGAAAAGAAATATGGGGTGACCGAGGCGCCCGTGGCGTAGACGGAACCGGAGAGCCAGGGGGACTCAGGGTATATATCTACTCTGTGGGAAGGCAAAATGCCCCGCTATCTACTTCAGGCAAGTTACACACATAGCAAGGCATGGCCGGATTGGTCTCCAGCCCTGAGGACCGGTCGGGGGTGATCAGAACACTGGTGGAATCTCTGGGAGGAAAAATGGTCTCCCTAGATTATTGCTTCGGCGATTACGACGTTGTCGGCATCTTTGAAATGCCCGACGACACGGCAATGGCGAACGCGGTCATGGCGGTCGGCGCCTCCGGCTCAGTCACCAACCTGCACACCACCGTGCTAATCCCGACATCCGACGGTTTCACCGCCGCTCAGAAGGCCAAGGAAGTTACCTACCGGCCTCCCGGTCAATAAACGCAGACTTAGTACTTTACGTCCAGAGCCAACAATCAAGGGAGATTCTCGGGTTGCCGATCTGAGAAAACACTTGGCCTACGCCGTCATTCCGGCGCAGGACAGAATCCACTGGCCGCGCTATCTGCCTAATTGGGGACCAGGGTCATGACCTCTCTTGAGAAGCGCTCCATGTTTTCTTGTAGTTCGGGAACGGCGCCGCCCTGGAATCCGATGATGAAGTTGGATACGCCCAGGTCTTGGTACTGCCGCAAATCGGCGGCTATCTGCTCGGGCTTACCCTGCATCATCGCGCGGGAACTACCGGCGGCATCGTTGAAGACAACGCTGGTGCTGAAGGTGAGGGAGACCGCGTCCTCGGGCCGGCCTGCTGCCACGGTCAGTTTCCGGAGACGGGCAATCTTGCCGGCCAGCTCTTCAGGTTCCAAGATGGCGGGGGGACGCAGCCCAATGGGCATCCAGCCGTCGCCGTACTTGGCGGCCCGGCGGATGGCTGGGCCGGTGTGCCCGCCGATCCAGATGGGCATGTGGGGCCTTTGCACCGGCTTGGGCTCGAACCCGCTATCCGATATCTGGTAATACTTGCCTTGGAATGAAGGGCTTTCCTTGGTCCAGAGTTCCTTGTAGAGTTCCAGGTATTCGTCGGTGACCGCCCCACGTTCTTTGTAGGTGTCGAGCCCCATGGCCTGGAACTCCTCTTCCATCCATCCGACTCCCGCGCCCAAGATCACCCTGCCGCCGGACAGCACGTCCAGCGTGGATAGAATCTTGGCCGTTAGCACCGGGTTGCGGTAGGGGATGATCAGAACGTGGGTGCCTAGACGAACCCGCTGAGTGCAACCGGCGATGAAATTCAGGGCCGCCAGCGGTTCGTAGTAAGGCTCTTCGGGCTTGAAAGTGGCTACGCCATCCGCAGCGTAGGGATAGAAGGAATCGACTTTTTTCGGGAGCACGATGTGGTCGCTAACCCATACGTGGTCGTAGCCCAGGTCCTCGGCTCGCTGCGCCACGCTGCGGAGCTGCTCCGGGCCGGCCATCTCGCCCCGGCTGGGGAGTGAAGTGCCAAATGTAACTGCCATCAATATCCTCCATCTACTGCTCAGGCACTGCTTCGGTCTAGTTGCGGGACAGTGTAGCAGACCCAAGAACCCCAGGCACCCAGCGCCTATGCTTGGAGGGCTAGTTGCGCTCCGTCTTGACTACGTAAGTGCCGCCAATGTAATCGTGCCAACCACGTTTCTTGGGGTCCCAGAGTACCCAGAGAAACCCAACGAACATGGTTAAGAAGACGATCATTTTACCCAGCACCTCACGTAAAATAATTTGCTTCAACGTAGGTCTGTGGCCGGCTGCATCCACCACCTGGAGTCCCAACATCATCTTTCCGGGGGTCTGACCAAAATTGTAAGTGAAGATTGTGTGGTAGCAAACAAAAATGAGGGGGAAAACTCCTGGGAGGTCAATAAGAGCGATAACGATTCCACTTGCCAATATGGGCACCACAACATCGATGATGGACGCGCCGAGACGAGGCAAGAAGCCTACGTTTTTGGAATTTTCTCCGACGCCTGGATGTTTGGCTCCGCAACTTGGGCAGAAGCCCACGCCGTGCCGGAGGCGGGCCCCACATCGATGGCAGGGAAACATGGTAGCTGGTTGGGCCCACGGGCCTCTGGGCCGGTTGGGGAGCGAGGAGGGATCTTGTTCGCCGGGCGGCGCCACCCCAGATGACGGGCAGAGGGCGCAGGTTTGCGACGACGGGTAGAAGTGCTGATGGCAGAGGGGTCCCACACCGCATTGGGGGCAATGGAGCGCCGCTTCCCTTGCCACTGCCACCCCGCAGGCCCGGCAGTAAGGGGTGTAATCTTCCAGAAGCACTTGTGCGTTTTCCTCGGGTTGCATCGGGGTGGCACGCTGCACCGGGGTGGCACAATGAGAGCAGGCCGATGCGCCGGGGGCAACCGCAGCGCCGCAATTCCCGCAGAATTGGCGTCCCGAGAATTCGTTTTTATCTCTTTCCGCCATTGGCCGTCCCACACCAAGTTAGTCCGTTGCCGCAATCATCACACAACGCAGGGCCTTGTTGATAGATTACTACGACGGGCGGAATTTGGATGCATGAGCGCCTTAGGAGATTGTTACTCCGGGATGAATCACTATGTTACGGGTGATCCACCGGAGATACCAAACGGTCATCCAGGGAATCGTGATGATCAAGATACTGCCCAACACCGCGGCAATTCCGCGCCATAGGAACTCCAAGCCGCCCCCACGAACTCCAAGTTTTCCTGCCCGATGTCCACGTTCTCGCAGAGCCACCGCATCCATGCAGAAGCAACCCACGCCCAGCCTATGATGGTGATGAAGGACACGGCCCACAGCAAATTCCATCCAACGAAGGGCCAGTAACTCCCGTCAAACCGCAGTGTCTGTCCAGTGCTTAACTGGATGTGGCCAAAGAACCATCGAGTTAGGGCCAGCTCTATGCGCATTGAAACCAACCACCCGAGAATGCCGCCGATCAACGGAATAATGTTGAGAAAAATCGTCAACAGCAAAAGAAAGATGTAATACCAAATCTGACTGCCGCGCCCGGTAAAATTAGCTGTTCTGCCGTCGCTGAACGCAAGATTGTTCACGTACCAGCCGGACAACAACGAGACCCCCCAGCCATAGGGTATTATCAATATCATCAGGATGACGGCGAATATACCCCTAACCAGCAATTGAAGGCCCGTCCCCAAAAATTGTACGAAGACTGGGCCGCCGCCATAATCAAGACCCACGCCTCCGGCCTCGGCGTCTCGTCCTCTTGCCCGTGTTCCACACGATGGGCAAAAGTCCGCCCCTTGAATCAGCTGTGTCCCGCAGTTGGTGCAGAATTGTTGGAACGTTGATTCTTCTGCCATCGGCCAATCCCCGTTGACGCCCACGGACGGAATGCGCCCGGCCCAGTCGGCAGGCGTTTGTACATTATGTGCTAGTTTAGTCGTCGATCAGCCTCATGCGAATCGACGAATTTTGGCTAACTGTTGGGTCTTGTGGGCTACGCGACTTGCGAATATGACTCACTGGCGGTCTACGGACGGGACGCCAGTCGTGGTGTGAGACGGCACTGGCTTCTATTGGCCGTACCGCATGAATCGGGTATGCTGATTTGTAGATCGTTTGGGCCTAATGGGAGTATGAAGAGATGTCGGAAAAGGTAGCCGTCGCCATGAGCGGAGGCGTGGATTCCTCCGTTGCCGCGCTGCTATTGCAACAGCAGGGCTACGACGTCGTCGGCGTCACGTTGAAGCTATATAACCTGGACGGGCCTGGAGAAGCCAATCTCCCCCCCAATTACCAGGGCTGCTGCACCTTGGACGACGTGGAGGACGCCCGCTCCGTTTGCCGTCGTTTGGGTATCCCCCATTACGTCTTAAACACACAGCGCGAATTCCAGTCTCAGGTGGTGGATTACTTCACATCCGAATACCAACTAGGCCGCACTCCCCATCCCTGCATCGCCTGCAACGATAAGATAAAGTTCGGCCACCTCATGGAACGGGCCGCCGTCTTAGAAGCCGATTATGTGGCCACCGGTCACTACGCCCAAATAGCGCGAGGTCCAGACGGCATCGTTCTTAAGAAGGCTGTTGACGAATCCAAAGACCAGTCCTACGTGCTGTTTGGCATGGGGCAGGAACAACTGGCACGCACGCTTATGCCTGTGGGCGCCTACCACAAAGACGAGATACGGTGGATGGCCGAGGGTGCCGGATTGCTGAACGCAGCTAAGCCCGACAGCCAAGACATCTGCTTCATCCCTTCAGGGGATTACAAGAATTTTCTCAAGCAGCGGTTGGCCACGGTCCCAGGCGACATCGTTGAACTCGACGGGACGGTTGTGGGCCGGCATGAGGGCATTGAGTATTTCACCATTGGGCAGCGGCGCGGTCTGGGCGTCGCCCAAGGGGAGCCACGGTTCGTGGTCCGGTTGGAGCCTGAATCCCGCCGGGTGGTCATCGGACCAGAAGAGGCCTTGATGCGGGACCAGATGTGGGTCTCTGGAGTCAACTATCCTTTGGGAAGCCCGCCACAAGGGCCGGTCGACGTCAACGTTAAGATCCGTTACAAGTCAAGCGAGGCCGCTGCGGTGCTATATCCATCCGGCGACGACGCATTGGTCCGGTTTGTCCGGCCCCAGCGGTCGGTCACTCCGGGTCAAGCGGCGGTATTTTATCAAGGTGATGTGCTGTTGGGAGGTGGGACCATTGAGCCGGGTACGGAACCGAGTAAACAACCAAGTTTGGAAAACGGCCTGCCCGGGGACCTGCCCGCGGCCACTGCCTAGCTATTTGGCTATCCGGGAGGTGGCCGATGCCGGACCTTTCCCTGGAGTCGGGGCTCCACAGTCGCGGAATCCAGTTCGTCGCCGGTGTCGATGAAGCCGGGAGAGGACCATTGGCCGGGCCGGTTGTCGCTGCGGCGGTGATACTTCCCCCGGACCTAACCGGCGCTGAGCCATGGCTTCAATTTCTGGACGATTCAAAAAGGTTATCCCACTCCCGGCGGGAACGTGCCGTCGATGTTGTCCATCAGCATGCGTTGGCCGTCGGAGTCGGCATGGTAGGCCCGGAGGATATCGACGTCATGGGCATCGGCCGGGCGGCTCTTGCGGCCATGCTCAGCGCAGTGGGGCAATTGCCTATTGAGCCTGGACACCTGCTCTTGGACTACATCTACGTCCGGGAGTGTCCATTTGCCTACGACACCATTGTCAAAGGGGACAGCCGCAGTTATTCGATTGCCGCGGCTTCCAACGTGGCCAAGGTTGCCCGTGACCAACTGATGGTGGAGGCAGAGGCGGCCTATCCTGGCTACGCGTTTGCCAGGCATAAGGGTTATCCAACCAAGGCCCACTTCGAACGTCTGCGAGAGCTTGGTCCCTGCCCTATCCACCGCCGGTCATTTGCTCCAGTGGCTCAGGCGGTGATGCAGTTCCCTGGCGGCAGCTGGACGTGACCACGCCTCGAGGCCGATTGGGCCAATGGGGAGAAACGCACGCCCGCCGGTTCTTGGAGCGCAAAGGCTACGCAGTATCGGCCACGAACTACCGTTGCCGTTGGGGCGAGGTAGATATCGTGGCCCAATACGGCTCGGAAGTAGTTTTTATCGAAGTCCGTACTCGCCGTGGCGTTGCATTTGGGACCCCGGAAGAATCGGTCACCGTTGCCAAGTCCCGGCGCTTGGTCGCCACGGCGCAACATTACCTGGAGAGCAATGGCCTCGAACGATCTCAATGGAGGATCGACCTGATCAGCATCCACCTGGATGTCTCCGGTAAGCTGTTGGAAGTTAACCACCTGGAGAATGCGGTGGAGGCGTGAGGAGCGTTTCAGCGAAAATTTCCTGAATAGCATCCATCCGGATGGGGCCTATACTCGTCTTTGAGCCGGACGCCTGGTACGTGCAATGAAACTGCTGGGACTCAGCGCTCAGGGTAAAAAAACAACGGTGGCGTCGGCACAAACGCCACCGTTACACAAGAGGTGTCCCATTTCCCACACAGAGGAACAGGACTCAATGAATTCCACCGAATACCCTTAGAATCAGCGGACTGGATGTGCAGGTCAGGTGCTCCTGCGGAAAAGCTTTGGGAAGACCTGGTTTGGGGCGCCGCATCGATGTTGGAGCTGGACTTCGCCCAAGACGCGAGATCGGCCCTGGTCCCACCCGCTTCAGCCAACCTCGAGATTTAGTGTCCTATTGATGCCTTATATACGTACTGTAAGACATAAATGTGCCACATGCAATGTACACTATTTTTGCTGTGGAAACGTCGGCTTCAGACAATTAAATTGTGTTTTATTGTGATTTGATAGAACGTATTCACACCAGAATCAAACACAATTCTTGAAGTAGACAGGCAATCGATTGCTATAGTTAGTGAACGGTTCGGATTGAAGGCCGTTGCTACAAAGAGT